>NZ_AKWZ02000010.1:338000-676000 GCF_000306235.2 Leptospira fainei serovar Hurstbridge str. BUT 6
CCGCTAGAGCTTGGTTTGCTTCCGTTATATCGGTGGACTTAACATTCAAAGTCGTTCCGGTCTTCACTGGGACGACTGCTTCTTCTCCGAGAATTCTAAATAAACCGTTCTCGATTTTTATCGTTCCCGGTGCGTCCGAAGTAACATTCTCTCCGGAAGCGAGAGTCGCAACGAGCTCTCCCTTATCCACTTTTTGTCCGTCTTCCACTCTTAGGTTGGTCAGATCGGAAGCCTTGAATTGTTGGATCAATCTTTGTACCACGATGGATCCGCGGCGAGTAAAGATAATTCCTCGATCCAGCGTAGATAAAGTCCGTCCGTTGATCGCATTTACGATCGCGCGGTACCCGACTTTATGCTCCTTCTCTTGGACCTTAGCGGAAGCCGCTCCACCAATGTGGAAGGTCCGCATGGTAAGCTGGGTTCCCGGCTGACCGATAGATTGAGCGGCGATGGTTCCGACTGCCTCTCCGATTTCTGCCGGAGTCAAACGAGCCATGTCCATACCGTAACATTTGATGCAGATTCCCCATCGAGCTTCGCAAGTTAGAGGAGAGCGAACCTTGATTTTTTCATAACCTAGGTTCTCCAGCTTCTGACCGACTTCTCTCGTAATCAGGGTGCTTTTCGGATATACGATGTCCTCGGAGACGGGATCGACGATATTCTCGGCGGTGTAGCGGCCGAAGACGCGATCGCTGAGAGAAACGATAACGTTTTCTCCTTCCTTTACCGTTCCTAACGTGATGCATTCTTCGGTTTGACAATCGTCTTCTGCGACAATCACGTCTTGGGAAATATCCACTAAGCGGCGAGTGAGGTAACCTGCATCGGCGGTTTTCAGAGCCGTATCCGCAAGTCCCTTACGGGCACCGTGAGTGGAAATGAAGAATTCGAGAACGCTCAATCCTTCTCGGAAGTTGGAACGAATTGCGAGCTCGATGATTTCTCCGGAAGGTTTCGCCATCAATCCGCGCATTCCGGCCAACTGACGGATCTGCTGTTTAGATCCGCGGGCTCCCGATGCCGCCATGATGAATACCGGATTATATCCGCCTTTGTCTTTCTCCAACTCTTTGAACATGGAATCGGTGATGAGGTCGTTGGTTTTAGTCCAGATCTCGATCACTTTTTTCTTACGCTCTTCGTTGGTGATGATACCTTTGCGGTATTCACCGTCTGCGCGCTCGACTTCCTTATTGGCATCGCCGACCAGAGTAACTTTACCCGGAGATACGCGAATGTCTTCGATGGAAATCGTCGGGCTGAAAATAGTAGCGTAACGATATCCTAATTTCTTAATATCGTCGAGCATAAGAACCGTCTGCGCCGGTCCGTATTTCTCGTACACTTCGGCGATAATTCTGTTCGTTTCCTTATCGGAAAGAGCACGGTTTACGTACGGATATCCTTCGGGAAGAACCGTATTGAAGATCAATCTTCCCGGAGTAGTCTCCAGGATCTTTCCTTGGTGAAGAACCGATATTTTCGTTCTATATTCGATCACTCCTCGATCGATAGCGTAAGTCACCTCTTCCAAGTTGGCAAACGACTTGAGAGGAACTCCCGCTTCCGAAGGAAGCTCCGAAGTTAGATAATAAATTCCTAATACGATATCCTGAGTAGGTCCGCAGATCGGGTGTCCGTTAGCGGGGTTTAGGATATTGTGAGGGGAAAGCATAAGCATCCACACTTCCAACTGAGCTTTCGGCGTCAGCGGAACGTGAATTGCCATTTGGTCTCCGTCAAAGTCCGCGTTGAACGCGTGACAGACGAGAGGATGCAATTTGATCGCTTTTCCTTCCACTAAGATCGGTAAGAAAGCCTGGATTCCGAGACGGTGAAGAGTCGGAGCACGGTTCAACATGACCGGATGCTCTTTTACGACGGTTTCGAGAACGTCGAAAACTTCCTTCTCTTCGGCTTCGACTTTCTTCTTAGCCGACTTGATGTTAGGGGCTAAGTCGAGATCCACGAGTCGTTTCATAATGAAAGGCTTGAAGAGCTCGAGAGCCATTTTCTTAGGAAGACCCATTTCATGGTATTTCAATTCCGGACCGACTACGATTACGGAACGACCGGAATAATCCACGCGTTTACCGAGTAAGTTTTGGCGGAAACGTCCTTGCTTTCCTTTCAGCATATCCGAAATGGATTTTAAAGGACGATTTCCTTTTCCTTTTACGGTGCGCTTACGGCGGCTATTATCGAAGAGTGCATCCACCGCTTCTTGCAGCATCCGCTTCTCGTTACGAACGATGATTTCCGGAGCTTTCAAAGCAAGAAGACGTTTTAGACGGTTATTCCTGTTGATTACGCGACGATAAAGGTCATTCAAGTCGGAAGTCGCAAAGCGTCCTCCTTCTAACTGAACCATCGGGCGAAGTTCCGGAGGAATGACCGGAACAACGTCCAATACCATCCACTCAGGACGATTACCGGAATCCCGGAAAGCTTCCAATACTTCGAGGCGTTTAAGAATTCTCTTATCGGAGATTTTTTCTTTCTCTTGGATTTTTTGACGGATGATACGCGCTTCCGCATCTACATCGATACGAGAGAGAAGTTCTTTAATCGCATCGGCGCCGATTCCGGCTACGAATTTGTCGCCGTATTCGTCCAAATACGCGTGATATTCTTCCTCGTCGATGAGTTCCCCGCGATTTCTACCGGTATCCGCCGGATCGATGATCACATACTTTTCGAAGTATAGTACGCTCTTGAGCTGGTTGATGGTCATATCCAGCAAGAGTCCCATACGAGAAGGAACCGAACGATAGTACCAAATATGCGAAACGGGAGCTGCGAGCTCGATATGGCCCATGCGTTCGCGACGAACTTTGGAGTGAGTTACCTCGACTCCGCATTTGTCGCAAACCACGCCTTTATATCGAATGGATTTGAACTTACCGCAATAGCATTCCCAATCCTTGGTGGTTCCGAAAATCTTTTCGCAAAAAAGTCCGTCTCTTTCCGGCTTCAGAGTACGATAGTTGATGGTTTCCGGTTTTTTAACTTCGCCGTAGGACCATTCTTTGATCCGTTCGGGAGAAGCCAGTCTGATTGTAATTGATTCGAAGTCGTTATTGGATCTCATGCTAACCTTCCCTTAGGCGTTCTCGATGGTCTCGAATTTAATCTTCTTTTTGCTCTTGGAATATTCGTCTTCGTAATCCGAGATATCCACGGTGTTTCCCTCGGAGTCGGTGATGACGATGTCCAGAGCAAGTCCCCTGAGTTCCTGTACCAATACGTTGAATGATTCCGGAATTCCCGGTTTGATGGAATGGATTCCTTTTACGATCGCCTCGTAAATTCTCGCCCTTCCCAACATATCGTCGGATTTAATGGTGAGGAGTTCCTGCAAAGTATGGGATGCGCCATATGCTTCCAGCGCCCACACTTCCATTTCTCCCAAACGCTGTCCCCCGAACTGAGCCTTACCGCCCAAAGGTTGTTGAGTAACCAAAGAGTAGGGTCCGGTCGAGCGAGCGTGAATCTTGTCGTCAACGAGGTGAGCGAGTTTCAACATATAAATGTATCCGCAGAACACTTCGTTCATGAACGGCAGTCCGGTCCGTCCGTCGTACAATCTAAATTTAGAACTGAGAGGAAGATTCGCTTCCTTACAATATTTTTCCACATCGGCTTCGGTCGCTCCGTCGAATACCGGAGTCTCAAAGTTGATTCCAAGACGGCTTGCAGCCAATCCGAGCTGAGTTTCGAAAATCTGACCCAAATTCATCCGAGAAGGAACACCTAATGGATTCAATACGATATCCATCGGAGTACCATCTTCCATGTAAGGCATGTCTTCCTCTGCCATGATCCGAGCTACGACGCCTTTGTTTCCGTGGCGCCCGGCCATCTTGTCTCCGACTAGAAGCTTACGCTTACGAGCGACGAAAACCTTGACCATCTCTTCCACGCCCGCAGGCAATTCGTCGCCTTTCTCACGGGAGAAGCGCTTAATATCGATTACGGTTCCTTCGAACCCGTTCGGCATACGAAGAGAGGAATCCCTGACTTCTTTCGCTTTTTCGCCGAAAATGGAATGGAGAAGTTTGTATTCCGGAGTCAGATCGGTTTCTCCTTTCGGAGTCACCATCCCGACCAGAATATCTCCCGGTTTCACTTCCGCACCGATACGAATCACACCTGTTTCATCCAGGTCGCGGAACGCTTTGTCCGAGAGATTCGGAATATCTCGAGTGATCTGCTCTTGTCCCAATTTGGTTTCCCGAGCTTGGATCTCGAATTCCTCGATATGAATAGAAGAGAAAATATCGTCTTTCACGACTTTCTCGGAAATGAGGATCGCATCCTCGAAATTATACCCTTCCCAAGGCATAAACGCTACGAGCACGTTCCGTCCTAAAGCAAGAGTTCCGTTATCGACTGCAGGTCCGTCCGCAAGAACGGTTCCTTTTTGCAGAATGTTTCCGAGCTCATCCATTCTCTCGCCAAAGACGACTTGTCCCGCAAGAGTGGTTCCTCTGCGAACCTCTTCTCCGTTGGAAACGATCGGATGATACTGTTTAGAACCCGAAGCCAGATTATATTCTTTTATGCTTCCGTTATCCGCAGTGACTTCGATTTTTTCCTTGGTCACCTTACTGACTTTCCCGTCGATCTCCGAGTGAATCACTCCGACGACGGGAGTTTGATTGAAGCAAGTGCCTTGGTTGGTTTTCTTAAATTTCGTTAAGTCGTACGTATCGGATTCTTTTCCGCCCTTTTGCTCGACGATGACTTTTTCGGCGTCTACGTATTTCACGTATCCGTCTTGTTTTGCGATCACGCAAATTCTGGAGTCGTATGCGGCACGGCTCTCCATTCCCGTTCCCACATAGGGAGCTTCTTGGCGGAGTAGAGGCACCGCCTGGCGTTGCATGTTGGAACCCATCAATGCTCGGTTCGCGTCGTCATGTTCCAAGAAAGGAATTAATGCGGTCGAAACGGAAACAACTTGCATCGGAGCCAAATCCATATACTGGATTTCGTTCGGGTTCCGGAAAGGGAAGTCGGAACGGTGACGAGTAGAAATGAGTTTGCTCTTAAACTCTCCTTTCTCGTCCACTGCCGAAGAAGACTGAGCTATATAATGATATTCTTCTTTATCCGCAGTCAGGTATTCGATTTGATTCGCGACCTTTCCGTTTTTAACGACCCGATAAGGAGTCTCCAAGAAGCCATAGTCGTTTACGCGAGCGTAAGAAGACATGGACAGAATAAGTCCGATGTTCGGACCTTCAGGAGTTTCGATCGGGCACATACGACCGTAGTGGCTGTAGTGAACGTCGCGCACTTCGAATCCGGCTCTGTCTCGAGACAAACCGCCGGGACCAAGCGCGTTAAGACGACGTTTGTGAGTCAATTCGGCCAGCGGATTGGTTTGATCCATGAACTGAGACAATTGGCTGGAACCGAAGAACTCATTGATAACTGCCGTGATCGGTTTGATGGAAATCAGAAGTTGCGGAGTTTGAGTCCCGACTTCTTGAACCGTCATTCTCTCTTTGATCACTCGTTCAACGCGAGTAAAACCGACTTTCAATTGATTGGAGATTAACTCTCCTACCGATCTAATACGACGGTTTCCTAAGTGGTCGATATCGTCCGGATAATAGTTCTCGGTTTCGGAGATCAGATTCAGCAAATAACGAACGGTTTCAATGATATCGGCCGGGCGAAGTACTCTTTCTTTTGCGCTAGTAAATTCTTTCGGATTATTGAATTCGAATTTGCTATTGATCTTATAACGACCGACGTCGCCCAAATCGAAAGTTTTATGGGAGAAGAAGAGGCGATTCAGCTCCGTTTCGGCGTTTTCAATGGTGGAAGGTTCGCCTTGTCTCATGATTCCGTGGAATTTCAGAACAGCGTCCTCGTAATCGTTGACACCGTCTTTTTCCAAACAGTTTACAAGAACGGGGTTATCCTTATCACGAGGGAACTCGACTAATTCGACGTCTTTTACCTTCATCTCTTTCAAGATGGAGATATTATCTTCGTTGATCTTGGAACCGGCTTCGAGCATGACCTCTCCGGTTTCCATGTTGATAACGTCCGCAATCACGCGACGACCGATTAGACGTTTTAGCTCGCGGGAACTCCCACCTGCGAGTTTTGCTTTGGAAGCTTTGTAAAAAAGACGAAGAATTTCCTCGTTCGTTCCGTGCCCTAACGACTTAATCAGAAGAGTGGCCGGGAATTTTTTCTTTCTGTCGATTTTGGCGACAAGAATTCCCTTATTGTCCATCTCGAATTCAAGCCAGGATCCGCGATAAGGAATGACGCGAGCGGAATACGTGTCTCTTTCCGCATCGTAGGAAAAGAAAATCCCGGGAGAACGGTGAAGCTGGCTCACGACAACGCGCTCCGCTCCGTTTATGATAAAGGTTCCTTGCTCGGTCATCACGGGAAGATCACCCATGTAAACGACCTGCTCGCGAATCTCGCCCGTTTCTTTGATGATAAGACGAATAACCGCTTTTAACGGAAGTGCAAACGTCGCATCTGTATCTTTGCATTCTTGCGGTGATTTCTTAGGATCGCCAAGGACATAGTGACTGTATTCCATCACCATGTCGTTATTCGGACTTTCGATCGGGAAAGTTTCGCGGAAAACCGCTTCTAACCCTTGGTTTTTTCTCTTGGTAGGATCTTTAACTTCGGATTGAAGAAACCAGTCGAAGGACTTCTTCTGAATCTGAATCAAGTTGGAAAGGTAATCCAGATTGGTTATCTTACCGAAATTTACCCGTTTTCTCTCTACTTGACCGTACATCGGATACCCCCTAATGGATAATGAAAAATCATAATATATGTGAATAAAAGCAATAAAGCAAGGAGGTCCATTGGGCCTCCTTGCCTAAGTGAAAGGATTGTAATCTGGTATCTAGGAGACTAGCCCCGAACAGATTAGACAGCCTTGAGTTCGATTTGAGCGCCAACCGCTTCTAGTTTCTTTTTCAGGTCGTCGGCTTCCGCTTTCGCAACGCCTTCCTTCACTGCTTTTCCGCCAGCTTCTACTAAATCTTTAGCTTCTTTTAAGCCAAGACCAGTGATCTCACGAACTACCTTAATAACTTCGATTTTCTTATCTCCGAAGCCTTTCAGGACGACATTGAAAGATGCCGGCTCTTCAGCTGCTGCAGCGGGTGCTGCTCCGCCGCCTGCTGCGGCAACTGCTACTGGAGCAGCTGCGGAAATTCCGAACTTCTCCTCCATCTTTTTGACGAGGTCGGCTGCCTCGACCAGGGTCAGCTTGCCGATTTGCTCTAATAACGCTTCAGTGGTAGACATTGGGTGCTCCTTTGATTCCGTATGGTCCTTTGTACTAAATGGGTTCTACTGGTTGTTCTTCTCTGCGGTTGCTTGAATAGCTCGCGCGAGACTTGCGATGATCTGGTTGATTCCCGAAGCGATACTCCGGGCCGGACCGTTGATTCCGCCTGCGATCTGAGCAAGAAGTTGTTCTCTGCTCGGAAGACCTGCGATTGCTTCTACGCCTTCCGCATCCAAAACCGATCCGTCCAAATAACCTGCCTTTACGATCAGGTTCTTATTGGTTTTAGCAAATTCCTTTAGAACTTTTGCTACGGTGGGTAGATTCGCGTCGGCGAAAATTGCCGCTAAGGGACCTTGGTATTCGGGCCCAAAGGCAATGTTTTTATCCTTATGCTTTCCTGATTCCTTGAGCGCGAGGAGGAAAAGGTTGTTTTTGACTACCTTTAGTTCCGAGCCCTCTTTGCGGAGTTTCGCCCGGAGACCGGTGATTTCCTCCACGGTAAGGCCGCTGTAGCTGGCTAGGATAAAGTCGCTACTTGCCTCAAGTTTGCCCTTCAATAGGGCGACTGCTTCGTGTTTTTCCTGGCTGGGCATCTGATTCTTCTCCCTGTCTTCGAGCCTTAAACGGCCGAGTTGACCAGTTCCTTAACGTCGACCTTAATCCCTGCGCCCATCGTAGGAGAGACTGCAAAGGTTTTCAGGTAATCGCCCTTCGCGTCCGAGGGTTTGTCTCGAAGAAGGGTTTGAACTACGGTACGAATATTTTCTACAAGCTTCGCTTGATCAAAGCTAACTTTGCCCACTCCTAGATGAACGACACCGCCTTTATCAGGACGATATTCGATCCTTCCCGACTTGAGCTCACCGACCGCTTTTGCAACGTCGTTAGTGACCGTTCCTGCTTTCGGCTTAGGCATTAAACCTTTACGTCCTAAAATAGGACCGAGCTTTCCGACATCCTTCATCATGTCAGGAGTCGCAACGCAAGCATCAAAATCCGTCCAGCCGCCGGCAACCTTTTCGATCAGGTCGGCATCGCCTACGAATTCTGCTCCTGCAGCCTTAGCTTCGTTTTGCTTGTCTCCCTTACAGAAAACTAATACGCGAACCAGTTTTCCTGTTCCATGAGGAAGGGAAATCGTTCCGCGAATATTCTGAAGTGACTTATAATTGACTTTAGTGGCGATTTCTATGGTTCCATCGAACTTTGTGTAAGAAGAAGCTTTCGCTAATTCTACCGCTTTCTCGATCGGATACACCTTGGTGCTGTCGATATTCTCTTTTACAGCACGATATTTTTTTCCGCGCTTCATCGTTTTATCCTTCTACCGTGACGCCCATAGAACGGCAAGTTCCCGCGATAATTTGAACCGCAGCGTCCAAATCATTGGCGTTGAGGTCCTCCATCTTGGTCTTTGCAATCTCTTCGAGCTGCTTACGAGTAATCTTCCCGACCTTAACGGTATGAGGAGTAGCGGAACCGGTTTCCAGACCGATCGCCTTCTTTACGAGAAGAGCTGCCGGTGGAGACTTGGTAATGAACGTGAAACTCCGATCGGAGAATACGGTGATAACAACGGGAAGCTTGAGGCCGATTTGTGCCTTAGTTCTTTCGTTGAATTGCTTGCAGAACTCCATAATGTTCAAACCGGCCTGACCGAGAGCGGGACCTACTGGAGGTGCCGGATTGGCCTTGCCTGCTTCCACTTGAAGCTTAATCTGCTTTACGACTTTTTTTGCTGCCATTGGCGAAACACCTTACTTGTTTCTCCCGGTTCCCCACCGGTCAGGGTTCGGTTTTGACCTGTAGATAATCTAATTCCACAGGGGTGGATCTTCCGAAAATCTCCACCTTCACTCTGAGCCTTCCCTTATCCGGGAAGATCTCATCTACGACTCCAGTAAAGTTGGCAAACGGTCCGTCGATAATCTTGAGACTATCGCCAACTTTGAACAGCAACCGCGGCGCGGCCGGTTCTTCGGATTTCAACTCTCCGGATTCAGCAAAGAGATTCTTTACTTCGTCTACGGAAAGAGGTTCCGGTCCCCCATCTTTGGATCCTACAAAAGTAGAAACGGATGGAAGGCTTTGGATCATGAAACGTAGATCATCGTCCATGTCCATTTCAATAAGAACGTAACCCGGCATTAGTTTCTTTTTAGAAACCTTCTTCTTGCCGTTCTTCATTTCGGCGACGTCCATGGTAGGAATACGAATTTGCGGAATCTTTTCCTCCAGCTTACGCTGTTGAACAAGTTTCTCCAAATTCTTCTGCACCTTATTCTCGTGACCGGAGTAAGTCTGCAGCGCGTACCATTTCAATTCACCCATGATGATTCCCTCTGCCGCCTCTCGATTCCTATGACTTACAGGTTCCAAAATCCGGTAAGAAGCCGAACAAAGGCCATGTCCGAAAGGAAAAGAAATGTAGAGAAGAAAAGAACCGTGGCTAACACGACAAACGTAGATTGCACTACTTCTTGGCGGTTTGGCCATTGAACTTTTTTCAGTTCTTCGCGGCATTCTTGTATAAAAACGTTTAACTTCACTCGTTTCCTTCCTGTGCTATGGCTGCCCTCGAAGAGCCGGTTCCATGCAGGCCCGGAGAGAATCGAACTCCCACCAAGGACTTTGGAGATCCTAGTTCTACCATTAAACTACAGGCCTATAAAATCGTAAAACTAGCCCTCTACCAGGCTTGAACTGGTGACCCCTTCCTTACCATGGAAGTGCTCTACCGCTGAGCTAAGAGGGCATGTTTTGCTATCCGCTCCCAGGTAGGGAAGCTAGAAATACACAGTATTTTTGCCCAGGGTCCCCGGTCAAGGTTTTAGCGCATGTATTCCGAAGAGTTTGGCACTATTTATGCTAGGAGTCGCAAAACTAACCAATATCATGCATTAGAATTCTATATTATGTCTCTTAGTTGCGGGAGGGGCCCCGCCCTTCGTGGGTGGGGGCTGGAGCGCAGCGGCGGTACCCGCCCCTATCTCACAAAATCGAAACCATCGCAAGCGTTTTATCCTCAGCAAAAATCGTGGGAGCTCCCGCACAAATCTCCCAAAAAATCTTCATCTGCTGGCGAAGGCGTAAACGCAGGACAACTGTGGCAAGCGGCTATTAGCGGGAATGAGCGCCTGTGCTGATGACTTCACCTTCCACTACGCCACAACTTCTCATGATAGGCACTGTGGGAAAAGGAAGGAATAACATGAAAACGGTCCAAGGAGGAAAGAAATCGATCCCATCTATATATACGACTGCGTTCTTTAATTTTACTGATTTGTGCTCATCGAAATCGGGATCCGCAATGAGATCGTTCCACGTGGACGGGAAGGGACGATTATACCAAAACAGAACGATGAACGAATACATGCATTTCCGAAATTTAATCTTGTTCGGCTGTGCGGCTTGCTCCTCTTCCGTTTTCGATTGGCCGTTCGGGTCGATTTGAATTCTTCGAATGTATCCTTTCTCGTATAGACAGGCTTGCAAAAGGATACCGATTAGAAAAATGACTACAAATCGACTCATTTCTTCTTTCTTTCCGGAGTATATTCGATTTTCCAACAGCCATCGACATGTTCGAAATGTACGTCTAGAAAGGCGATAATTTTAGGATCTTTTTCCATTTCCTTCTTAAGAGCCTCTCTAAGAACATCCGTTTTTGCACCGTGAATTCCCACTTGAAACGCATTCAAGAAAGCTTTATCACATAATTCGGTTTTAATTCGTTCGTTCGAAGCTACCGTATGCGTAGCGGAATATTCCGATCCGATTGTAAGTTCGTCGAACTGTCCTAACACTTTCCTGCCATAACAATTGGTCAGTAATAAGAGGGTGGTAAAATAAGCGAGGCAGTGCGCGTGAATACGATTCGAACTCATCTTTATAGCAGAAAGTTCCACTCTTCCCCAAAGAAGTCAAGAGTCATTCTTTCATTCGGATATAAGTCCGATGTATGCATAGAAGATAAGAATTTCATAAATGCCTTTGGAGAGAACGGAAATCTCCCGCAATGAAAATGAAATGAATATTTAAAATAAGAGTTCGAAAGAATTTTCTAAAAAATTCACTTAATAACTCATTTAATAAGCGAAATATAAGCGAGAGGATTCGGAGTTGTTGTGATTCATTTTAGAAAGCGGGGACATGCTTACATTTCGCCGGAATCAAGCCGGCTCCCGTAAAATTTAAGATGAAAATTTATCGAGCTTACTTAAAATCTCGTCCAAGTAACTTGCTTGGATTTCCTGAATTTCCAGCAGTTTCCTGTTTTGATGCGCGATTAGATAATCGATCTTTTCGTGCAAAAGCTTAATTTCCAACTCGGCTTTTAGGTTGATTTTATAATCATGTTCGCTGCGAATTCTATCCTTTTGCTCCTGACGATTCTGACTCATCATGATAATCGGAGCTTGAATCGCGGCAACACAAGAAAGCAATAAATTCAGAAGTATAAACGGATAAACGTCGAACGGATGGAAGAAAATGTTGCCTACATTGATCGATATCCAAATTAAGATGAATGTAAAAAACGAAAAAATAAATGTCCAGCTTCCGCCGAATTCCGCCAGTCTATCGGAAATTTTTTCCGCGAAAGTAAGTTGATGTTCCATTTCCGGTTCGATATTTTCGGAGAGAATCTCATTCTTTTCAATGGAATCAAGAACCTCTTTCTCCAATCGATCCAATTCGCTGGATTCTTCGTTTATCAAATGACTTAGATATTTTTTTTGGTATTCCTTTACCTTGGGGATCGAGATGAACGAGTCCGGAGTCAATTCCGGATACTCTAGCTTCATCTTTTGGTAGATCAGCCTTGGAATCGTACTCGCCCTATAGCAATTTTCCGAATCCGCCTCCTCCTTTGTAATCGAACAAACGACCTTATCCATCTTACCCCTCGCTTTCTAAAGATTGGCGATAGTCGTTAGGAAAAGCAATCCGTTTCGGAAGGCTTGGCGAAATCAATCCTCTTCTTGCCCGATCCTCGTTCGTGAAAACTTAGGAGGTTACGACCGCATCAAAGCCGAGCTAGGGTAGAATTCGGAAAATTTAGAGATTCCAACATATCTTTTTAATACACGGTAAAGCCTTAAAAGGAAAATCATTCGATATTTCCGATACGGAGAATCGAAAACCCTCGATTCTCCGACTTATCGATCCTGACTTCTGATTTAATGAGAGAAGGTAAAAGAATACTGGATAAAACTAAAATGAGTTCGGAATAATCGCTCGATTTTTGCCTTCGGGAATCAAGAACGGATGAATTGCCCAAGATGAATCCTGCCGTAATACCTGAAAGCCGTCGGAAGATAGAATCCCTTCGGTAACGAATTTCGCGTACAATCTATTTATCTTTTCCCCATCCGATAAAAATCGATCCGGTCGCCCATCTCCGTTCGTGTCCAATTCCATGCGAGCCATCGGATAAATCCAAAGATCCACACCCGGCTTATCGTCGGTATCCGATTCGATCCTTGCAATAATCCCTGAGATCGACTGCGGTGTCGCAAGCCAGTTGAAATAAACGGTCGTTTCAAATTTTCCGTCCCCATTCAGATCCTGAATTTCCGCAATTTTGAAATTATTGGGCCCGTAATACGTTTTAATATCTACCGGTCTTCCGGGTTTTGTCGCCAGCTCTCTGTACAGGACGTTTACATTTTTCGGGTTTGCCGGATCGCCGGAGACCCATTGCCAGGTATCGGCCTTACCGGACCGACGTTCATCAATCTCGATGAACACGATCTTTCCCGTATTCTTAAATTGATAGGAATGAACATTAGGATCTGCCCCTTTCGCGGCAGAATAATCGGCCGTCTCGAACGAGCTCGAACAAGAAATAAGCAAGAAGGAACTGCAGCAGAAAGGAAAAAACAGGAATATTTGCCTCAAAAAAGACACACAAAAAGCTGAAGCCATTTTGACACCTGGCGTGTTTTAATTTTTACTAAAATGATATAAATAAGCTAAATAATTGATCTTAAAGATAGAAAAATCGGCAATTCTGGGAGCGAAAAAAGAAGAATCGTTGTTTTTTTAGCAAAAATATTCTTTGCAAGTTTCGCTCCCAAGAAATTAAGTATCATTTTGATACAATATTTAGTTTTTACTCTTCATTTTAACTAAATTTCATAAAAATTGCTTTTCATTATTTTTGTCAAATTGAATATTATTAATAATATTATATATCAAAAGGATAATTTTTATGGACGTGGAAAAAAACATTCTGAAGATTGCCCTTAAAATCCAAGTTATGGAGATCATCTTCACCATGAAAAAAGTAATATTGACCGGAATCGCAATAATTTGCCTTTCTAGTTTCACCAATTGTACACAAAAGAAAAAAAGTAATGATGACGCTGCGATCATTGCATTATTAGCTCTAACGTCGGGGAACTGCGCGCAGACCCAAAAGGTAGCGACGAATAGTTACTTCGCGTCCCTATCCCCCGTCCCATCGAGCTCATGTAACCAAGCAACTTTGTTCGGTTCCGATCCGAATTCAACGCTTACGATCGGGAAAGCGCAATTAACGGCAGTGCTTAATATTGCTCAAGGTCTGAGCGGATGTACAAATACGGCCACTGCTATTCAAAATCAGATCAACTCGGCTGCACCCCTAAGCCAAAGCGCTTGGACGGCATTCACCGCCCCTCTCCAATGGACTCCGATAACAAGCATGGTAGCGGAAGGAAGCGCCTCCATTTCTAAAACATGGCCCTCGTTGACTGCCGCGCAAACCGGTGCAATAGGCTCGGCGAGTGTCGCTCAATACCAAAATTTTCAATATGAAAGTACAGTATCGACTTTTGCAGCAATGGCTAGCGAAGCCTCCTGTACATCCGCCGTTCTTGCAAAAATAAACGCGGACTTTCCAACCAGCCAGTTTCTTTGGAGCAACGTTACACCGACAGCAGCGGCTCCTACTCTAATAACGATCACTTGTAGCTACGGTAGTTCCCGTAATATTGCATTCGGCCAGTGTGCTACTCTAAATAACGCTTATTAATATAAGCATTTTAATCGCTGCTTTGCCGGGAATCATCCGTATAAAATTCCCGGTAATTTTTAAGCGCTATGTTTTCTTAAACTTCATTAGTTCCTTGACTCCTAAATAAAACACAAAGCCTTTCTTTGTTTTAAACCAAATCTTCAAGAGGTGACACAAAAGGTATTCGAGTTTCGGATAACTTTATTTATCAAAATTTCGATAATTCTCGTAAATTCGCCCTCGATCCATTTAAGAATAATCAAATCGAAATCGACGATCGAGCGAAATTTTACCGCTGATTTCAAGCATATCAATCCCGCCTCTGGTCCTCCCAATGATATTTTTTCGTCTTGCCTACGCTCCCGTAGAGTTACTCTTTTATTCTGTTCCTAATAATAGTTAATGATTTTATAAAATATATCTAAAAATAGATCCCAGGCCATTAGGATCGCAGGAACTAAAATTCCGAAAAATTTTCCGAATTGGGTGAATGGATCTAAACATAATATAAATATGAACCGATCAGATATTTTACTTGATCTAAATATACTATTTTAGAATATTTTATGGAAAGGTATTTGCATGTTTTTAAAGGAGATTCGTCATTTCTATGAGTGGAAAGATTTACTTTACACTCCGGAACATTTCGTTCAAGGCTTTCCTGCCTTTGAATTAGCCAGAGAATGGCAGGAAGCGGAAGGAATTCCCGAGGGAGTTTCCAATCAATTATCCCAATTAAGGGAATTATCCGGTTTGAAATTTATGTTCGGGATTCCCCAGTATAAAATTTCAATGCCTCCCCTTTCACAACGATCGCAAGCGGATTTATTGGCATTTTGTAAAAACCGGGCTGGACTCTGGATTTTAGCGGTGGATGGCAAGGAATCTCTAGGTCCTAAAATTTCCGACTGGTTGGAAGAATCTCCGGTCAGATCCCAAAAACTTTCGGCTTTAATTTCAGTTTTGGGAATTGGACAGGAACGTACTCTTTCATTACGTTACCAATTATTGCGAAGACTTTATTCCCTGGTTACCGTAATGGACGACTTTTCAACACCACGAGGTATTTTTCTCGTCCAAAGTTTTGGCAAAAATCCGGGAATCCGAGATGATTTTAATCAATTATTGGAAGCTTTCGATATCGAACCAAATGAGGATTTCATTCCGGAACCCTCGATTATAGGAGGACGAAGTATCTATTTCGTATTGCACAATTCTTCGGAAATATAATTTGGATAAGACTTCGTCCACACCGCAGATAAATTACGGTATCGATCTAGGGGTTATACCGGATCCGTTAAAACTCGCGCGTAGAAATCTAAATGCCTCTACCGTGTCCGTTTCTTCTTCTTTACGGACGCGGCCTTTAAAGGCTTCCTGCTTTGACTTTTCAACCTTCCGGATGAGGAAGGATAAAAGAAAAATTCCACAGGTTTTCCTAAAAACCTACTTAGTTCCAACAACTCCAAGACATCTACTCGCCTTTGACAGGATTCGATCTTGGAAACCAAGGATTGCTTTATGCCGAGCGCTTGAGCTACATCCTCTTGAGTCAGTTCTGCCGAAATGCGTGCTTGTCGCACTTTATCTATGATCCGGCGATATTCGTCGCTATATATAGTCTTACTCAAAGTATTCCAATTTTACTTCTATTTTCTTTATATACCAAATCAGAATAGGGCCAGATTCGTTGATAAACGAAAAGAACAAAAGTAGGTCCGATTGACAAATATCTTGTTTTCAAACCGTAAAATGAATTTACGCGGGCAGGAAATTTTATTTTGCGTGCGAAATTTTTGAAGATCGAAGAAGTTCGTCGACTTCGAAAAGATAGGATACCAAATTAAGTTTCTTTAGTCGGAAAGAATCGGGAGGCGGACTAGATCGGCAAACAGGGCTATTTCTTTTTCGGAACGGCGGCTTTCAGGGTTCTTTTTTTGGGGCGATCAGTCTCTTCAAACCGGAAAAAGAAATCCACAGGTTTCCCGTATAATTTGGCGAACGTCCAAAATTCGATTACATCGATTCTCCGATCGCCCGATTCGATTTTAGATATATAAGATTGAGGCTCGCCGAGCGCGTCGGCAACTTCGACTTGCGTGTATCCGGCTTCCTTCCTGGCCCTCTTTAAAAGCTTCTGGAAAGAACGATATTCCTCGGTATAAATTGTTTTTGCCAAAACAAGAATATTCTACTTTCCAAACCGGTATATACCAAATCAGGATATGGTGATTCCGAAATCCTGCTTGTTGCCGAAATAGATCCGTTTTTTCTACGGTCATGTCTCAAACTTTTTCCATCGGTATGCTCCTTTTCCCAGGTTTGACTCATCTGGATCTTACGGGGCCCCACGAAATATTTTCTAGAATGCCGAATACGAAAATTTCTCTCGTTGCCGAAGCTATGGCTCCTGTTTTGGCCGAACGGGGGCTGGCCTTCTTACCGGACTATCCCCTTCACGATTCGCCGAAATTCGATCTGCTTTTTGTTCCGGGTGGAACCGGTGTGAATGCCGTTATGGAAAATGAGGAAATTCTTTCCTGGCTAAAAAACCGGGCAAAGACTGCGAAGTACGTAACCTCGGTTTGTACAGGTTCTCTTGCGCTCGCATCTGCGGGTTTGCTGGACGGTTATTCCGCTACCACTCACTGGCTTTCGCTGGATGTCTTGCGGCTTTTCCCCCGAATTAACGTCAAGGAAGATAGAATCGTACGGGACGGAAATCGAATTACCGGCGGCGGAGTGACTGCCGGAATCGACTTTGCCTTAAGTGTCGCCGGCGATCTACACGGAGCGAATATCGCGCAAGAAATTCAATTGATGCTCGAGTATGACCCTAATCCTCCTTTTTTTGCGGGCCATCCGAGATCCGCGCCTAAAGAGATTGTGAATTCGGTTGAATCGAGTCGAAGAGAAGCTCAAATCAAGCGAAAGGAAATTGCGCTTCGTGCAATTGATCGGCTCAAATCCGAAAAGTAAAACGGGTCAGCTTTCCCGGATTTTGTCCCGGCTTAAACCTTTTAATAAACCTACGAGTTCTCCTAAATGCTGAAGATCGCCCTTCTCGTTCTTATGAAAGGCGGTCCAACCTAACTCTCGGGTTGGAGTAATATCCAACTCCACTTTGTCTCCGCAGTAGATTAATTTCTCGGGAGGAAGTCCGACAGTCTCGGACGCCGCTTGGAAAATTCGATGGGACGGTTTCTCGAAGCCGAATTCCGCGGAAACAAATATAGGATTAAAATAGGAAAGAACTCCTACGCTGCCCAATAGATCCCGCAAACGGTGATCCCAATTGGAAATAATCCCGAGTCCGTATCCCGATTTCTTTACGAACGAAAGCAAATCCGGAAATCCGGGATCGATTTCCCAAACTGAAGGATCGTCGAATTTTTGAAATATGGAAAGGAAAATCGGATCCGGATCCAAATCGGAACCGATCTCTTTCAAAAAAATCCCGAGCAGGTCTCTCCACCAACCCTCGCTTCCGCCTGAATGAGCGTGAAATTTATCACGATGTTCGGGCAGAGGTTCTTTCGTTAATTCGGAATAAGCTTTACGAAACGCCCGCTCCAAGGAACCCGCGGGTCTATTTGCGTTCGTTAGCCCGAAATTTTTCAATACGTCGAAATATATTTCTCCTGCCGGTTTTTTCATCGTCAGGAGAGTGTCGCCGACGTCTAGGAAAAGAAATCGATCGGTATTTAAAGATGTTTGCATTCTATTAACATTCGAGAGGAAAATTTAGATTTCGGACTCTACGGTTTTTTCCGTATCACATTCATTTCGTAAATCTTTCTTCCGATCATTAGACTCTTCGATAAACTTAAACTTCGGAATTACGGGTGAGACGGCTGGTGCCCCGGTTGAATCGCTAACTTGGTTTCATCAGCGCCCTCTTTTAATTTCGGATCCAAAGAAGATTTGCGCGCTAGTTTCAATTCCTTCAAAACCGCTTCCTCTTTTTCGCGAGTCACTAGTTTATCTCGGGATTGTACGGACGCTTTCACCGATTCCAACACAGACCCAAGAAGAACGTCGGAAGACTTATCCCAAATTGCGGACGTGATTACGATAACGATTTTCCTGTGAGGTATCACATAGATGAATTGTCCGCCCTTCCCGGTCGCCATAAACGTCGACTTGCCTTCGAATTCATGAAGCCACCAATGCAACCCGTAACGATGCTCCACTCCCGGCTCAAGAGTCCAAGCGATCCATTCAGGGCGAAGTATCTGTCTTCCATGCCATTTTCCCCCCTCCAAATACAATTGCCCTATCTTGGCCATGTCGATAGATCTCAACCGAAGACCGAATCCTCCGGTTTGTCGTCCCGAGGAAGCCGTATACCATTCCTCACCCCGAATCCCTAACCAAGAGAATGCTGTATTCTTTGCATACTCATATAGACTCTTACCTGTCTTTGCTTCCAAATAGCCCGCAGCCAATTGCGAATCTCCATTAGAATATTCGAATTTAGAACCGGGTGGTGAAGATACGGGCGGTTCCCAAGCGATTGCTAACGGGTCGGCGTTCGTTCGAATGTCTTCTTTTTTAGGAAACGAATCCCAACCCATTCCCGAACTCATCCTAAGCGCGTCCTTTAATCGAACGGATTCTTTTCCCTCCAACTCGGACGGAAGAATACCGGGAAGGCTTCCTTCCGCTCTTGCCAAGCTCTCATCCAGATTCACTCCGCAGGAGTTACTGTAGCAAATACCGAGTAAAAGCGAAAGCATGGATTTAGTCACCGAATACATATTATGATTATGATTTCGAGATATTCCCCCCGCGTATCTTTCCCAAATAAGATTTCCGTCTTTGAGTACGAGCAAGGAGCGAACTTCGGTTTTTTCTTTTCTCAATTTTTGGGAAAGTTCGACTAAAGGTTTGGAATCCATTCCGGCTTCCTCTGGAAAATGTACCGGAAAGCCCTCGGCGGGTGTTCTATCCAGTGTTCCCGGGTGTTCCCAATTAACTCCGTCAGGAAGCTTGACCCAACCCCAAGCTAGGGCGCTACAATTCGAAAAAGCGATTAGAGAGAATATCGTTATGAAAATCTTAAACCGCAAAATCGAATCCCATCCTTACTTTTTACTAAATACATCTTTCGGAGAATCTAACGAAAGACCTTCCAACTTGCAATCTATTTGGACGAATCGGCTGGAAATATTTTTCCAAAATTTTTTCGGGAAAAATCGAGAAAATGGACATGTCCGATTGTTTATTTAAATGTCTCATTAGATCCTCTAACAAGCTGTAAGACGAGAAGTTTCAAACGATCAGAACTCTAATCGCTAAAATATCCTCTCAATATTTTAGACCGTCGATTTGTTCCATTAATGCTTTTCTTTTTAGAGGAATATGGCCCTTCTTTTCGCAAGATCAGTCGAATCTTTCCTTGCATGAAGCGAAATAGTTTAAAGTCTGGAGTCATGTCTTCCCTATTCTCGCTCAAGGGTAAGAGAGTTTTCCTGCTCGCAGCCTTACTGTTTTCTCTTTCTCACTGCTTTTTCGCCGTTGATTGGAGTAAGGGCGCCGGACCGAAAGGAAAAGAAAGGGGGGTTCTACAGGAAGTTCCTGATGCGGACGAGGCAAATCTGTCGCATGAAGAACTTAAGAGAGCCGGCAAGAAGCCGATCTTTAAAAGCGAAGAAGAAAGGCGCTTATTCGAAGTGATGTCGGCCGAGGCCGGCGATTCAAAGACCGCCAAAAATTGCACGGTTCTTTATAACAGCTGCAAAGATAAATGCTGGAAGGAATTTCCGGTCCCTAGTGTCGAAACCGTTTTCACAGCGATCTCTGTGGATAGAAAAAGATGGGCCTGCGTAGGAACGTGCCAGAATGTTTGCAATCACTTTGACCCGCCTTCGTCGGGCGGTTCCATGCCGAATTCAGGAAAAGGAAATTATGCAAATCCGAATGCTCCAAGATATTAACCCGATTATTTTTCCGGCTACGATCCGAAACTCGATCTCTTTGAGAAAGACTGGACAAACTTAGGTTAACGCGTAATTTCTTTCCTTTCGGAGGAAAGAATGTCATCTCAAGAAATTCTCGTTTTTACTACCCTCGCCGACCGCGATTTAGCCGAAGAATATATCGCCGAAATGCTCCAGCAAGGAATTATAGTTAGCGGCACGATCTTTCCGGAAGTCGCGCTTCTTTATCAATGGGAAGGGAAATTGACGATCGATTCGGAGAATAAACTTCTATTAAAGGCTAAGGCCGAACATTATCCCGCAATTGAAGAATTCATCATGAAGAAGCATCCTTATTTGGCGCCCGAAATCATCCGTATGGATGTAAGCTTCGGTTCTGATAAATTTAAATCCTATATCAAAGAAAAAATCGCCAAAGGCGGTTAATAGTCCGACGAGTAAGACGCTCATAGATATTCTATGATTATTCGTATTTGATCAAAAAGGAATCGGCAGCGCCTCCGGAATACGGTTGGCCGAGTAACGAGGCATTAGTGTAGCCGGTTCCATATACGTTTCCGGGAAAGTCGACGGAGATGCCGGTCGCATTCGTATTGGCGCCGGCTCCTAAAAGTTTTGTCCATTTTTTATTTCCGTTAGCGTCATATTTCACGACAAATAAGTCGTAAGTACCTCCGGAAAATGCCTGCCCGTCCAAGGAGGCGGATGTAAAACCTGTCGCGTATACATTGCCCAAAAAATCCACTGTTACTGAATTTCCTTTTACATTTCCGCCCGGTGTTCCCAACATTCGGACCCAGAGTAGATTGCCATTCGGGTCGTATTTAGTCACAAGAAGATCGTAATAAGTCGGCCCACCGCCCGAGTATACTTGTCCCCCGATACTTACGTTTGCATTCCCGGCAGTATAAATATTTCCTAATACGTCAGCCGTGATGCCGTATCCGTATGCCTCGCTTCCTGCAGGAACTGCGCCGAGAAGCTGGGTCCAAAGCTGATTCCCATTCGTATCAAACTTAACCAGGAAAAAGTTCTTATTCGGAGACGATCCGATGAAAGTCTGTCCGAACAAATTTCCCTCCGTATAACCTGTCGCGTGAATATTGCCGTACGGGTTTGCAGCGAATCCGAACCCATACACGTTTGCAGGTCCTCCGAACACCCAACTTGTTAGTTCATTTCCGTTCTGGTCATACTTTACGACATAGGAGTCGGCAACTCCGGCGGTGATAAGAGGATGTGAGTCGAAAGTATTATTCGTAAACCCGCCCGAATAGATATTTCCGATTCCATCCGCTCCAATTCCATAAGAGGTAGCATAATAACCTGCGACAGAAGTGATGACTCTGGTCCAAAGTAAATTCCCGTTTGAATCATATTTAGCCGTGAACATCCCGGTACCCGCGGGCGCAGCTTGGCCTCCGATCGCGCCGGTCGTCTTCCCGGTCAAATACACGCCTCCGGCGGAATCCGTCGTGATCCCTAAAGCTTCGGTATCTGCTGCGGAAGCTCCAAGTAATCTTGTCCACCGACGATTCCCCTGAGAATCGTACCTGGACAAAAATAAATTATAATTCGCGCCGCCTGTCGCGCCCGTGAATATTTGTCCGTCCAGATTTCCGTTAGTAATTCCCGCTATATAAATATTGCCTCTAGAATCGATCGCGATTCCGTATGACTGAGTCGTCGCTCCTCCAATCCCAAGCAAACGCGCGTAATCTAAAAGGCCTTGGTTATCGTGAGGAGGAATGCATCCCGACATTGTCCTTCCGGTTGTCGCTTTCAGAATGGTTCCTAACTCGAACATCGTAGAGGATCGGTCGCAATCGTTGTGCCTATGAATCGCGCAACCAAGACACAGGAGAAGACTTGCAAAGATAAATAAGAATCGAATATCAGATTTAGTTCGCCGTAAATAATTCATGTCCGTTGAAAAAGTCCAGATTCGAGTAAGATCGCTTTTCGGGAAAAAAGCGAATCATTTCGGATTTTTAATTATCCTATAACTGGAAAAAAATTATATCTCAATAACGGAAAACCGAAGATTTCAAAATCTTCGCTTATTCATAAGCATTATGAGGCAAAATTTTTACGAAGCTATGTTTATTCTACGAGCGACGAGAATCATCGGAATATCGCAAGTATATAGTGAAAAAATTTGAATACGGAATCCGGTTTAGCGAAAATTGCAAAGGTAATTCCGGCCAAAGCTCCGTAAAGATGCGCATCGTGATTCACTCCGTCATTTCCTTTTTTCGACGCGTAATATGTGTAGCCAAGATAAGCTAACGCAAAAATCGGCGCGGGAATCGGGATCGGAATCAAGAACATATAGATACTGGACTGAGGATAAAATAAGACGGACGCGAATACGATTCCTGAAGTTCCTCCGGAAGCCCCCAAAGTGCCGTAAGCCGGATTATCCCTATTTTTGAGAAAGGAGATTCCGCTAGCCGCTAAAATTGCGGTGAAGTAAATTCCGGCAAAACCGAATCCTCCGATCGTATATTCTACGGCCGGTCCGAAGAAATACAGGGTGATCATATTAAACATTAAATGGAAAATATCGGAATGCAGGAAGGCGCTCGTTATCAAAGTATAGTATCGTCCTTCCCTTGAATCTCGAAACGGGCGTAATAGGAATTTTTCCAGCAGTTCCGGGTTACCCATCAACGCGTATAGACTGAAAGCCGCGGTGATTACGATCGTAATTTCTGTTAGCATTTTATCCTGTTTCTCGTTATGCTTTCAGAGAAAGCATCTTATCCCGGAGCATTGCGGCACGTTCGAAATCCAATTCTTTTGCGGCTTTAAGCATTTCCTCTCTAAGACGTTCTTTTAATTCTTCCTTGGAAGAAAAATTCTTCTCTTTAAATTGCTTCTCGATACTCTCGAGCGCCGCCTCTTCCAAGGTATATTCTTTTTGCTCCCGATCTATAATGTCGCTGATTTCCTTCGAAATCGTTTTCGGAGAAATTCTGTATTTCCTGTTGTGTTCTTCCTGAATCGTACGGCGGCGACGCGTTTCTCCGATGGCTTTTTCCATCGAATCGGTCATTTTATCGGCGTACAAGACTGCAGTCCCGTTAATGTTTCGAGCCGCCCGGCCGATCGTCTGTATTAGAGATTTATAATTTCTTAAAAATCCCTCCTTGTCCGCGTCCAAAATAGCAACTAACGTGACTTCCGGAAGATCCAATCCTTCCCGAAGCAAATTGATTCCGACGAGAACGTCGTATACCCCTTTTCGCAGGTCTCGAATGATTTCAACCCGCTCCAAAGTGTCTACTTCCGAGTGCAGATAAGAGACTTTAATTCCGAGTTCCTTATAATAATCGGTTAGATCTTCCGACATTTTTTTGGTAAGGGTAGTGACTAATACCCTTTCATCTTTATCTACTCGTTTACGAATCTCGATCAAAAGGTCTTCGACCTGATTTTTCGTCGGGCGAACTTCTACGACGGGATCCAATAACCCGGTCGGCCGAATGATTTGCTCAACAATCGTCTTGCTTTTTTGCATCTCGTAATCTGCTGGAGTCGCGGAAACGTACAAGGTTCTCGGAGTCAAATTTTCAAACTCGGGAAAATTCAACGGGCGATTATCGAGCGCGGAAGGTAATCTGAATCCGAAGTCCACCAGAGTTTGCTTGCGAGCACGATCACCGGCATACATCCCTCCCACCTGTGGAATCGTCACATGAGATTCATCGACGATCAGCAAAAAATCTCCGCGAAAATAATCGATTAAGCACGCCGGTCTTTCGCCTTCTTTCCTTCCGGTTAAGTGACGCGAATAATTTTCGACTCCGTTGCAATAGCCCATTTCCTGAAGCATTTCCATATCGTAGTTCGTGCGGGATACGATTCGTTGTGCTTCCAAAAACTTATTTTCTTTGTTGAACTTCGCTTCCTGCTCCGTCATTTCATTCTTAATGACTTCGATTGCCTCTTTGATCATCGGTGAAGACGTGATGAAGTGCTTTGCAGGATAGATAAAACAACGCTCGAGTTTGGCAATAACCTGCCCGGTGACCGGTTGAATCCGGCTAATCGCGTCGATTTCGTCTCCGAAGAATTCGATTCGAATCCCGTCCGTATGGTATGCCGGGTATACCTCGATGGAATCTCCTCTCACTCTGAAATTCCCTCTAGAGAAATCGATATCGTTCCGATTATACTGGATATGAAGCAATTGACGAATCACCTGGTCTCGATCAATCGTATTTCCTTTTTGTAATGAAACTACGGATTTCATATATTCTTCGGGAGATCCCAATCCGTAAATGCAGGAAACCGAACTTACAATAATGACGTCGTCTCTTTCCAAAAGCGAAGATGTCGCCCGAAGCCTTAGCTTATCGATTTCCTCGTTCACCGACATGTCCTTTTCGATGAACACATCGGAAGAAGGCACGTATGCCTCGGGCTGGTAATAATCGTAATATGATACGAAGTATTCTACGGCATTTTCCGGAAAGAAATCCTTAAACTCTCGGAATAATTGTGCAGCCAATGTTTTGTTATGCGAAAGTATGAGCGTAGGCAACCCGAGTCTGGCAATTACCTCCGCCATAGTAAACGTCTTACCTGAACCCGTCACGCCTACGAGTGTGACTTTCTCTTCTCCCTGTTCGAACGAAGTCGCAATTTTTTCGATAGCTTGAATTTGATCTCCAGCTGCTTTATAGGGGGAATGAAGTTTAAAAATTGCAGGCATACTGTTTCCTCTCGGTTAGAATCCACGACGAACGGAATGTTTTCTATTTTGAAAGACTTTACTAATCTAAGAAAGTTTTTTCTCGGCCATAAAGAGAGCCTGCTTGCGTTCTTCTAAAATTTCTAGATCCATTTTATCGAATAGCTTTTGCATTACCATCATACCGCGCATAAGTGTCGCGGTGGAAGAGAATTTTCCCCTTTCTATATCTTCTTCGATGTTCAAGTCTCTAAGGTTATTGACCAGCCGAATTTTAAAAAGTCCGCTTCTCTCTATCGAATACGAGACTTCGACTGTTCCTCCGTCTCCGTATTTCACTGCATTTTCGACGGCCTCGATCGATCCGATTGTAAGATCGACAATCAAATCGTCGTTAACACCGTTTTCGCGCAAAAAAGTCTCAAGCCTGCTTCGGACGTATTGCATAGGCTGAAATTCCGTTTTCCCAAGAATAGCGTATTCTTCTTTTTTAACGGTTTTCTTGTGCAAAGCGGACTCCGGAGAAAGTGAATACTCTCTCGGATCGAATTTTCCTCTGATTGCGTCCTTGGAAGCGACCAAGGTATCAAGAATTTGGGGAATCCAGTCCGGCTGGATCTTAGGCTCTTCCCGGAATCGCCGAACGACATCCATCCGGATCCAGGCGTGGAAATCCTGGGAATTTCCTACTAAACCGTTTGCTAGGAGATCCCGTATTCGGGCCTCGATCTCTCCTAGGGAAAAGGACATTCCCATATTTTTCCATAGGATCGTTTTTTAAAATGAATGTAAATCTGATTTTTAGAAAACGACCGCAAACTGCTTCGGAGAATATGGTCACCGTTTTTTTTCCGAAGCTTTTTTACGGAAAATTTTCTCGGGTAAAAACGCCTAGTTCCAAATTCGATCCTTCAGTCTTCGGATTTTTGCCGGAAATGCCGTCTCATAAATTCGTTCTTTTACGGAATATTTTCCCGCGTTAAGATCACTCTCCATCCGAGCGCTATTCGTCGATTAGTAGAATCGATCCTTAATATTAATTACGCCACCCATAATGAAGCGATGCGTCCTATTTTTTATTTACCAACTTTAAGTGCAGCGAATCTTTTTATCGGCTAGAGTAGTTACTTCGTTAAATCTGCCATGAACCGGATTCTTTGCGTCGCTTCGGAAACTTAAGCTGGTCGGGAAATTTCCCTACCATTTTCTTACTTGCCGCAAAACTTCATAGGCAACGATCGCGACCGCGTTACTTAAGTTTAGGCATCTGCAATCTTCTTCCATAGGAATTCGAATCACATGATCCGTATCGGAAGCTTTCATGATCTCGGGAGGAAGCCCCGAAGTTTCATTACCGAATAAAAGAGTATCGTTCAGCCCGTAATTCGGTTTCGTATAAGAAGCCGTCCCTTTTGTGGAGATTAAATAAAGATTCGATCCCTGAGGAAGACTCGAACGAAACTCTTCCCAAGTAGAATGCCGAGTCAGTTTTACTTTATCCCAATAATCCAACCCGGCACGTCGGGCGGCTTTCTCGGAAAGTTCGAATGCAGGTTCTCCGACAATATGCAGTTCGGCTCCTAAAGCGACACAGAGTCTAGCGATATTACCGGTGTTAGGCGGAATCTCCGGCCGATACAAAGCGATCCGGAGAGGCATTTACCTTAACCTTTCTTCTGTCCTTTGCTCAAGGACTTTGCGAGAATCGCACCGAAGGATCCGGTTGAGGAAGTTTCTTCGGACAAATAACCGCTATAATTCAATCGATCCTGCACTTCTTTCGCCTTTGTTAGAGATAGGGAAATTTGCCGTTTCGATAAATTCACTTCCATTACGAACGCATCCACTTTATCGCCCGGTTTGAAAATTTGCGATAAGGGAACTCTGTTTAAGATTCCGCTCTCCCGATTCGGAACGAGGCCGGAGAAATTTTCGTTCAGTTTGACGAACAATCCGAACGGCTTAATGCTATCGACGACACCGGAAACGACATCTCCTTCCTTAAACGGAACGTTCTGCGCCCAAGGGTCCTTTAGAAAATCCTTAACCGTAAAGCTATGTTTGTTTTCTTCCCAATCCAGCTTTAATACTTTCGCATGGAGTACCTGCCCGGGATGAAAATCCAAAGTTAAATCCGGATTTTTTTTGAACGTCGCTTCGGATGCGGGGACGAGAGCCGTCAATCCGTCCGCCTCGACGATCAATCCGAATGAGTGAACCGATTTCACCCTGCATGTTACGAACATGCCCGGTTTTAATTCCCCTTTTAATACGGATATCTTAGCTTCTTTTTCCTTATCGGCAATTTTTTTCTGAGAGACGACAACCTTACCCTTCGCGCCGACCTCTACTACAAGAAAGCGAACATATTTTCCGACCGCACTTCCTTGCTTACGCAGATCCTGATCCAATTGTGAAAAAGGACAAAATCCGGTGACCTCGCCTAACTTAACTTCGACGCCCGATTCGTTTTCACCCACGATATGGGCGAGTATGGGTATTTCGGACGCTTGAGCGACGGAAATTAAATCCTTTTCCAAGGAATCTCCAAGCAGACAAGTCGTAAAGTATTGATCCCCGGAAGACTCCCGGAGAAAATACGCCTCGAACTCTTGACCCGGTTTAGGAGCCTCGGGGAATTCCTCCGCGAGAACGATTCCTGAGATTCCCGCCTCTTTTACCTTTATAAAAATGTAATCTGATTTTGCGCTGCTTACGACTGCAGTTACTTTTGCACCCGGTTCAAGCGCACCTTTTTTGCGGAAGCTTTCATCCAAAAGTTTTTCGAATAATTCTTTCTCGGAGTCTTTCATAGTTCTTCCTCTCTATAAATTGAATCTCACCGACCGCGTTTAGAAGCAGGTTTCTTAGGCGGGAGAATTTCCGTTCTTCTACGTTCCGTCACAACCGTCTGCAACGAACGCAATTTTTCCCATCCGCTCAAGGGGTCCTCGCTAAAAACAAGGAACTGCGCCGACTTCCCGACGCGAATTTTGCCTTCGTGCGCAGCTTCAAGGTAAGTGCAGGCGGTTTCTGTGGCGGCACGAAGAGCTTCCTTAGGACCTAAAATTTCCGACAAAATGGAAATCTCCTTCCAACCCCCAATTCCCGGAAAGATCAGATAATGGCCGGTGCCTGAAGCGAGTAGAATCTTTAAGGCCAGATTCTTTCGAGCCTTCAGAAAGGCAAGATAGGAATCGTACTCCTTATCCGCTTCCGCTTTTTCTTTTTCTCCTAACGGAACCAGGGTCGAGATCCATTCGTTCGAGAAGGCTTTTTCTTTAAATCTAGGACTCCAAGCCAATAATCGATTCCATTCCTCGGAAAACCCCGGAGTTCCTACTTGTTTTTGATTGTAGTACACACCAAACATAGGTCCCCAATAAGATTGGACTAAATTTCTAGAGACAGGAGCTATAGAAGAAGTTTCCGGAATCGGATGATACAATACTGGGACGCCGGCAGAGAGCGCTTCCCAAGAGGCAAATTCTTCTCCAAACGCGGAAACCGCCAATTCAAGACCTTTTTCGTCCGCCTGAGTTTTCATCCGGTACAAAAGTTGTCCGTCAATCTGAAACGGTTCTCCGGCATCATGACGCAAAAATAAGTGCGCGCGTCCTATTCCCCGATTCGAAACGGCCCGGATCGCTTCCTCTTGATTATGCAGAATTTTGTAGCCGCTGAGCTTTGACCCCGCGTTTCGAAGTTCAATCGAATCCGCAACGAGTATCGGAGAGGAGATCGAAATTTGCGGGAATTCTCCCGTTTTTCTTCGTGAACGCGCCAGGTCCTCAACCCAAGAGGCATCTGCGATACTCTGCAAGAAAACGAATCCGTGCTGAAGAAATGACCGAATATCTTCCTGCAGCTCATTTTTATCTTTTTGGCCGCCGATCGAGTTTGCCCCCAAAGTGACGTGAGCATCGCAAAAACCGGGTAATATGAATAGAGGATTTTGAGCGTTTGAAGAAGGGGAAATCTTCTCGACGATTCCGTCCTTTACGGATAAATCTACGGGTCCTTTATATTCCAAAGAGCCGGGCTCTATTACAAATACTCCTTTCCAACTCCAACTCTGGGCCTCGATAACGGAGAACGAAGAGAAGAAAAAGAGACCCCAGAAAAAAGAAGTTTTACAAAGAAAATAATGCGAGAAGACCTTTTTTGGTATGGCGGGTATGAGTCTCTTGACAAACAAATCGAGTTCCGGAAAGTTCAAGGTAATGGGTCAGGAAATCCGGGATATATCCGATAATATCCGACTTACGGTAGAGAACGGAAGAATTCTATCCCTCAAAACACATCGGATGACTCGATCCGTGGAAGAGCATATCCAGGAAGCGATCGAATTAATCCTGGACAAAGTTACATATCCCACGCTCGTCCCGACGATTTATACTATCGTTAAAGAGTTATCGATCAACGCCTGCAAGGCAAACCAAAAAAGAATTTTCTTCGAGGAAAAAGGATACGATCTCGCGAATGAATCCCAATATATAAAAGGGGTCGCCGAATACCGACAATTATTTTCGGAAAGCATGGCCGAAGAGTTCGGGCAGAAAGCGAAAAAGAAAGGCTACTATTGCTTGATCAGTTTCGATTATTCTATGGACGGAATTCGTATCGAAGTGATCAATAATACTCCCGTAACTCCTCAGGAAGAAAAATCATTACGAGAAAAACTCGAAAAAGGAATGCAATACGCGGATATAGCTCAATTCTATATGGACAACGCGGATAATACGGAAGGCGCGGGGTTGGGATTGGCTTTGATTCTAATTATGCTGAAAGGAGAAGGAATCGATCCTTCTTTCTTCCGCATAGGAATTCGAAAAGAATCGACGATTGCTCGACTGGAAATTCCCCTGACTACAAACTTCAAGTCGGCTCGCGACAAGGATTTCTCGCGCATATAAATGCCCCTACCGATTTCCGCCTGCATCATAACGTTAAACGAAGAGGATAATATTACTCGCTGCCTCTCTTCTCTTAAGTTCGTGGATGAAATTATCGTATTGGATTCCGGCTCGAGTGATCGAACCGGAGAATTGGCAAAATCGTTCGGTGCTAAAATAGTCCATCGCGAATTCGACGATTATGTATCTCAAAAAAATCACGTAGTATCTTTGGCTAAGAATAGTTGGATTTTAAGCGTCGATGCCGACGAAGAAATATCGCCTAAATTGGAAAATGAAATCCGGGAGATATTAGGAGGAAGAGAACCTGAAGAAGACGGGTTTCTCATTCCTAGGCTTACCATGTACATGGGAAAATGGGTTCGTCACGGGGGATGGTATCCTAACTATCGAGTCCGTTTGTTTAAAAAATCCAAGGGTCGATTTGTCGGAGGAAAAGTCCACGAATCGGTTCTTCTTGAAGGAAAAAAAAGGAAATTAAAAAACCCGATATTGCATTACTCTTATCAGAACCTGTATGATCATGTGAATTTTATAAATCGGTATTCCGAACTTGCGGCAACCGAAAAATTCGCCAAAGGAAAACGCACCGGCCTTCTCTTCGCCTTTTTAAAAGCTTCTTATAAATCTTTTTGGATGTATTTCGTTCGCTGCGGGTTCTTGGACGGACGGCGAGGGTTTATTTTGGCAATCATGGGATTCTATTATAATTTCTTAAAGTATACCAAGATACTAGAAATGAGTTTGGCCGAAAAGGATCGGAAGCGACGCGAGAATTGAATGTGTTAGGAGTAAATCCTAAAGTTTCAGTCTCGGCGCTCCTTGTTGTGATTGATTCGATTCATAATGTATAAAGCCAAATAACCGCCGATCAGCACTGCAATCAAGTTTACGTTGGAAAGTTGATAGATGCCGACCTTAGGAGATATCAACCAGAACACGATGTCTCGGATGATATCCTGAAAAATGGAAAGAATAATTAAGGAGCCAAGTAAAGCGACCAGAAAGGCCACCCAAAAACCGCCTAGTAAGTCTTTGCGCTTATAAAAATAGAAATACCAGGCGAGACCGCCGCTAATTCCGACAACAAAAAGTGCATTAGTAAACGGAGTCCACCATCCAACGGAGAATGCGGCCAAGACTAAAAAAGGTTGAGTGCCGAAGGAAGGAAGAAAATCGTAGAACGAAGCCAGGATTCCCATCTGGTTTACAGGTTTTCCGGGTTTTGGGATAAAGTCGAGAATTTTAGCGAAAAAAGGGTCCTACCTTCCTTGAAAATCTTCAGAGACAGCACTAAATATTTCGGCATCGTTGGAAATCCACTTTCCCATACGCTTTCCCCCCTACTTCATACCGGGTGGTATGAAGACTTAGGTCTAGATTTCGCCTACATGGTCTTTCCCATTTCGTCCATTGAAAAACAGGACTTAACAGTACTATACAAATTCGGAATCAGAGGACTTTCCGTCACGATACCTCATAAGGAACAAGCATTTAGGTTGGCGGATAAAAAGGACGTTGCTTCCGAAGCGATGAAGGCAAGCAACACTCTCGTCTTACAAGAAGGATCGATTAGCGCGCATAATACGGACGGAATCGGAGCAGTTCGGGCGATCTTGGAACAAAGTCCCTCCTCGTTGAAAGGACGAGTCCTAGTCTTGGGAAGCGGAGGAAGCGCGAGAGGAATTGCCTTTTCACTTTTGGAAAAAGGAAACGTAGAGTCCTTGGTTATTGCCGCAAGAAACGGAGATGCAGGAAACGAAATCGTAGATTTGCTGGATCGAGTTCGACCGGGAAGGACCTCCTTCCTTTCGTTAGAAAATGCGGAACGAGAATGTGCCGAATTCTCCTTGGTCGTGCACACGACTCCACTCGGAATGAAGGGAAAGGAGCCGGGTCCGATTTTTTCCCCTTCGTCCTTCAACCCGGGTCAAACCGTTTTCGACATCGTATACAACCCGCTCGTAACTCCGCTCGTTAAGATCGCCCGATCCTTCGGCGCGACCATTATACCCGGCACCGAGATGTTATTGTACCAAGCAGTAGAGCAATTCGGTTTATTCACAGGTATCCAATTGGAAAACGAACTCATCGATAAAGGAAGACAAAGGCTTCGTTCCGCTCTGCACGGAAATTAATCGCACATGCCTTTTAATGATTTTTTAAAATTCGCGTCTAGTCTGGTTAATTTAGAAAAAACCAGAAACTTCAATGTATTCAAAGAATATACTTTGGAAGCGTTTCGGAATTTTTTAGATAAACATAATTGGAGGCAAAGGCGTTCCTCTCGTCTCCGAATTTCAGTTGTCGGAACGAATGGAAAAGGATCCGTCTCTCATTTTCTTTCCCAGACATTTTCCAAGCTGAACCAAAAAGTCGGGTTATATACCTCCCCCCATCTTCTCGGCCCTGCCGAAAGGATCCGAAAGGGACCGGATTTCGATCCGATTTCACCTGCGGATTTGGAGAATGTTGCAAGATTGATTTTCGAGAATGCCGACGAATCGGAGTTATCTAATTTATCCTGGTTTGAATGGTTTACCTTAGGGGCTTTCGTTTATTTCGAATCGCAGGATTTGAACGTTCAAATCTACGAAGCCGGACTCGGCGGAAGATTGGATGCTACCAGTCTCTCGGAGCCGGATGTCGTAATATTATGTTCGATCGGAGAGGATCATAAGGCGATACTCGGCGATAGTAAGGAAAAGATACTTCTCGAAAAACTGAATATTGCAGGGCCAAAAACTAAGCTACTGTTGTCAATGCCCCACGAGAACGAACTGGACGAAATCATACGGTCTTTTTGCTCCGAGAAAGGAATCGAACTCCTTTTCTTCGAAAGGAAATCGCTCGAGGAAGCTTATTTAATCTACAATATAAATTTTGCCGTTTGGGCAACTCGAACAATCTACGATATGCTTTCGGTTACATTAGCTTTTCTAAAAGCTCCAAGCTCGAATGATTGTAAATGGTTCTTTGATGAAAAACCTTTCGTTTCCTATTCGGCTGCGCTGAAGGCCGATTTCCGATCCCCACCGGGAAGATTGGAGGTTCTCTCACGGAACCCTTTCGTAATTTTCGATCCTGCGCATAATCCGGACGCTGTACGAACGACTCTTCGGGATATTTCCATTCTGTATCCGGAAAAGAAATTGTCCGTGATAGCCGGTTTTTTACCGGATAAGGACGGGGAAAGTATGGCTAAAGATATCGAACTCTTTGTAAAAAATCTTGGGACGAGAGCCGCGTTCCTAAAAGGTCCCGAATTTAAATTGCCGGAAGGATTCGAATCGCTTGCCCTGGATCCTAACGACTTTTCAAAACGATTATCCGATTTTTCCCGAGATGGAGTTCTCGTTTTAGGAAGCTTTCGTCTTTATAAATATGGAATCGAAGCGATCGAAAAGAATACGAAATAAGATTCAAAATTTATGTTTGAATCTTGCATAGGTCTCCGTTTCGAACTGATTCTCCAACCCTCTTGCAAAATACGGCGTTTTGACGGGAGCAACACCTACGTCGATGGTTTCCGAGTCCAAACCTAAGACGTAAAAGGAAACGGAAAATACCAACATAGCGGCAATTCCATAAAGCATCAATCCGCTGTGAATTCCCGTATCTCGATCGATATAGCCCGCCAATCCTCGGTAATAATTGGCCTTCGACTCCGCCTGACTATGAATATTATACTGATAATAATACGCGGCAGCAAACGAATTGAAATTCGAGGAATTCTGAATTAAGGACGCCAAACCGGTGACCGTCACGGCATCAGTCATCGGCCGCGAACCTTCGAGAATAGAATCCGCTTTTAAATTAAAGTAATAATATCCCGCGTAGAACAATAAACTTCCGTACAACGAATATATAGCGAAATCGTCGTAAGTATGATCCAGAAAAACATATTTTTTATTTTTATAATATGAAACCGAGTCGCCCTGTTTTAGAGTACCGGTTACCTCCGAAATTTGGTCCTTTTTGATTTCGATTCCTTTTAGGACATCCACATGACCTTCCTTTGAAAGTCGAATGCGATTCCAGCCCACCTTAACCGGAATTCTATTCAACGGAGTCACACCTAACAATTCGGAGCCGAAATAAACGTTCGCACCGGGCGGGTCCGACGTTACGGAGAGAAATCCTTCCTTCTTTTCCTTAAATAATTGGATATTGATTTCCTGGGAAGAGGTCCGCATATCCACCTCTCCTCGCCAATCGTTAAAGCCTTCTCGGGTAACCCTAACATCGTGAATTCCCGGTAGTATATCGTTTCGAACGAGAGGAGTCTTACCGATATAATTCCCGTCCAAAAATACCAACGACGACAAAATACCTTCCGATTTAACCGTTAAGCGAAATGTAAATTTCCCCAAAAGAAAACTTTTTAAAGATTCGACCAACGGATTCAATTCTTGATAAGAACGTCTAATGCTGGTCTTATGGGAAAATTCCTTTTTTGCCCCGTCTTTAAAAGATCGTAAGACTATTCGGATTCGCATTTCATCGACGGATTTTTTTTCGAATTCGCCGGTAACGGTATAGAAGCAATTATTTTTCCTAGCTAACGGAATAACTCCTCCGTCGTCGGGAGGAAGTTCCGATTCGAACGGCTCGGATCTAAGAGAAAGATATCTCGGATCGTTTTTAATCGGCACCACGAGTTTTCCGGAACGGAGTTTTTCAAGACGATCGGAATCCCATTCTCCTTCCTTTACTTTTCCTTGTTTTATAGAATCTTGATTTCCAAACGGATGTTGAATCGAAGTAGGAAGCGCATTTTCGTCGTATATTTGAACCGTAGTTTTTAATCCGGAATAGAGAACCGAAGCGTATCCCGCCGAATAGAAATCCAAAGCGGCATCACCCGACAGATTTCGCAGCGGAAAGAAACACAATTTACGTTCCTTTTCAAATTCGATCTTTTCTTTGGAAGACATCGACGGGAAATTATATAGATCGTCGATCGCAAATAAGGAACTCCCGCCGCAAATAGGCAACATGGAAAATAACCCGATGCATGCGCAAAGTCTCTTTGAAAAATGGGACTTCAATTCTTGCGCCCCCCGACGGAATAGACCAGGCCGAGAATTCCGAGGATGGGAACTACCAAGGCCCAGGGCGCAGATTCGGCATAATCTTTCGAGAAAGCGATTTGCTCTCCCAAACCTGGACCGAAAGTATCTCCTCCTGCCGAGATTCCCAAGAATCCGAAAATCGCCAGAGTCATAACTACCGAAGGAAGTCCTGTCGTTAACAGAATTCCCAATAATTGAAACGCCTGCGGCAGAATATGACTTCGAAAAATATAAGTCTTTCCGGCCCCGAAACAAGAGGCGGCCAACACGTATCCGCTTCCTCTGACTTCTTCGATTCGAGCACGTAACGTTTCGTATGCATGTGCCCAATCGCCTAGAAGAATCGCGATAAATAGAGAAGTTGCGGTCGCACCAAACGCTTGTATTACGAGAAGAGCGAGCAATAAAGATGGGATGGAAACAAAAACCGAAGATAAGGGAGATAGAAAATTTTTCTGTAAGGAAGGGCTCGAATATGCGAGCAGTCCTAACAGACTCGCGAACATTAACGTAAGAACTCTCGCCGGAAATGCGAATAGAAATGTGGAAAGACTGCCGTAGCCGAGCATTGCCCAGACATCGCGTCCGAGTCGATCTTTTCCGAACGGAGCCTCCACGCTAATGGACCGAAATGATTCTCCTAATTCGACCTGAGTCGGGGGAGAATGTAGAAGAATGCCGCCTAACGCGATCACGAGAAAACTTCCTATGACTATGAATCGTATAGAATCCGAGAGCTTCATGCTGATTGTGTCTCCCAGCCAAGAAGCCCATCTCGAACTCTTTCGGAAACTCTTGTTAGAAGATAAAATATCGTTCCGCTATAAAAAAGTAACGCGGAAAGTAGCGGAGCATCCATCGTACGAATTGCATGATACATCGATTTTCCGATGCCGGGAAAGAAGAATATTTCCTCCACGACGATGGCGCCGGACAGCAGGGAACTAAAATCCAACAAAATCAATACCAGAAGTACTGGTAAGATCTTAAGAAGAATATGCCGAAAGAGAATCCTCATTCGTGAATAACCGCGGGCTCTTAGTACTGTCACGTAAGCGGAGGAAGATTCGGATTCAGCCATCCCGAAAGAGAATCGGAATAATCTGGCCCATACGCGGGAACCTAGAGCCACCCCCGGAAGAATGACATAGGAACTATTCCAAGACTCGTAACCTCCGGGAGGAAGCCAACCTAGAATAAAGAAAAATACGACTAAGAGAACGACGGCAAAGACAAAAATCGGCGTGGAAAGAATAATTTGGCTAAGAATATCCAGAAGAATTCGCAACCAACTCGACTTTAGGAGTAAAGCAAAGAATGCCAATCCTATTGCGAAAAGCACGCTCCAAATGATCGCGAAGAAGGCAAGATGAAAGGTCGGTAAAAATCGGGAACCGATATGAGAAAGGACCGGGTCGCCGGATTCGGTAAGCCCAAGATCGAAGCTAAGAATGCCTTTCCAAAAGGAAAGGTACGAATCGATAAAACTCTTTTGCTCGGAAAGCGAACGGCTATCTTGATTTGTAATTCCGGAGTCGGCGTTTAAAAATTCCCGATCCAAAGAACGCAATTGAGAAAACAGGACGGAGACTGCGGACAGTAAAACGATAAAAACGAGAAATCGCCTAGCCTCTTCCAACAAAGTCGCGTTCCTTACGGAGTAAAGGCTTTCCGAATCTCCTCAAAGTCCCTGGAATCGATCAGTTTTTCCCTGTCCTCCTTGACATTCAGAGTTTTAGCGATCTGAGCAAGAGTTTTAATATGTTCCTGAAACTTGGACTTGGGAACGATTAATAAGATAAAAATATGTACGGGCAAGTGATCGATTGCGTCAAATTCGATCCCTTGTTTCGAAAGACCCATTACGCATTTCAGTTCATCGACTAGATTCACGGAGCAGTGAGGAATGGCTACCCCGCTACCGATACCTGTCGACATCGACTTTTCCCTTGCAAGAAGAGACTCGAAAACGGGTTCCCGAACTTCCGGTCCGATGAGTTTGACATCGACTGCCTTTTGCAGTAAACGTGAAATCACCTCTTCTTTCGAAGAACCTTCAAGATCAAATATTACGGTCTCAGGCTTAAGTAAAGCCAGGAGCTGGTTCATGCTTCTCTATCCTATCTCCTAGGAAAATACGAATCAGGAGGGATTCAATGAAAAAAAACGACGCGACCCAAGTGAAAGAGGGAATGGTTCCTGCTGAAATGAAAAAAATTCCGATGGCAATTGGTACCAAGGATAAAAAAGAGACGGGAAGAACCGACTCCGTATTGTGTCCCGGCATAGCAAGTGCAATGGCAAACGCAGAACTTGCCGCCCAGATCGGTTCCGAAATAAAATCTCTAACAGGAATACCGAATTGGAAAGTCCAGATTGCCAAAAAAACTCCGAACGCAATCGGAAGAAGTACGGCGATAGGTCGTTTCAGAAAAATCGGCAATAATAATAGGACCGAGTAGCCCCCGGACGCCTGCAAAGCGGAAAATCTCTCGCTCGGATTCGCGTCCACTTGAAACACTCCGCGAGTGTATAAATCAGTAAAGTTCGGATCTTGAAATCCAAACCCGGGCGACACGGACCAAATTTGTATCCCAGGAATGAGATAGAGTAAAAGGAAAATTAAAAGTTGCACTAGAGCTAAAGGAAATCGAATTCTTAATTTTCTTTCCCCTATCCACCAAAGTCCGAATCCGATTAAAACGGCAAAGATCGCATGTAATGCAAATCGCTGGTCCCTCGGAATTAAAAGAGCAAAATAAAGAGCATGATTAATCCAATAGAACCCGTAAGACTTTCTTTCGGTTAAAAAGAAATATGCGAAGGCTCCAACAAGTAAACCGAATCCTAAAGGAAGCAAAAAATATAGAGTCCCGGATGAGCCCAACGCTAATAAGAATACACAAAGAACGGCAGAAAGAATATCCGGAAAAAGCAGATCCTTTCGGCGGAAAAAACCCCTTCCAGTCGACAAGATAAAACTAAATGCCAACCGATTCCTCCTTAACCGAACGAATTCGATCTCTCAAAGAAATAAAAGAAGGACAAAGGAAGGTGCAGATGCCGCATTCCATACAAAGACCTGGTTGGAATTGGCCTAAAGTCCCCATCAAAGCCATCGGATTCGATTTTGTCGGACAGTTTAAAGAACACTCGCCGCATTCGACGCAAGGGAATTCAGACCTGAAGGCATCATGACGAGCCAGCAAAATAAGGGAGGAATACAATCGAATGTCCCAGTAAAATCCTTCTTTCGTATTGCGAACGGGATAACTTTCAAAAAAAGAATTTAAAGTAAACTGAGAATAGGAATGCTCATATTCTTCGAACAGAAACTTTAAATTTTGCCCGTTTTGGACCCGAAGAGGAGTTCCTGCTTTCCGCAAGCCGCCGTTCTTTCCCAGGAAAAAAATGCTTATCTCCCTTTCTATAAAAGGCATCCCGCCGAACATGGCTCTATAAAGATAATATAAAGTTTCAGGGCCGAGATAGATCACGTCTCTGAATCGCGAGAAGGGGATTTTTTCCGTCTTAAGTGTGAAATACTCCGGAATTCCCCAGGGATAAGCGTAATTTCGAAGGGGAGCTTTCTTCTCCAAAATATAATCCCTGATTTCAGTTTCAGGGAACCAAAGTTTGAGCGAATCTACGAATGATTTATGGCACTCCGGATTCGTTTGCAAACGGGAAGTAAAATCGATATCTTGGGAGCGAGTATAGGGAGATAAGATGATAAAACGAGGTTTGACTCTATCTCGAAAAGAATCCGACAAAGGAAGGTCCGGAAAATCCAGAGAGACCAACCCAAGTCGATCCATAGCTTCGATCGCTTCTTCCTTTTTCCAAATCTTCGGATGCAATTCGTTTTTGATCGGAAAGATTCCGTCTTGAACGATCCGGATTCGGGTTCCGCTCTCGCCGTGCGCTAAGGATGCAACTCCATTAACCGGTGAGAGTATTGTGCCTGAAGATTGTTTAAAAAGGGAATCGCCTACCTTGACCCTGGCAGGAAATTCTTTTAGCAGGAGAGCTCCGCCATCTGGAATAAGGGTGTAAGGTTCATCCAGAACCGTCTTGCGGTTTCCCGCGTCTTTGACGGTTCTGGGTTTGAGGAGAAACGGTTTTGCGAACAATGCCCTTTTTTAATTAGGGGACTTAACCATATAGATTTCGTCTTTAATGGGAAGTTCTTTCTTCAAATTTTTAATATAAGGAAGAATTTCTCCCATCGGCTCGTAAAATTCACAATCCGTTTGCATACGGCGTGCTACGGTAAAATACTTATAAAGTTTTTCCTCGCCGGAACGCTTGGACCATTTCTTTTTGGTGCATTTGACCCGGAGGATGTATTTGTCCGCCTCGGATTCATACTGCCTTACTGTTACGCAATGCAGGCAGTTGGCGCAATAGACTTTCTCGCTCATCGGTTATCCTGTTTCCTGGGGTATTTGACAGATTTAGGCCAAGGCCATGGTAGTCAACCTGTTTCTCCTATTAGAAGCCCGGAATTAGGCTTCTTGAGGGACTTCTTCTTGAACGGGCTCCTGGGCGGCAGAGGCTTTGTATTTCCAAGCTGCTTCCCGGAAGGATTGGAAGGAAACGAAGAAGAATCCGATTCCATATATCAAGAGGAAACCTACGATATACGGGCGCCCGACGAGGAAGGATAAAGCCACAGAAAAGAGACAATAAACTCCAAGTAAGAATTCCAATACTACATGAAAATCTAACGGAACAGTATACTTCAATCGTTCCTTTACCGAGTCGGAATTCTTTTCGATTCTAAGCTTAGGAGTCCGTTTAAAGGAAGATTGAATTCCAAGGACTGCTTCCAGCCAAGCGCGGGTATTGACCACTGCGATTCCGGTTCCGACCATAATCAAAATTGGAAGGTAAATTAAGCGACGTTTCCAATCTTTATAAAGGGTTTTTTGAGAGTATGCGTAGAAGAAAAGAGGCCCGACTGAACCGACGGAAAGGACTGCAGCCGTTCCTGATAATACTTCTAAAGGAAGGTCGTAGAAGCTGAATCCTGACCAGTATTCCATTAACAATAAGGGAGCGCTGAAAAGGATATTGATGATCATTAAAGGGTGAACGGAATAATTAATTAAGTGGGTTACCGCTTCAGCCTTAGTTTTCCAGGGAAGATCCGCTTTCCAAATTCTCGGTAAAAGCTTCACTGCAGTCTGAATGGAACCTTTGCACCAACGGAATTGCTGAGATTTGTAAGCGGACATCATGGCCGGTATTTCCGCCGGACATACAACATCTTTAAAATAGCGGAATTTCCACCCGCGAAGTTCTGCGCGGTAAGAAAGATCAAAGTCCTCGGTCAGAGTATCGTGCTCCCAACCACCGGCATCGATAATAGTTTCTTTTCTCCAGGTTCCTGCAGTACCGTTGAAGTTCATCCAAAGTTTGGCTCCATTTCTGGCGACCTGCTCGATCATGAAGTGACCGTCGATACCAAAACTCTGAGCCTTTGTAAGAATATTATAATCTGCGTTAATATGTCCCCAGCGAGATTGGACCATCCCGATTTGCGGATCGTCAAAGTACGCCATAGTCTTCAACAGGAAGTCGGGATCAGGGATAAAATCGGCGTCAAAAATCGCGATATAATCTCCGGTGCTTTCCTTCATTCCTGCATCGAGGGCCCCGGCTTTATGCCCAATACGATTGGTTCTGTGAAGATGCTTAATATCGAAGCCTTGTGATTTGTATTGAGCGACCAGATTTGCGGCTTTCTGGATGGTTTCGTCAGTAGAATCGTCCAATACTTGGATTTCCAACTTATCCTTAGGATATTTTAAAGCAACGGTGGAATCAATCAGTCGATCTACGACGTAAAACTCGTTAAAAATAGGAAGCTGAACCGTAACTTTCGGAAGATTTGGATCGGTAATCGAAAAAGTCCTGCTTGGATCCGTATCGCAATTCGAATTATATTTTTTATAGAGATACACCATGATGTAGGTGTGAATTCCAAAAAAGAACAAACCTAAGATATCTAAGGCGTAAATTGTGAGGAAGAGAACTGTTACCGCGGTCAGCATTTGTGCCAGGTTTTTCGGAAATAGCCGAAAAGTCAACGGGTTTTGCGGCGCAACATAGAAAGGGGAAAAATCAAGAGGACGGAGGACCCGTCCCCTCGGTTAGAAAGTGAAAATTCGCAGTGGAAGTTCCTCAACCAGGGAGGTTGTGGTCCATCCGGTTAAAGTATCGGATTTCAATAAGACGACCTTAGGGCCAGTCGCAGATTTTCTTCCAAAAATGCGAAAAACTTAGCATCACATTCGGGGGAAAAATCCGATTTCTCTGTTTTCTAACAAAACAAAATCGCAAACATTTACCTGGATTCCCCCACCTTGTGGGAGCTCCTCCAACGGAGATCGATCGAAAACTGATTGTAAAAACCGGCGAATTCGGATATGGGGGAAAATCGGAAAGATCGCGGTACCACCGATCCGGCCCCCACCCAATAAGGTGTACGTCCTGGAACATAGGTAACACTTTAGACCGGAGACATGGGTTACACTTTCAAAGTCCTAGATATTTTCTTTGTGTTCTCATTCAAATAACCTATTTTCACAAAGCTGAAGTAAATGGCCCATATGCCGTCGTCGACAGGTTCAAGACCGATATTCTCTCCACCTAAACTCTTCGTAATAAAGAATCTTTGATTTTTCCAATAAAAATTACCGTCATCGACTTTACGAATTTCAAAATGGTCTGGATAAAATATCTCGGATAGACGATTCGGATAGGATCTTAGGGAAGGTTTATAGATCTTCGCAGGCGGCTTCTGACCTAACGCCTCATGGGGACGATCATGGTTATATTCCGCTCTAAAACGATCGAATGCCTTTTGCTGCTGTCTCATATTAGAACGAATCGGATAAACCGCTTCTGCCTTCAAAGTCCTATGCATTCTTTCATGCCTTCCGTTCTCTTGTGGTTTCCCCGGATGAATCCTTTCCGGAAAAATACCTAATTTGATCCACCACATTGATAATAGGGAAATTCCCGACCCGGCAGCAAACGGAATTCCATTATCCGTTCTAATCGCATTCGGAAGGCCGTATTCTCGAAAACACTTCTCAAATTCCTTCTTTGTTTCGTAAGTCCTTGTGCCTGATAGCCCTTTGCAACTTAGAAGAAACCGACTGTAACCGTCGGATATTGTTAAGGGATAACAACGAATTCCGTCTCGCATTTTAAAATCACCTTTGAAATCAGCACACCAAACCGCATTCGGATGATCATAACCTCGAAAAGGTTCCGAAAAACGAACCATTCCCCCTCTCTTCTTACGGGGCTTTACTAAACCTCTTTTCTTAAGAATACTGCCGATCGTGCTCGCTGCAGGCCAAATAATTTCCGGATGACTTCCCTCAAGTATTACAAGCAATTTGCGAGGTCCCCAAGTAGGGTGTTGCTTACGAACTGCAAGAATCAACCGCTCTTCCGCAAAACCTACTCGGTTCGGGTTTGTGTGCGGAACCCTACTTCTCTCCAAAAGACCTTCAGGGCCTTCCTTCCGATACCGTTCAAGCCACTTGTATCCCGTCTTTCTACTTATTCCAAATGTTTCACAAAGAGAACTTATGGAAACCGTTCCGTCGCATACTGCGGCAATGAATTTTACTTTCTCGTCCATAGGGGACACCTCTTTCCACGGCAAAGGATTTTCCTCCATTTGCCTAAATTTCAGTGTTACCTATGTCACAGGTCTATTCTGTTACCTATGTCTCCGGGTTGTACCGGGTGGGGAATCCGTCCTTCAAAAACAAAGCCGAACTACCATTTATCAATCTGCGCTTAAATTACTTGTCCCTTAGATAGATTACCCTATTTTAGCCTCGATGCGCTCCGCCGTTTTAGGACTCCTTGCTGCCCTTGCCTCCTTACTTCTCGCTATCCTGTTAGAAGAGGCTCATTTTCTTTCGTTCTTAAAAATTTCCGCGCTTGTGTTGATCCTAGGGGGAACAGCCGGAGCGACATTTGCCAGCTATACAACGGAAGAATTTGCAAATCTGATTTTACATTTAAAAGATGCGGTTTTTCCTCGAAAAGATTATTCGCTTACCGATTTGTTTTTAGATTTTGCGGAGAGGGCTAGAAAAAATGGTCTGCTCTCTCTGGAAGATCGACTTGCTGCCATTCCTGATGCATTTTTGAGAAAAGGAATTCAACTGATTGTCGACGGAACTGATCCTCGAGCCGTCGAAGAAATTTTATTCGAAGCCGCCGAAGGACTCGAAGAAAAAGAAACCCGCTCGGCAAAAATTTTGGAAACCGCCGGCGGTTTTTCTCCTACGATTGGAATTATCGGAACCGTTCTCGGCCTCGTAAGCGTTCTCGAAAATTTAGGCGCAGGAACACGAGCCTTGGGAGAGGGAATTGCAACGGCCTTTATCGCGACATTCTACGGAATTACATTCGCTAACTTGATATATTTTCCCTTAGCAAATCGGATTAAAACCTGGGCGCGTTCTCGCAATAACCGGAGACAAGCGATGATTCGTGGAATCATCTCTCTGCAAACCGGAGACAATCGACGTATTTTAGTAGAGAGGATGGCGCCTTTCCTAGATTAGGAATTAGATTCACTACTTGAAATTTTTACGTTATCTTGCGCTCACTCATTCGAGACAAAATTTCGCGGATCTCATTTTCGGCTCCGGATGGAGTCAAAACGAGCAGAACATCTCCATCTTCCATTTTCGTTTTTCCGGTAGGAACTATGTGACTGTCACCTCTATAAATCAGAGTGATCAAAGAGTTCTCGGGAAAATCCAATTCATAAACGAATTTACCCACGGACGCGGAACCGTAAGGAACGATATATTCCAGTAAGTGAGTATCGCTTTGTTCCTTATTCTCGAATTCAAAAGGGTAAGAGGCGCGTTGTTCTAGAGTGGCTTGCAAGCCGAGAAGACGAACGACATACGGAATCGTGGAACCTTGCAGCAACAAAGAGGTTAATACGGTAAAAAAGACCAAATGAAAAATCATTTCCGATTCGGGAAGCTGCTTGGCGTACGGAAACGTCGCAAGAATAATCGGAGCTGCCCCTCTTAATCCTACCCAAGAAATTAATATCTTTTCCCGCCAATCCACCCCGAATCCGGTCAAAGAAATGAAAACTGAAATAGGACGGGCGATTAGCATTAGAAAAATAGAAAATGCAATACCGATTCCCGCGACCGGCGGAATTCTAGAGGGAAAAACCAAAAGACCCAAGGTAAGGAACATTACGATCTGCATTAGCCATCCGATCCCGTCCATAAACCGCACGTTACTTCGTTTATGAACGAATGATCTATTCCCTATAATGATTCCCGCTATGTATACTGCAAGGAACGGGTTCCCGCCGATTAACTCAGTTGCCGCATATACGAACAAAACGGACGCCGATAATAGGACCGGATATAAACCCTCGTAGTCCAGTTTAATTCGATTCATCCCGCGATAAATCCAGTATCCTAAAAGCAACCCGAGCAGGATTCCTAAGGTAAATTGCTTAAAAATTTCCCAGACAAGTAATTCGAAACTCGGAGCCGCGCTCCCAACAAAACCTAAGATCGTAGTCGTCAAAAGAACCGCAAGAGGATCGTTACTACCCGATTCTAATTCCAAAAGGGATGTTAACCCTTTTCGCATCCCGGTATTGCTCGTACGCAGCACGTTAAATACGGCGGCAGCATCCGTAGAAGAAACGACTGCTCCTAAAAGAAAACCGACGAGAGGTGGAAACCCCAGCACATAGACTGAAAATAAACCCACGATCACGCAGGTTAATAGTACGCCTACACTGCCGAGTGAAATCCCCATCCATAAGACCGGCCTAACCTTGGTCCAATCGGTTTCTAATCCGCCGGAGAATAGAATAAAAGCCAAGGCAATTGAACCTACTTTTCGAGCTAATTCCGCATCCGAAAATGGAATACCTAACAAACCGTCGGAACCGGCTAACATACCGATCGACAAAAAAATGAGTAGGGCCGGGACTCCGAATTTAGAGGAGACTCGAAGTAAGCCGATACTGATAATGATCAGGCTCGATAATGCAAGTATTGTGAATTCAAACTCCATTCGGTTACGAACGATACTTTCTCGGACCTTTTATTTTTTACGAATCGTTTTTTCTTTTCGGAGAGGAAGAAAAATGGGAAAGAAATCGCTTTTCGGACTTCGCAAGAGTTCCTGTCCTGATCTTTTTGGAAAAAACCTTGGTCTATACGACGTCCGAATTAAGCTCGAAAAAAAGATCTTCTAATTCTCGAGCATCAGTAACTTCTACAAGTCGATCCTCGCCATATTCGTCGGCTTCTATTCTGACCGCGAGATAGCCGAAACTTTCTTCCCCTTTGAGAAAGCCTACATCTAAATTTATTAATTCTCGATCTTCCTCGGTCGAGGGAATCAGCAAAAAATATTGAGCTTCATCAATCTCAACCACCTCTCCGATCAAAAACGAATATGGATTTCCGTCTTCGTCGATAAGATTTAAAATCTCCTCCCCGAATTCCTCGTGGTCTCTTTCCTCCGAACTTGTTTCATACGACTCAAGCATTTTTTTCCCTCCCTTTTCTAATCGACCGAAATGTCGATTTGCCGGAAAAGTTTCCGGCCCGTGGACGACCTCGGAAAAGGTAGACAAGATGTAAAAAAGAAAGATATTAGGTGCGGAACAACGTGTTGCCGGAAGCCCGCAAAAATGGACAAAAAGAGAAGTTATTTCCTTTCGATCTTAGTCGGGTGTCTACTGGGGTTTGTATATTGCTCCAATAGAGATAATCTAGGAATCCAAATCAAAAACGGCGTCTTAGAGGCTCAGCTATGGAACCCGGAGCAAAATACGCTATCCTTAGAAGGCGAGTGGGAGTTCTATCCTAAAGCATTCTTAGTTTCCGAACACGCCAAGGTTGAATCTTCCCCTATTATCACTTATATACCGAATACTTGGAATCGGTTGCAAAGAGACGGAAAGGTTCTATTTCCGGATGGGAAAGGATACGGTACGTATCGGTTACGATTAAACCTTCCGGAATCCAGACCGGCACTCGTAATACGGATTCCGGATCAAGGAACCGCCTACGTGCTGTATGCTGACGGCAAACCCATCGCATCAATGGGAAAGATAGGAAAAAATTACGAAGCCTCCATTCCGTTTCTTAATTCCACAATCGTTAATTTGCCGGAAAATACCCAAGAGTTAGCTTTTGAAATTTCGAATTACAGACATATTTACGGAGGCCTTTGGTATTCTCCACGGATCGGAAAACAAGAAAAAATATTAAATGAAAAATATACCGACCTCGCGCTGGAAATTGCGACATCATCCTCGGTTTTAGTATTGGTTATCTATCAGATCGCCGCATATCTTTTAACTCGGAGAGAAAGGGCTCCGCTTCATTTCGCAATATTCTCGATGGCCGGCACGCTACGTTTTTTTCTAACCGGCGATAGGATATTTAATTCGATATTCCCGGAAATTCCTTGGGAAATTACCCATCGACTCGAATATATATCGACGTACGCATTGTCCTCGGCATTTTTTTCTTACGCCGCCTCGCTCTTCCCTTTGGATTTCCCGAGATGGAGTGAAAAAGCCTCTCTAGCATCCTTCTCTTTCTTTGCAATCGTCACCATTTTCTTCCCGGTCGAGTATTATGGAAGATTGTTAATTCCGTTTCAAAGTATCGTGATCATAGGTTCATGCTTAATTTTTTACGGATGCATCAAAGCCTTGATCAACAAAAGAGAAGGCGCTCGGTTATTTCTTTTCGGAATTCTCACAATTCTCCTAGCCTCGACAAACGACATTCTTGCTTCCCACTACTTACTGCATACTCACTATATTTTAACCCCGGCCATCTTTATTTTCATTTTCCTCAATAGCCTCACTCTCGGAGTCTCTTTTTCGAAAGCATTGGAAAGATCCCAAATCGTAAGCTCCAAACTAAAATTGGCCAACAAGGATCTGAACGATCTGAAAATCCAACTCGAAAGAAAAGTCGAAACGAGAACGAAAGAATTAATGGAGGCGAAAAACAGGGCGGAAGGAGAGGCGAAATATCGATATGATTTTTTAGCAACGATGAGTCACGAAGTTCGGACTCCGTTAAACGGTTTAATGGGAACAGCCAATCTTCTCTCCGATACCCCTCTAAACGGGGAACAAAAAGAATATTTAGATATCATCCAATTATCCAGTGAAAATCTTTTGCAACTCGTAAACCAACTTCTTGATCTTTCCAAGATAGAAAGTAATCGGTTCGAATTGGAAGTCATACCGTTTGATCCGTTTGCGATTCTGCAAAAAGCGGCGAAATTCGTTAAAGCCCGCGCCGAGGAAAAAAGGATTTTTCTTGATATCCATTATCCTGAACATCATCCGGGCATCTATATCGGAGACGAAGGTAGAATTCAACAAGTACTCTTAAACCTATTAAGCAACGCTATTAAGTTTACCGGTTCGGGCGGGAAAGTAGTGTTAGGCGTAAAAACTGCCGGGGAAGATTCGCAATCCCGAATATTAGAATTTTGGGTGGAAGATACCGGCGTCGGGATCGCTTCGGACAAGGCCACGGACCTCTTTGAGCCTTTCGTTCAGGCGGATTCGTCCATTTTTCGAAATTACGGTGGGAGCGGACTGGGCCTTACCATCTCCAAAAAATTAGTGGAATTGATGGGTGGAAGCATTCGAGTCGTAAGCCAAATAGGTAAGGGTTCGAAATTCACTTTTTTACTCCCTTTTCCGCAAGAGGAGGGAGAAGGTTCCGAAATCCCGGATGAGAAAACGGCTTATATTTCGTTCAAACCTAAAAAAATCCTGATCGTAGAAGACCGCGAGCCTTCCAGAACCATCGCAAAAAAAACATTAGAAAATATGAATATGAAAGTGAGCGTCGCTTGCGACGGAAAGGACGCCTTATTTAGACTGACCAATGAAATTTACGATTTAGCATTGATCGATATAGAAATGCCCGAATTGAGCGGGATAGAAGTAGTTCGCTCCCTAAAAGAGCAAGGGGGAAAGCTCCCGATTTTAGTAGCCTGGACGGCTCACGCCTTACCTGGCGCGGAAGCGGTTTTTCAATCCACAGGATTCGACGCTTACCTTCACAAACCTTCTTTGCGAAGAGATTGGGAAAGACTTTTAAAAACCTATTTTCCGCAATGAGTATCGATTAAGGTATGCGCTACTGCCGGAAGAAAATCGGTTTTTTCTTGATATTACTTTTATTATCGTTTTTCGGAAACGTAACGGCCTGCAATACCGATAAACAGAATTGCCATCGTGAAGTGCAGAAAGACGTGGACATCACCCAAAGTTTGGAACTGGCCTGCGCCCTCAATCCTTCCGACAGAAATCTTTGCAACCTAGCTCTCATTCAGGCCGCAATTCCGTATCAATGCTTTACTTCTCATTGAGGAAATTCGAATCGTTATAGGCGCTGCAAATTTATATCGGCCGGGCATAATAGGCTAAAAATCTTCGAAAGGAAGTTTGTTCTTCTTGGCATTATTGCATTCTTTGCAAGCCGGGACCAGATTCGCCTTAACGGATTTTCCTCCTTTAGCGAGCGGAATCAGATGATCCATCGTCAACTCCTCGGGAGGAAATTTCTTTCGACAATAATAACAGACTCCGTCCGCCTTTTTCTTTTTCCACCATGGAGTTTTGCGAAGGTCCTTTGCAATTTGTCGCTGCTTACGAATTTCTTCTTCGCTGACCCAGATTATCGGCTCGTCCGGAATGAAAGATTCTCCTGACATTTAATCGAAGGATATCCAATCCGATCCTGGGCCGGACCAAGAAAGTCGAAGATTCGAAGTCAAGGAACGAGCCGAGACTCCTGAGCGAATTCCGGCGGCGGTAACAAGCGCCGTATCCCCTTTTTTCAGCTCCAACTCCCCGTTAAGCGAACATGTACCTTCCAAAACCATTAAAATATGGAAGACAGGTTCTTTCGAAAAGGAAGGCAGGATGAATTCGGATGTGCCCTCGATTTCCAAAATTTCCATCCTGAATTTATCGTTTGCCGTAAGTAAAAGACGCTTTCCATATTTCCAAGTTAACGTTTTTGGAGATAGCTTGTCGCTCGAATTCGGTCCGGAATAATCCAATACATCCAAGGCTTTCTTTAAATGCAATTCTCTGGGACGACCATAATCGTAAACTCTGTAGGTGGAATCGGAAGATTGTTGAACTTCCATCAACAGGATTCCGCTACCGATGGCGTGTATTTTTCCGGGATTCAATAAAAAAGAATCCAATTCTTTGACCGGAATCACGTTTAAAATTTCTTCGGCGCGATTTCCGGAGACCAAATTTTCGAATTCATCGCGATTTGTTAATTTAGAGAAACCGCAAACTAACTTCGAATTCGAATCGGCTTGCAAGACCGTCCAGGCTTCTTTTTTTCCCGAGCTTGTCGAATCGAACTTGTCCGTATACTCGTCGTCAGGATGAACTTGAACCGATAATTTTTCTTTAGCATCGATCAATTTTACCAAGAGAGGAAACATTTGACCTTTAAAAGGTTTTCCTAAAATATCTTCCGAGTTGGAAGTATAAACTTCTCGAAACGTGCGGCCTGCCGAGGGACCGTTCTCGATCACGGACAGATCTTCGCCGTAATCGGAAATTTCCCAAGATTCCCCGATTTCCCCGTCGGGCAGATTTCTACCCAAAACGGTTTCAAGTTTACGGCCTCCCCAAACTTTCTCTTTATAAATGGGTCGGAATTTCAGAACCTTTTGCATATGCCTATTTTTTACCGCCCTTATAGAGTTCAATTTTAACTTTTATATGCCTCTTTTTGAAATGAGTGAAAGCATCCGGACGAAATCCGGATAGATCTAACGTATAAATCCTTCCCGGAACAAGTGTGCCGGGTCCCGAACTCCATTTTAAATAGCGAAAACTCTTGTAAGTTCCCTTTCCGTTGCAAGACCCGCAATTCAAATCGGAACCCCTACATTCCGGACATAGAACGCGCACGACCAAGGGAATCTCGGCTAGAATTTTACCCGCTAGCTCCTCCTCCCTCAAACGCAGGCAGATATCATGGTAAATTCCGGTATATCTCCTGCGATCTCGATTGCGAATCCCGGCCCGAAGCAAACCCCGCTTTGCAAATTCGACTGCCTGAGCGGAAAATATGATTCTAGACGGCGGAATAAGAAAGGTTTGCAAAGACCGCCGAGCATCGGCTTCCTTCTGACGAGCGCGCAATTCGGAGTCAAAACGACTTCGCTCGTCCGGCTTCGTGAGAATTTGATACGAGCGGACTATCTTTAAAAAAATTTCAGAAGAACCTGTGATGCCGTTATCCGGATGGAAGACTTTGGCCAATTTTCGAAATCTGGCCTTGATCGTTTCGGTCCCGGCGTCGCTTGTTACTCCCAGGATTCGGTAATGGTCGATCCAAATTGTATCCATTCGTCGGACCTAATTTCGATCCTTTGTCGATCGACATACTAAAGAGTGATTATCGAGATTGAAATTCCTGGAAAGATCCGCCTTGATCCAAACCTTCCAGCATGGTATCGACGTCGTGCTTGTCCGCTTGGATGGTTCCTTGCACATACTTTCCAATTGCTTGAACGACTTCCACCAAATTATTTCTGTACGATCGTACCAATTTTACTCTTTGGTTGGGATTTCTAATGTTAGACAAATTATACGACTCTTCTTGGGTTCCCGCATCCGTTTTTTTCTGCACAAGCAAAACTATACTGGCAGGATCCGAGGCGGGAACGTCTCGTTCTTTAGCTCGCCGATTTCGTCGTTTACGGGTCGAAGCTTCGTTACTAACGACTTGCGAGTTATAAAGCGAATACCTACCAGCTTTAAAGCCCCTTCCCCGCCGGAAACTTTTAGATAAAACTTTTTGTCCAAAAGATATCTTTCTCGACTAGGAAATTCAAAGGTCTCAATCGAGGGAATGAATTGGAAGTATTCGTTATTAACGATTTTTTTTCTCCTATTTAAAAAGGAGAGAAGCTCCTCGATGCGTTTATGAAAATCCTTGATATCGGTCGTGAGCCCTTCCATGTCCTTCACTTGCGTCGGTTTGTACGGGAGAATTTTGATCTGACCGTCCGACTCGAAGTCTTGTGTAAAGACGGAGGTAGAGAGTAAAAAAAATAAAATGACGGAAGACGTTACTTTCTTCATAAGTTCAGAATCCGAATGTTCCCTCAATACTAATGTCGTCCTTTATCTCAAAAAGCCCGGTTTTTTCCTAAAAATTCGTTGAATTCAGGCCGGATTCTACGAAAAGGGAAGGGATCGATATGGAAATCAGCATCAGAAAATCTGGCGAAACGAACGTAATCGGCTTATCGGGCAGTTTGGACATTTATACGTCCATTGATCTGAAAAACTTTTTCGAACAAAATATAGACCGAAACAATAATAGCGTAGTAATTAATCTCGAAAAATTGAACTACATCGATTCTTCCGGAATCGGGATGTTGATCAAACAACTCAATTATGTCCAAGAATTGAACGGTAAATTTTTTATCGCGAATATGAAACCGGCGATAGAGAAAGTATTTAAAGTAGCCGGATTGACTTCTTATTTTCAGACTCTATCGGAATTGGAGTTTACCGCTAAGTACCCGTAAATTATGTCCCGGTCGCCTAAAGGGTGATTTGCGGATAACTTGCTTTTCTCCAGATAAGAGAGTATTAACTTCTTCTTAAGGTTAATGGCTCCGAGCCTGGATCGTGAATATTTCTTAAAGCTGAGAATAGGACAAAAAAACGTCCCAAATCCCCCAAAAACGACCCTTATCTCCACTTGCCGGTTCCAGCCTTAATAGTAAACGTCCGTCGATTAACTCCGAAGGATCCACGGAAATTCTGACCGGAGGAGCGGGAGAATAAAGAGACCGGATATATAAAGAATGATCCGGAAATCTCACCTTCGCTTTTTCGATTCCGTTTAAGAAAATTCGGAGCTCTTTTCTAGGAAGTTCAGCGGAACTTTCAGTCTGGTCGAACAAAGTAAGGTCAAAATATACGTATATAGTATCTTTTCGATCCGGGTCTGCCACTAGTAGAATGTTTAAACCCTCTTCGGGAATCATTCTGCATTGGTTATCGAATAGAACGCCGGTCCCGGCTCCAGGCGCCGGGTCCTTGCGATCCGGTGCCAATTTCAATCCGTTATGGACGGCCCACACGGACAATTCAGGAAAAGTTCGATAATCTTCCGATATATACGATTCTCCTCCCATCGGCTTAGAAAAATTCTCGTAATTTTTCGTTTTCCGATTTTCCTCGCTAGCCGGACCCTGGCTCGGAGTGACAAGGAACAGAGATAAAAAAAGGGTGAGCCGGATCCAATACATCCTGTTTATACTATCGACCGTCCATCCGGAGGAAACTTGAAAATTCTTAGGAGCTTAGAGAACTTACGGGAAACTTTACACAGTCCCACCGTCCTGACTCTTGGAAATTTCGACGGAATTCACTTGGGCCATCAGGCCCTGCTTGAAAGAACGAAAGAAATTTCGATCGAAAAGGGACTACCGTCGGTAGTAATCACTTACTATCCTAACCCGGCGTTGGTCCTCGGAAAAGACAAGGACCTAAGAAGTCTGACGACTCAATCGGATAAAGAGTCCTTAATCGAATCATTCGGAATCGATTGGCTGATCATTGCACCTTTTACGATGGAATTAGCCGGCATGGAAGCGGAAGATTTCCTAAAAACCATTCTGATAGACGAACTAAACGCAAAGGCAATCCTTATCGGCTTCAATCACTGTTTCGGCAAAGCTAGACGTGGAAATTATGAATTGTTAAAGGAGTATGCCGATCAATACGGTTACGAACTTGAAAAACTTGACCCCGTTTTTCTAGGCGATACCAAACTTTCGAGTTCTTATATCCGATCTCTTTTACGGGAAGGTGATGTCGCAAATGCCGAAGAATGTTTAGGTAGGGAATTCTCCGTATCCGGACAAGTCGTCGAAGGACATAAACGAGGACGGAAAATCGGATTTCCGACCGCTAACGTCAAGCCTTCTCCGGAATTGATTTTACCCGGAATCGGTGTCTACGCCGGAAAAACGGAAATCGACGGGAAATATTATGATTCTATGATTAATATCGGTAATAACCCGACCTTCGGCGACGAGCAGCTTAGTTTAGAAAGCCATATTTTTGATTTTACAGGTGACTTGTACGGCAAAACCGTCCGAATTCTTTTTTCACGGAGGATTCGATCGGAAATTAAATTCTCCGGCGTGGATGCCTTAATTGCTCAGTTGAAGCAAGACGAAGTGACATCTAGGAGGATACTTTCCGAATATTAACAACCCTCGCTTTTTCTTAGATACTTTTCAGGAGTTTCCCGGGCTTTTTGAAAAAAATAACCGCCGAATAGGGGCATGGCAGGACGCCCGAGAAGAACCCCTTCCAGATCGTTCGGCGGAGTATAGCGCAATATATTCGTAAATAATTCAAGCGGAATATGTTCCTGCCAATCCGGTACTTTTTTATAAAATAGATCCCAAGTTAAGATCTCATCTTCGTTTAGTTTCAAATCCGAATTCTCGTTTTCGCGATCGGCTCTTTTGAACCAGGACAACATTTCGTTTAATAATTCGGACTTAGTCAAAATAGGAATTCCATCCGGCATTCGAATTTCGTAATTAGGTTCGTACTTGCGGAGGCATTTAGTATTTGAGCAGATTATCGTATGAACTTCCTCGTGGTAAGCCGCCCAATCACGCAACCGACCCCTATTTTTCTGCCAAAGGATCGATGTCCGCTCCCCACAATCGGGACAAATATAGATAGGAATAAAAGAAACGCCTTTGAGAGACAAAATCGGGTCTTCGATTTGGATTAAATCGAAATCGGAAGACATTAGATATGGTGAATGTTTTTCGGAATCAATAGGTTCGACTTTCTTTTTTGTAGAATTCCCCCTATCGTCGTTATCCATATTCAATTCCTTTAAACGACCTTAATCTAAAATAAAAGGCGTCTAACGCAACCTATTTTTAACCGTTTTTACCCGATCGAAATACATCCTCGAAAATCCCCCTTCGAACCCCCGTTTTTCGGCAGAAACAGGTCCACCGAGTCGTTAGAAGGGATTGATTTTAGCGTCCAATCCAGGTACGATGCCAGTGGCAAAGTCGGCTTATGAATCATTATTTATTCCTTCCGATCTCTGCCTTAATTATCAATAGCCTGCTAATTTCCTACGTTTTTGCCCGGAGATTTAGAAGCGCGGTCATCGGAGATTTCCTGCGATTTGCCCTCTTTCTGGATCTATGGTTGGTCTCTTACATCCTTTATTGGTCGCTACTGCCAGCTCCGTGGATGACTTTGGTTTTTAAACTGACCTGTTTTACTTGGATTCCGACGGGGTTACTTTTTTTAGAGGTCGTATATAAATTTCTAAACTTAGCTTCGAAATGGGTTTTATACTGTTTTAGATTTCTAACTCTCTTATCGATCCTTGTAACGACTTCTACTGATTGGGTGATTAAGGGTTCTATACTCTACGATTGGGGATACGAATTGGAGCCGAATTGGCTTTTTTTACCTATGAGCGCGGTGGTTGTCAGTGGCCCGGCGTATTTGGGGCTCTCGTTAATCTTAATCGAACGCTTTAAGACCGATAACGGAACGATACGCAGGCAATTAGATCTTTTGATAATCGGTTCAATAATCGCATTTTCATTAAGCGTTTATACGGAGCTGTTAAACTTAGACAAGAATGGCAGGTTCTTATTTCCTCCACTGACTCCGGTATCCGTAACGATTCAAGCGGTCTTTATTTTTTGGGCGATCACTAGATACGGATTTCTAAACATTAGTTTGGAAAGAATTGCCGTAGAGTTATTTCGGGATATACATGACGGTATAATTTTAGTGAAAAAAAACGGGGAGTTTTTTTTTGCAAATCAATCGGCCTTATTCTTACTCCAAACCTCCCCTTCCCAAAACGGTTTTTTTAACCCGCATAATCATTTCGCAAATTATCGGGAGGACTTGGATTCGCACCCGAGAGAATTTCAACTTCTGGGTCGAACAGGACACGTTTTCGTAGAATTGACCAAATCCTCTATCCGCATTTCGGAGGAAGAATCGGGAACGCTATACTTATTGCGAGATGTGACGGAACGGAAAATTTCCCAAGAAAAAATTCATCAACTCTATTCTCATATCGTTAGCGATTTAGAGATAGCGAGAGTAACACAATCTTCGATCATCACGCAAAAATTTCCGGATAAAGAATCCTATCGAATTCAATCCTTCTTTCAACCGATCGAGAAGGTCGGGGGTGATATGCTTCGAGTGATCGAACATCCTTCAGGACGCGTCGATATCTTATTTGCCGACGTATCCGGGCACGGTATCGCTTCCGCGATGGTAGGAGGAATGCTTTCCATTGCGTTTCAGATCATCTCGCCAAAGCTTCTATCCCCTAAGGACAGTTTATTTGAAATTCATAATATGCTATCAAAAGTAGTTCTGCATCACCACATATCCGCGGTATTTGCGAGCTACTATCCCGACGAGAACCGTCTGGATTTTTCGTATGCGGGACATCATCCCATTCTTATTCTCAGAAGCGGAGAAGTTATATTGCTGGAAGGAGAAGGTCGGATCATACTAGCAGTACGGGAATTATTATTGAACGACTATACTTTCCGATTATATCCCGAAGATAGAATCGTTTTTTACTCCGACGGATTATTCGAAGTCAAGAACAGCGTAGGCGATATTCTAGGATATGAGACATTTTTAGATTGGCTAAAAGAAATGGCCACACGCGATACTGCATCCTTACTGGAAGCATCGCAAAGCAAAGCCATCGATTTTGGCCAAGGAAAGTATAACGACGATTTAGCAATGCTTGTCATCGAAGTAGGCGGACAGTGAACCCTTATCTCTTGATTCCTCTATCCGCTCTCTTCTTGAACTTATATTTATTTATTTATGTCATCGCCTTAAAAGGAAGACATAAAGTAGTCAATTTTTATCTTCTTTATTCGGCGGATTTAAGCCTATGGATCATTTCTGTGATCTTATATTGGTCGTTTCTTCCGAAAGATTGGATAATCTGGATAATGAGAGTCACGTCCATTTCTTGGCTGCTTTCCGGAACCCTATTTTTAGAATTCGTATTCGTTTACTTATCAAAAAATCCTAATATTCTTTTATATTTATTTCGAGGGTTTTCTATAGCGATCTTCCCGATTGCCCTAACGACGGATTGGATCGTTGCCGGAGTGGAGCGAAAATACTGGGGGGATATTATTTCACCGGGCATTTTTTACGTTACAAGTTTAAACCTACTGATTATCGCGCCTGCTATTTACTCGGTATTTTTACTTTTCGTCGAATCTCGCGGTAAAGCATCAGCGTTGCGTAAACAATGCTTTCTACTTTCTTTAGGAACGCTTTTATCTTCGTTGCTGGGTTATCTCACTACGATTCTACCTAGGATTCTTTTGGACGGGAATTTAAGTTTTCCGCCTCTAAGCGGTAGTGCTTCCGTAATCCAATCCGTCTGCATATTCATCGCAATCGCCAAATACGGATTTTTGGAAATCAGATTGGAACGGATCGCATTACAACTTTATTCTAAACTAAGAGAGGGTGTGATTCTACTATCACAGAATGGAGATCTTCTCTATTGGAACGAAAGCGGTCGCGAAATGTTAGGTTTTTCCGCTAATAGCCCGCCTCCGGAAAAATTGGATCTGTCCTTCTATTTGGAAGGTTTTCCCATTAAGCCTTTCGCACGAATGGACTTTCGAAGCAAATCACCGGCAAGCTCCACTCAAGTAGGACTTGCCGACGTAACGCTTCCCCCATCTCAAGCGAGATTTTTGGAGGTTTCCTGTTCGGAAATTCCTTTATCAGGAAGGGATAAGGGACATGTCTTCATTTTGCGGGAGGTTACCGATAAGAAAGAAGCTTCCGAGAAAATCAGCTTACTCTATTCGAGAGTGGTTAAGGATCTGGACATAGCTCGAGAAGTTCAGAATACGATCACCACTCAGAAATTTCCCGAATCCGATCAATACAAGGTTTATTCCTATTTTCGCCCTTACGATCGCGTCGGAGGCGATGTATTAAATTGCACCGAGACGCAGGACGGCAGTATCGAAGTTTTGTTTGCCGACGTATCCGGGCATGGGATTTCTTCCGCGATGGTTGCGGCTATGGCATCGATCGCTTTCAATGTCGTTTCCAGAAGAGGATCACCTCCTAAGGAAGGTCTTTTATTTACGAACGATTTGCTTACATCCGTGGTAACTCAACATTTCATATCGGCCGTTTATCTAAAGTACGATCCGAAAGATAGAATCCTTGAATATAGCTACGCCGGGCACCATCCGGGATTACTTCTTAGAAACGGAGAGACTCAAGAAATCCCCGGAAAAGGCGGGGTATTATTGGCGGTAGGAACTCCTATCTTGGAAGAATACAAAATAACGTTAAGACCGGGAGATCGAGTTTTATTTTATTCGGATGGATTATTTGAAGTCCGCGGATCGAAAGGAATCCCGATGGGAAACGCCACCCTAATCGAAGCCGTTCGGAAATTGTCGTTCCAGGATTCGGAAAACTTAATCCGTTCTTTGGTATCCTATTCCGAGTCCTTCGGAGACGGGGTAATGACCGACGACTTAACGCTCTTCTGTTTGGAGATTAAGGGTTAACCGTCGATTTTATACTTCGGTTAACCCTCGGCTTTAAACGGATAAAGAATCCGCCTGTTCTTTCACTTTTTCCAAAAACGGAAGCAACTCGTCGATCGCGGTCGGAATTTCGTATTCTATTATATCACCTGCACGAATGATATCTTTTTCCTCTAGAGCTACCGCGACACTTGCCAATGTATCGTTTAATTCGTTAGTTTTTTCTTCGAATGACTTACCCGATATCGACAAATCCGTATAATTCAATCCCGGCAATTTTTGACGGAGAGTGATGAAGGAAGTCAACAGTACGTTGATTTGCGAGACCGATTGCGTAAGTAGATGAGTTGCGACCTCATCCCTGCCAGCCTGATAATTCTCGTTTACTTTTACAAAGCTTTGCTTCAGTGCAGGGACAGCCTTAATAAAAGTGTCCAATATTTCGCGTAGCGTAGGAAGATCCAAATCCAGCACGGAAGCCCGTGCGATCAGATCCATCGTAAAAAGCTTAAGGTCCCTGAGATTTTCCAAAAACTCTTCGATGGCGGCGACTCCGTCGAGTTTTCCCGCTCTCTTAATCAATGAACTTAGAATTTCCTCTACGTTGCTCCCTGTTCCCATAGGTTTAATATGGTCGTATCTGAGCTTTAGCATTCTGCCGGCAGAGCGCAGCAGCGAGTTAATCCAGCCGACACCATCAACGAGTTCTTTCGATTCTTTTTCGGTTAAACTGTCGCGACCTAGGAGAGTAGTTCCTACCTTATCAACGTAGGCATCCAGCTCGTTCAGCGAACTGAGCAGAATATCCAATTCTTCTCCGACATAGAACTCCATCTTGGAAGCGGAATCGATAGATTTCATTTTCATCTTATCGGAATGAAATTCTTCCCCGTCTACGAGACATGATAAAAGAAATTTACCGTTCGACTCTACCCAACGTCCGACAGCGTCAAAAATCTCTCCGAGATTTTTTTCGTTTTCCATAGCACTCTCAAGTCTTTGTTCGTTTACGAATATTTCCACGGTTACTCCTCCGTTTCTACTATGAGTTCTTCATTTCCCGTCATCCCCACCATGACCTCGGGAGAGATTATTATTCAGGTAGGATCCTACGGCCTTATTCTTTCCGACGCCCTGCTCCATGTACAGAAACTTTTCTTTTAATTTCTTTTCGTAGCTGGATAGATGGGATTCGAAGTTTTTAATTTTCTTATTATTATCAGCAAACTGTTCTTCCAGAAGCTTGATTTTGCTAGTAACCAAACCGCCTGCAAATTGAGTATAAGGCTTTAGGTGTTCTACAAGATTCACGCCCACACCGGTGTCCATTCGAGCATCAGAATTACTATCTTGGGCGAAAAGATGCCTCACTGCGTCCGGGTTTTCGGAAAGTCGTTGAGACAATTTTTGATCGTCGACCTGCAAGAAACCCTCCTGAATATCCGCCCACTTGCTACCTACCGATCCGGTCGAGACTCCGATATCCGTTAGCATACGAATTTCCGAGCCGGCTAACGGAGAAAAAGAGGACGTCGTGACGGTCTTCATTCCGGCAACCAATCTAACGATCGAGTTATCGCCTGCAAGAATTCCTGTCTTCGTCTTTCCTTCCCAAAAGGCCCGGCTAATATCCGGATCTTCGCCCTTACCGTCGGAAACCCCGCTTTCTCGATCCACTGCAGTCGCTTCCTTGGAATACTTTAAAACATTATTATATGCTTCTACGAATTCCTTTATCATCTTGATTCCCTTCTGAGAATCCACTTTTATATCGACGACGATCGGACCTTCGCTTTTCTTATGTAAATTCAGATTGATTCCGTCGAGAACGTCGGTTAAACCGTCGTTCTTAGGACGAGTAACTTCGATACCATCGACGGTAAACAATGCGTCTTTTGCCTCGACGATCGTTTTAGCCGGTTTTGCTCCCATAAACTCGCTCGGAATAACAAGACGAAAATCTGAAAATTCTTTCTCTTTACCGGATTGATTGACTACGATGATAGCGCGAATCTTCTTATTGTCCAACGCGGATTTTAAGATAATTTTGATCTTGCCTTCTTTATGTGTGGCCGCATCCAAAAAAATCTTCTCTTGTTCGTCGGCTTCGTAGATTACTCCGAGAGAAATCGTTTCCCCTTCTACAAGAGGCTCGGATAGACTAGCCTCGATTCTCGAACCCTTCTTAGCTTCCTTGGCTTCGGTAAGAAATTTGAACGCTTGCTTGGAACCTATTTTGACTTTCGTCGGTTCTTTTCCGACGGGATCGGAAATGAAGTAAGGCTTGGCGTCCTTATCCATGGAATATTTTTCCGGTTGGAAAACGTCGGTTTGTAGCGGTTCAACTGCGATCGGAAAAACTTTAGGAGGTTCCTGAGGCAACATTCCGGCGACCAACCCGGCAGCCTTCAACACGCCGCTTGAATCGTCGAACTTAAGTAAATTCTCCTTTCCCGATTGAGAAGCCGTTAAAGTAAGGACGGTCTTATCTTGGTCTACTTTGACGAGAGCCGGCTGTGCCAAGCCCGCCGCTCCCGTGCGAATCATGATAGAAAGGTCGCGTATCGTTCCGCCGGAGAAATCGATTTCCTTTTCGTTCTCACCTGAAAAGATCTTAAATATCCCTGCGGGAATCTTTCTTTCAGTATCGATGGGTTCGCTGGATATCTGATGGAAAGTTGCCAATTCTTTAATATCGATTTTTCTCTTTCCACTTGCTGCAGAACGCGAAGCGTCGCCGGTAATCACACCTTCGGGTTCGGAGACGATCGACTTAGTCGCAAACGGAGCGGTAAAAGAAGTGATCTCTCGAGTTTTATTTTGCAGTTCGGTAGTGAGTATTTTAAGGTCATTCCATGCTTTGACCTGGGCTTTATTATAATTATTCTGCCTTTCCAAACGACGGATCGGCTTCGCTTCCAATTCTACAAGCTTCTTAACGATCTGGTTCGTATCTTGGCCGGAACTAAGTCCCGGAATTGTAAACGCGGGCATGGTCCCCTCCTCTTATTTCCATCGGCCGTTTTCAAAAAAGCATAAGCCCTTAGAAGAGGAAATATGAAGAATCCAGGAGCTTTCCTAGCACCGTTAAGGAACGTTACGAACGTAAGAAAAGGGACATAAAATGAGCCTAAGCTCCTTTTAAGTAACTCTCGTTTGCTGTCACATAATGGAGATCGTGTACGTTACGGTGGCTCCACCTGGAACGACTAATTCGTAACACCGATAGCTTCCTGAGTTTGTCATGACGCTTCCATTTGAATAAGGAGCTTGGACGTTAAATGCATCGAAATTTGAGGAAGCATTCACGTTTGTCGGACTGATCGAAATATTCGGCTTCGCGAGATTTAACAATCCTCCGGAGCTACCGGATGGGGAAGAACTGAAGGTCACCGAATCGGTAGTTCCCCCACCCATGTATTCAAAATAAAGTACCATTACGTTTGACATTCCGTAATAACCGACAGGATTCATAACCGTGGCAGTCTTAGGACTTCCCTTTACTAGCATGCTTTGGCTGTAACAAGGCCCGGACCCTACGGGAGATATTCCGCCTGCCAGAGCTACCGCCAAAAGATACCCGGGATCGCTACTTTTACTGCTATAAGAAGAATTGTAGCAGTTAGCATAAAAAAACGCTCCCAAAAGGAGGAAGAGAGGAAACTTTATCAGAAAACTTTGCGATTTCATATACCGGTTCTCCAAGACATTTACAGGCGAGAGTAAAGTCCCCGCCCATTTGCCAAATCCACTTCGGCGGTAATTCTTTGAAAACTAATTTGAAAAACGTCCATTCCGGAATTGGTATTGGTCGTTCGCCTCACATTTCCGGTCTACGATCGATTAGGCGATATCATGCTAAGAACAGTATATTCAATATAATTAAAATATGCCGATCCTCATCTAAAATGAAGAATCCTTTAAAAACAAATCGAAGACATCAAGGAGCGACTGTAACGTCCTGAAATAAAATCTTAAACGCTCCGTTAGGACTGATTCTTTCCAAAGAAAAAGGGATGGAGCCGATCGTCGCATATCCTTCCCAGCTCGTAGCCCGAGTAGGTTCAGCAGCGCCGCTCTTATGGTACGTCCAATAACGTATTTTATAATCCGAATCGTAATAAAGACGATACATGTCTCCCGGCGTAAAACCGCCTTGGTCCGGATATTTGATCGATAATCTTCGTAAAGGTCCTTTTCCATCGGGACGAGGCTGAGGGCCGTCGTACGTGAGCGTTACCCCCGAATCCCAAACTAGATGAAAAGGGAAAATCAGCCAGTAACTATCGTTGATGAATTTTGCCTCGATTTCTTTGGAAGCTTCATCCATTTGATTTCGATTATATTGAAATTCTTTTTCCCCGTCGAGGAAGGAAACATCTTGGGTTTTAGGAGCCCATGTCCAGGCTCTCCGAACCAATTCCTTTTCAGGAGTCCAAACTACAAAAGTGAACTTAATTTCGTTCACTTTATCGAAAGAAGTTCCGCCATGTGCTAAAAATATCTTGTGAGCGATAGTTTCCGGCGAAACCGAACAACCGAGTACGATTGCAGTAAGGAACCAAGCCGGATTTAGAAATCGAACTTTCATAGCCTCAAGCTACTCTGGCGGAAGAGACTTTTGCGCGCAATTTCGCTTTCAAACCTTCCGTAAACGCCAAACTATCGAGACAGTAGTCTTCGACGTGCGCAAGCCGTTCGGCTCTTAATTCTTCGGGCGTGCGCAACGTCGATTTATAAAAGAGTAAGCCTGACAATAATCTCGCGGTCGCCCAAACGATCTCATCCGCAATTTCCTCCCGCTCTTCGCCCGACGGGAGTTCTTTATACAAACTTAATATCTCTCTATACGCGTCCCAGACTTCCGCCAAAGTTTTGACTTCGTCCGTTGCGAAATGGTTCCATTCGTTTTCGACGTATTCTCGTAAAAAGCCGTGAGCCGCCATTCCGGTCACTATGCCGCCGATTGCAGCATTGACTTGGATTTGAGAAGTTCCGTCATAAATGGTAGTTATTCGTGAATCTCGGTATATCCTCGAAACATCATAGTCTTCCGTAAATCCGGCGCCTCCATGAAGCTGCACGCCGTCTCCCGCAACACGAACACAAGTTTCCGAACAATAAAATTTAGAGATAGGCGTCATTAATCCTGCAAGCCTTTCCCAATATTTTAAGACTACGTCGGATTTCAGGTCGCGTTCAGATGCGCCTTTCTCTCTCAGATGTTCGCCTCTAAAATAATACAAATCCATACTGCGAGCGCATTCCATGACAAGGCCGCGCATCGCCATCGTTTCTCTTTCCATCCTTCTCAAAATCTTACGAACGGCAGGAATCTCCGCGATCGGCTTTCCGAATTGAATGCGTTCCGACGTGTATTTTTGTGTTTCGGATAACGCGGCCTGCGCGATTCCGACGCCCTGCTGAGCTATACCGACCCTCGCGCCGTTCAACATACCCATCGTATGTTTAATTAAACCGTGACCTTCTTCTCCGATCAAGATTCCAGGCGTATTTTCTAAAACCACTTCGCAAGTGGGAGAACAATGCAAACCCATCTTCTTCTCGATCCCTGCAATTTGAACGTCTTTTGATTGGACTAGAAAGAAAGATAGTCCTCTAGCGCCGCTGCCGGGATTCCCGGTTCTTGCCAATAAAAGTAGAATTGCCGGAATTTCTCCCGTACCGCATCCGTGAGTGATAAAGCGTTTCGTTCCGTTTAGGAGATACGTAGTTCCGTCTTTCTGAACTGCACGGGTTCTCAGACCGGGAAGATCGGAGCCATGATCCGGTTCGGTTAACCCCATTGCACAAGCGAATTCGCCGGCAGCAAGTCTCGGCAACCAAGCCTCTTTTAATTCCTCACTTCCGTTCTTCTCGATAATTTCGGCTAGATTCACGCATCCGATCGCTATACATACGGACGCATCTACCCGATAAAGTATCTCGCCGAAAAAAGCCCGGACCGTCCAAGGAATTCCCAAACCTCCGTATTTTCTGGAAAACCCGGTAGGTTGAAGTCCCGCGTCACGCGCCTTTCTAACGATTTCCAACATTTTTTCGGGAAATATAACGCGGCCGTTTTCGTATTTCAATCCGACTTTATCCAATTCCGAAACATACGGCGCGATTTCCTTACCTGCAAATTCTCCGAGAGATTCTAACAAAGTTCTATAATATTCCAACGCTTCGTCGTAAGAAGAAGGTGCAGTTGCATATCGTTCGTCTCCGGCTTTATATTTTTCCGCATCTACAAAGCCGTTTTCGTAGGAATCAATGATCTCCTTCCACGCGATAAGATGATCGAAATGCAATCGGAGATCCGGAACGTCGTTAAAATAATGATTTTGGAGCATAAGAATGAGGTCCTTGTGACTCATCAGTATGCTCCGCTTCATAGTTCGGTCAATCCGTTTTCTAAATCGGTGACTTCACAATATAAGCTAAAATAAACGCATGTTCGGTTAAACGAAGAAAGGATTCATTTGATCGTCCAACTAAAAGCTCGTCGTTAAGATGGACGGGCTTTTTTACACGGAGAATCTTTTACGAAAAATAGTCCGATCGAAAAAGCGGCTCTCCTATTTAACGTGTTGATGATTGTGCAAATGCTTTTCACAATATTCGTGATCAGCACACTCCACACAATATCTAAAATCCATTTGCGGATCATCTTTTTCCGTAATGCCGCATACGAAACATTTATGGACCGTCGGAAGAGAATCGACTTTGACCGATTTCATTTGAGTTCTTACATTTCCTCTAAGATCACGCCAAATATCCTTTCCATAAAATAGGATTAAATTAGAGAGACCTACCAAGATGCCGAGTAATGGAAATGCGGAACCGGTGATCATTACGTACGTGATTCGGGTATAAAGCATGATTCCGGCCACCAAGAAACCCAACCATTTGATTCTAACAGGAATGATAAAGAATATGTAAATCTGCATGTTAGGATGCCGATATGCAACCGCAAGAAACAGGCATTCATAAAATAGGCTGGAATCAACGGCAAGCGGGACGTACAAAGAAAAGATCGCGCCTGCGGTAATTTGGACCGCGCCCAACCATAAGTACATATTAAAGCGAGGAATGCCCAAGTCTTCCTCTAAGATTTTACCCATAAAAAAGAACACGTAGACGTAAAAGATCAAACCGATCCATGGGTTTCCGAAAAAGCTGGAGTTTACTTTGAATACATAAAGAAGTATGCTCGGCCAATCTCTTTCTTTTAGGGTTAAGGGAGTGATATTCCCGAAATCAGAATCAAAAAGTAAAGAATACGCGCTCACGACCGCCGTTACTGCGGCAAAGTAACCTGTTAAGTTTTCAATGTGGAAATTTTGTGAGAAGTTTTGTAGGAAACGCTTCAATGGGAAAAAGAAATCCTTTGCTGAAAGTGCAAAATCTAAGCGAGCGAATACTTTCAGTCTCTTCATATATCGTATGTGTTTGGAAAGTCGTACCGTCAACCAATTAAACCGATTCGATCGGTCGATGAAACCGCAACCTCCGGATCGCCTAAAATTACTCTATGATTCCGCGTGATAGATCGGATTCCAAGGAATATCCGTAACGCCATAATCGAAACCGGATTGAAATAAAGCCGTGGATATTTGGCTGCGATGGTGCGTTTGATGATTAAAAAAATGCGTTACTAGTAGCCAAACCGGCAATGTCACTTCTTTGGAATACATAAAACTATAAAATGTAAGATCTTGCATCAGGAATTCCGTGGAAACCTCCTGGGTCCAGTTCGAAATCGATTTGTCCAATTCCCGCCTTTTCTCTGCCAGTTCGTCAAAAGAGCTAAAAACTCTTTCTTTAAAATTCGTAATTTGGACGGGCCTTTTTTGAAATCTATCCAACCAAGCTAAATCCATTAAAACTAGATGATTCCAAGTATTCGCTATAGACCCGAAAAATATTCTTTTGTCCGCCTCCCATTCTTCCGCCTTTAAACTAGCACAAACGATTAATAAAGAATCATTTTGCCAACTATTATATAACGACATCGCTTTACAATATTCAACTTGAATCATAACAAATCGTGAAACCTAGACGCAGGATGGTCAATCGATTTCTAAAAGAGAAATCAATTGATCCGATCTTTAAGCATTCGGAAGAAATCATGAATTTATTTCGAATAGCGGTTAAGATTTTTTTAAAAAAGGTTTTGATTTTTTGGAATGTTTGAGAAAGTTTTTTAGGTCTAAATGCCGATGTTGCGACGAGTTTTCATAAGCCTTTTTGTCTTGAGTTTGGCTAATCCGCCTTGCTCGGCCGCGACATGGAAAGATATAGCGCCCCCGACTAGAGCCCAGCAAATTTCCCGCGTAGATGAGTCGTCTAAATTCAAAGTTCATGATGCGGTCAAAACCGAACTTCTTGCAATCTCCGAATCGGAATCCAATTTTCCAAAAATCGAAACTGCAGAGAATGTAGCAAGAGTTCCGTTCGCTTCTTTAAAGGCTTTTGAAGATGCGATAAGAAACATACGACCTTTCGAATCGAACGATTCGAATTTCTTCACTCCTTTAAATACGATTCGCATTTTAACCTAGAGTTTCGTTCGCTTTTTCGATCCGCGATCATTAACGTTAGGAGAATTTATATGCGCAATGTATTTGCTTATTTAGCAGCAGCCTCAATTATCACCGCAACCGCCGTTCCAGTAGCGGAAGTAAACTTTGAAGAGAAGTTACTCGAGCGTATGGCTCGCATTTATGAAGAATTGCTTTCCAGCGAAGAACGAAAAGTGAACGCGAAAGGAATCGCGGTCTTGGTTAGAGAAGCTAAAAAAAGCTCGGAAGAAACGAGAGTCATGTACGCGAAGGCCCAGACGTTCGCAGAATTGTTGGACAAAGCCCTCTCTCGCAGAGACCAGGAATTTCTTTACGGCGAGCTTTCCTTAACCTTAAGCAATCTCGCACCTAAATACTCGCTTCACGCTTTTCATTGCCCGACGAGTAAGAAAGGTTGGATTGCTAAAGTTGAAACTGTTCGTAATCCATATTTGTCCGAAATGCGCGAAATCGGGGAAAAACTTAATTAACACTCAAAGCGTAACTCGGCTGTAACGAGCCGAGTTTACGTTGATCGCTCGGTATTTTTCCGGCATTTCATTTCCGATTTTAGTCTCATTTCACTTTAAACTCGCCGTTTTCTTTGCGTCGGAAGGCGACTTGACGCCCGTGATAGTACTTCTAAACAAAGAAGAAAGAAGGATTCCGCCGTGGCCCAGAAAATCAAATCCGCCGAAACTCAACCGACCGCAAATGGAGCTCACGGTTCAAAAGATCCCATCCATTTAGGGAACCCCGACATTTTTTTCGATCGGGAATTATCCTGGATCGATTTTAATCGGCGCGTTTTAGAGGAAGCAAACGATCACGACAATCCTCTTTTAGAAAGATTAAAGTTCCTTTGCATTACCGAATCGAACTTGGACGAATTCTATATGGTTCGAGTCGCAGGAATTCGCAACATGCTTGCCGAGGGGAACGATGAAAACAGTCTCAACGGTCAAAGGGCCTCCGAAATCCTTTCTGAGTTGTCCAAGAAAGTTCAAGTTTTCGTAAAGGACCAATATGAAACTTTCGATCTTACCGTTCGACAATTAAAGGAAAACGGAATTCACATCATTATCGACCCGAAAGAGCTTAGCGACTCAGAGATTGAACAGATTCGTCAATATTATAAGGATGATGTTTCTCCGATCCTCACTCCTCTCTCGATCGATCCGTCTCATCCGTTCCCGCATATTCTGAATCGATCCTTGAATCTCGCGATCCTATTGAGTACCGACGATGAAAAAACCGGTATGAAAAAGGATCTATTCGCCGTAGTTCAAGTTCCTTCCGTCTTACCTCGATTTTTCCAACTGAAGAGTCAAGGTAAGGTCCGTCGGTTCTTTCCTTTGGAAGCAATCATTACTCTTCATGTGGACGATTTATTCTATGGAATGGAAGTGAAGGAAATATACCCGTTCAGAATCATTCGAGATGCGGATATCTCGATCGATGAAGAAGCTTCTGTGAAGGACCTCCTTATCACGATGAAAAAAGAGATCCGAAACCGTATCTGGGGTGACGCAGTTAGGATGGACATTCACGAGGGGACCTCCCCGTTCGTTAAAAACACTCTCAAGGAACTCTTAGAATTACAAGACAACGAGATGTTCGATGTGCCTTCATTATTGAATTTGAATGACACTATGTATTTCTACGGTTTGGAACATACTTCAAAATTTAAATACCCTTTCTTTCAACAGAAACTGACTTTAAAATTCGATTCGCCGGAAAAAATCTTCGAAGCGATCCAAAGAAAGGACAGACTCCTTCATCATCCCTACCAATCCTTTGCGGCAATCGAAGAACTTTTGCGAATTTCCAGCGAGGACCCTAAGGTCTTAGGCATCAAGATGACTCTGTATAGGACGAGCGGAGATTCGCCCATTATTCAGTATCTCGGACAGGCGGCCGAAAACGGAAAACAAGTAACTGTCTTAGTCGAGCTCAAAGCGCGCTTTGACGAAGAGAGAAATATTAAATGGGCGCAGAAGTTGGAAGAACGCGGCGTCCATGTAGTTTACGGAGTGGTCGGTTTAAAGATACATTGCAAAATGCTAATGATAGTCAGGAGAGAAGACGAACATCTGATCAGATACGTACATCTTGGCACGGGCAACTATAACTCGACTACGAGTAGATACTATACTGACCTAAGTTTCTTCACAGTTAATAAGGAAATTACGGAAGACGTTGCTACGATATTTAACACCATTACTAGCTACGCCAAAATGCCGCATCTGAATCAGTTGGCGGCTTCTCCGCATAACTTGAAAGCTACATTCCTGGAACTCATCGAAAAGGAAACCGAAAACGCGAAGGCGGGTAAACCTGCGCGGATCGTTTTCAAAATGAACAGCTTGGTGGATCCGCATATTATACTTGCGATGTATAAAGCAAGTCAAGCCGGAGTGGTGATAGAATTGATCATTAGAGGGATCTGTTGTTTGAAACCCGGGCTTCCGGGAATTTCCGAAAACATCACGGTGATCTCGATCGTCGGAAGATTTCTAGAGCATACGCGAATCTATTATTTTTTATCCGGCGGAGACGAGAGTATATTTCTTGCTTCTGCGGATTGTATGCCTAGAAACTTTGAACGAAGAATCGAAGTTTTGTTTCCGATCTTGGACGTAAAGCATAAGGACCGTATTAAAAAAATATTAGACGTTCAGTTGAAAGACAACGTGAAGGCCCGCATTCTCCATTCGGACGGAGTGTATCGCAAGCGAGAGCGATTGGAGGGAGAAAAGGCCATGGATAGTCAGATCGAGCGTATGAATTTTGCCGAATAAAAAATGAGCACATTGACACAAGAAAAACGCGCGCAGCTAAAGACCCTCGTCGGAGAGGAAAAAGTATTCTTTCGAGACGAAGACAAAATGGATAAGGCCACTTTCTTATCGTTTGGAACCGATCGAACGAAAGTGTTTCCGCCTGATTTCGATATTCTTGTCTTTCCCAAAAATACGAAAGAAGTATCTCAATTAGTAAAATTCGCCTACGACAACGATCTGAAAATCGTTCCTTCAGGCGGGCGTACCGGTTATGCCGGAGGGGCCGTCGCAAGAAACGGGGAGATAGTCATCTCCTTGGTAAAAATGGATCAGGTTTTGGATTTCGATCCGTTCTTCGGGTCTTTAAAAGTACAAGCCGGTATGATTACCAAGAACCTTCATAAAGAAGCGGAAGAACGAGGTTTTTATTTCCCCGTAGACTTCTCTTCCACGGGTTCTTCCCATATCGGCGGTAATATCGCGACGAACGCCGGAGGTGTTCGAGTCGTACATTACGGTTTGATTCGTCAATGGGTTTTAGGGTTAACCGTCGTTACTGGAACCGGAGAGATCCTGGAGTTTAACGGAGAAATTCTCAAAAATAATACCGGTTACGATCTAAAACACCTGTTTATCGGATCGGAAGGAACGCTAGGAATCATTACTGAATGCACGCTGAAATTAACGACTAAGCCTTCGGATAATCGAGTTTTATTCAGCGCAGTACCCGACTTTTCTTCGATACTCGAGTTATTCAAGGAAACGCATAACGTAAAAGTCCCTCTTTTAGCCTTCGAGTTTCTGACCCGCTATTGTCTGGAAAAAGTAATCGATCATTTGCATGTCCCGGATCCGTTTTCGGATAAGAGTCCATATTATGTTTTAATGGAATTCGAAATAACTGACGAACGAGACGAAGAAAAATTATTCTCATTTCTGGAAACTGTGGTGGAAAAAGGACTGGTCTCAGACGGAAGCTTGGCGTCCAATTCCCGACAAGCGGAAACTTTCTGGAAATATAGGGAAGGAATCAGCGAATCCATTTCCATCGATTACACCGTTCACAAAAACGACATCTCTCTTCCATTACGAAATATGAATTCTTTTATAGAAGACATGCACGCGTTATTGAGCGGAAGATATCCGGGATTTGAAATCGCATTATTCGGCCATATCGGAGACGGTAATTTACATTTGAATATCGTAAAACCGAAGGGCCTTTCTGATACGGAGTTTTTTTCGCAATGTAAAAGCGTTGACCCTTCCATGTTTGAGTTATTGCAAAAATACCACGGCTCTATCAGCGCCGAGCACGGAATCGGGCTCTTAAAAAGGGACTTCCTTCATTTTTCTAGGACCAATGCCGAGCTTGAGATCATGAGGCAAATAAAGAAAACGTTGGATCCGAAAAATCTACTGAACCCCGGGAAAGTTTTGCCTTGAGCCGGAATCAGCTCGGACCTTTTCTATCCGATGCATTTCGTGTTTTTACTGCGTTGACTTGGATCGTATTCGCAGCTCTTCAATATAACGACCCGGATCCTCAAGTCTGGATCCCTGCCTATTTATCGGTGACTTTTCTTTATTGCCTCGAATGGTTTCCTCGCTTTCGAGAGCCCGGACTGCGTAGTTTGATTTCGGGGATATCCAAAGCCTTGGCAGGCGGTTATTTTCTTTGGGGTATTTATACTTTCTTAGAGGATCCTCGCGCGGATTTCGATTCTGAAATCTTCAGAGAAAGTTTAGGATTAGGACTATCTTCCATCTGGCTGCTGCTTCTTCCTTTATTTCAAGGACGCGCAGCAAAATGAAGATTAGATTGGAGGCATGGTTCTCCATTTTATTTCTACGACTCATTTCTCTGACAATCCGATGGAAAGAAATTAAAATTCCGAAAAAGACCGAAGACTTCTTTCGCAAAAAAGATTCGTTTCTCTTAGCCCTCTGGCATAATCAAATTCCATACGTAATCGACTTCACTTCCTCCTATTTAGTTAAAAAGAGAGAGATGCGCATCGTCCCTCTTGCTTCCAGATCCGAAGACGGCGAAATGATCGTTAGAGTTCTGGAACATTTTGGAATAGAATCCCGACGAGGTTCGAGCCGAAGAGGAGGCGCTGCAGGATTAAGAGCGCTTGTTAAGGAAGCTATGGACGGCGGAATTTCCTTGGTCACACCCGACGGCCCGACTGGTCCCGTCTACGAACTTAAGCCAGGAATCATTCAACTCGCCTCCTTAACCGGCTATCCCGTAATTGCATTTTCCGCCTATTACGATCGGTTTTGGACGGTAAATAGCTGGGATAGGATTAAAGTTCCGAAACCTTTCTCTAAAGCGACATTTACGTTTACGGACCCTTTCTTTGTTCCCAAACTCAATGGGGAAGAACAATTGGGGGAATGGAGGAAGAAATTAGAAATCTTGATGTTGGAAAATTGCGGAATCACTTCGGCCGAGGCGGAAGAGGTTCGTGCAGAAGTTCGCTCGCAGAAGAATTAAGATCTTTTTATATTCCATAACACTAAACTTTCTGCATTAAAACATTCATCAAGTCGGATGGTTGCGTCCGCAACGTCGGGAATGTATTGCTTTTCAATTTTATGTTTTTTGATCCTTTTGGCCGTGCGGGCCGTTCCGTTGATCGCGATCGTTCGAATAATCTAAATCGGGATAATAGGAACGGTTACGATTTTGCTTGGCAATATTATGTTACGGGAGGAATCTCTTCTTTCCTAAGACGATAAAAGCTCCAATGAACGATAAATATCCTCGAAAGCAGTAGATACAAAGATTCACCGTAAGTTCTCTCGGTGGTCTCCGCCATCGCCTCGAATGCACCGATCAATTCCCGTAAAATTTCCCGATCTCCCGCGTCGGAAACGAGATCCAGGTCGACTTCCGACAAATCCTCGTCGGCGGGAAAAGAGATATCGTTTGATTCCAATAATATTTCTAATAGTTTTTCACCTTCTATCACGACCGATTCGGCGGTTTTTTCCGCAGGTTCAGGCCCGTTTAATAGAGAGAACACACCATCAGATAATTCTAATATAAGACCGCCTAAAACCATGTCATTGCCCGATTCGAAAGTCGCAGTTATCGTATCAAACTTCTCTTTCAATAAACTGCGGACTTTTAGAAACGAATCGGCCGCATAACGCATCTCGCCCTCATCCATCGCCTCTTCGAATCCTTGCAACCAATCGGGGCCGGTGGGATCGAAGCTCTCCCAATCGGCCCACAAGGATTCGCATGCAAGAAAGATTTGATCCGTAGTAGTGCCGACATGCCTGTATGTTGTGATAACCACCGCTAGCTGTGCGATTGCTCCTGACCACTCCGTTTCCTTCACGTCGTTCATAGCTTCTATACTAACCTAAATAAAGTTTAGAGAAAGCACGATTCCTTTGAGTAATGATGAAACCGCTCTTTTATACCCAAGGGTGTAGCAGTAACTACTTAGATTGAGGTATAAGATATACGAATCGAATCATAATTCTTTATGATAAAATCTATAAAGGAAAATGAGATTAAGAATATTTGCGAACTAGATCCAAGCGAGAATTCACTTTTAATTTTCTAAAAATGCTCTTTATTTGAATTCTAACAGTCCCTTCTTTCGTACCCAATTTCAAGGCAATCTGCTTCGTTTTAAGACCGCTGTTAATATAATCCAAAATCTCGCGTTCTCTCGGAGTTAAGGCAAAGACTTCCTTTTTCGGAGTCTTTCTGAAAAATTCCATAACCCGCGCGGTTAATCCCGGGGAAAGAATTCCGCCTTCCTGTAAAACGATTCTCGTTACTTGACGAATGTCTTTGAGATCTTTCTTTAGAAAATAACCAACTGCCCCGGCTTGCATGGATTTGAATAAGGCCGCGTCCGATTCGATTCCCGAAAGAACGATGAAGCGAGTCGAAGAATTTTTGGGAAAGACTTCTCGAATAAAATCGATCCCGTTCATTCCGGGAAGGATAATGTCTACAAAAACGATGTCATATCGAGTTTTCCCGCTAGCGAGAAAATCTTCGCAACTAGCAAAAAGATCAGCCGACGAAATTTCGGACATCCCGACTAAGGATTGAATACAATGAGAACCGAACTCTGAATTATCCTCGATCAAGGCGATTTTAATCGATTTCTCAATCGCACCCGAACTTTGAATATCTTCCATATAGAAATCGTCGCCTCATTCTATATATCTGCGCGGAGTTATACTCAGACGGAATATAGGTTTTTTTTATCGGAAATCGACTGGGATTTTACAACCATTCATTAATGGCATTCCCTACCTCGAGAGGTTTTTCGATATGCAATGCATGTTTTGCGGAGGGCACCCAAGTAATTTTACTCTTTTTCAAATAAGAATGTAGTTTCTTTACCATAGTCGGATCGGTAATCGGATCATCCATTCCTGAAACGATTAAGGACTTTAAGCCGATTGCGGATAATTTTTTTCCGAGAAAGATTTCCTCCTCGCGATCTATAGTATTGTGAGTCAGATAACTATTTGCCTGCCCGTTCCAAGTGGAAAGCAGAGCTCTCTTTGCAAAACCTCCCAAATTAGGCGCCGACGAGAAATACAAAGATGCAAAAAGCCTTTCAATCTGCTGCGTATTTTTCGGAAACAATAGATCCTTCATTTCGTCCCGTTTGGGGTGAGGGATACCGCCCGGAGCCAATAAAACCAATCTCTTAATTCTTTTTTCCTTCTGCGCATCTCTCAATACTATATGCATCGCGATCAGACTTCCCATCGAATGACCGCCTAACACCAAGTTCTCGAGGGAAAGCTCTCGGATGGAATCGTACAATAAATCGGCAAAAACGTTAACTTGATATAAGTACCGAACATTCGGTAATTTGCTCCATCCGAACCCAGGAATATCCGGGAGAAGAATAGTGAAGTCTTTCCTTAGATACGGGGCTAATTTTCTAAATCCGGCGGCGCTATCCAAGAGACCGTGAATCAGCAGAAGAGTTTTCTTTTCCGATCCTTCCCCCTGGCGCTTTAAATAGAAAAGTTTGTGTCCTCCCAAATCTACGAACATTCTTCGAAATCCGAGTTCGGACTCCATGAACCGGATTTTGCTCCGGGCGTAATTTTGTAAGAAGAAATGATATATTAGGTTCATTTTTCCGCTATGATTTATCGGGGAACTAAGTTATCAAGGATTCCCGCGAGCAAAGAAACTGGTTTTTCCAGATTAAAATCCGACCATATAATTTCCGATATTTAAACATCCCCCATGCAATTAAAGGAACTTCTTCCCCTTCTGGAAAACGCATTCTTTCCTGCGCAAGAAGGCATCCTAGTCCTGGAACCGAAGACCTACAGTATACTTAGCGCAAATCCTAAGGCCCAAGCCATTCTCGGTTACTCTCGCCAGGAGCTTGGGGAGCTTTCCTTGAGCAAGCTCCTGTCTCGTCCGGAAAGAATCGGCGAACACGTGGTCGGAGCGGAAGAGTTAGGGATCTCTTTGCTCTGGAACCTAAAGAGAAAAGACGGCAAATTGATTTTGGCCGAGTTTACGATCAATACCTTGCTTCCCGATCCGGAGTCCCCGTTAATCTTTCATATCTACCAAAGATCCGAAGTTCGTGAAACCGAGCTAAGACTTTACTACCTGCAAAGCATTCTTAGAAGTCTTCGTTTATTAAAACTCAATCTTCGTTCGTTAAGATTAAGCTCTGAGACGACCCTTTTTCAAAAAGTTTGCGATACTTTAAAGGAAAATCCTCATTATAGTTTGGTCTGGGGATTTTATCGGAAAGAAGACGGTACGGACCAGATTTTAGTACAATCAGATTCGGAAAACGATTGGAAAGAAACTTTTGAAAACGCCTGGCTTAGAAAAAGGTTTCCTTCGCCTTTGCTAAGTTTAGTGGAAGGAAAAGAGCCCTTTATCATCCACGAATTCGGAGGGTCTACCTATCGCGAATGGGAAATCGCGCTCGGAACTTCCGAATTCCGGAGGTCCCTGAGCTTAATTATTCGAGACGACGGAAAAATCGTCGGAGGAATAGAAATCTTATCAAAGGAGAATATGGCTTTCGATTCGGGAGAGAACTATCTCTACTTCGAAATCATAGAAGATTTATTATCCTCCCTTCAATATTTACGAATAGAGCGTCAGAGACGAGATACCGCCAAACTACTCCAATTTCAAGGCGCCCTCTTGAACTCCCTGGAGGTCCCGCTTTTATCCACCGACGAGGAAGGATTCATTACCTATGCGAATACGAATATATCGAACTTATTAAGTATGCCTAAGGAGGAACTCCTGGGTTTGCAGGTTCGAGACCTATTGCGGCTCGATGCCGAATCTACCGACAGAGTACTATTAGGATCCAAAGCCGAAATCCAAGTCGGAACTCCTCTCGGGAACGAGATTCCTTTTTTATTGGCGTCTTCCTCGCTAAAGGACGATTACGGCAATCGAATCGGAACTATTTTACTTTTACTTGATATTACCGAACAAAAAAGGAACGAAGAATTAATTCGAGCTTCCGAACTGAAATTGAGAAACCTTTTTGCCTCGATGAACAACGGGATAGTAATATTAAACCCGAAGGGAATCGTAATGGAAGTGGCTCCCATTCTCAAATTCTTTCTCTTTCAATTTCTCAATGTCACCCCGGGCGATACATTTCCGGAACTGTTTGCGGAAGAGATAAAAAATGAAATATACGAAAAATTAGGAGAATGCGTAAAAATCCAGAGGCCGGTGTACTTCGATTTTTCAATGGCTCTATTAGGAGAAGATGAAAATTTCTTTTCCATAAAATTCATTCCGTTAAAGAAATATCAGGAGCTTCCGATCGCTGCAATGCTGATTTTCTCCGATGTGACCCAAACCAAACTGCTCGATCGTCAGCTTTATGAAACGGCAAAGTTCGCTTCGATCGGAGAAATTGCGGCCGGGATCGCTCACGAAGTAAATAACCCACTTCAGTCCAGTCTTCTGTATTTAGAGGATCTATTGGAGCACGAAGACCCTGATCCTAGTGAACGGAAAAAGGTGTATAAAAGAATCGAAGGAGCTGCACTTCGCATAAGAGATCTGATTAAGGGACTACTAGACTTAGGAAGAAGATCTCCTCGAAAAAAAGAATTGGTTTCCCCGTATTTTATTCTACTCAGAGCCTGCGAATTGATCGAAGTAAGCTGTAAAAAAGCGGGAATAGAGCTAAAGCGAGTGACGAGTCCTGAACTTCCCCAAATATACGTCGCGTGGCAGGAAATCGAACAAGTGCTCATTAACTGCTTAGTCAATGCCGTGAATGCCATTTCCGAGATGGAACATAAGCCGGAGTTCCCGAACATTCAAGTTTCCGTGCGGAAAGAATTGTATTTGAACGGTGAAACGGTCAGTTTTACCATTCAAGATAACGGCCCGGGTATGAATCCCGAGGTTGCTGAAAAAGCCTTTCTCCCTTTGTATACGACTCGTCGAACTAAGCAAGGAACAGGATTAGGGCTTACAATTTCACAGAGAATCGTGGCCGATCATGGCGGTTCCATTCAACTGGAATCAAACCCGGGTCAAGGTACGAAGGTTACGATTAGGATCCCAGTAGGAAAGGCATGAAAGGCTGACAGAAAGAAACAACATGGCCGAAAATTACCCGAATGTTCTCGTAATAGACGACGAATCAGAAATACGAACTGCTCTAGAGCGGGTAATTTCAAGGGAAGGCTACAACGTTTTTATTGCGGAAGATTTTGAATCAGCAATGAAGATCGTTCGAGATAAGCCGGTCGATATCGTGATTTCCGACATATTGATGGAAGGAAAAGACGGAATCGAAGTCGCAAAAGAAATCAAAAAATATAATTCGAATATCCCAGTAATTCTGATAACCGGGAACCCTCAACTTCATACCGCAGAAGAAGCGTTACGCAATCGGGCCTTTGATTACATTTCTAAACCCGTAAGTCGACAGCAGCTTTTAATCGTCCTCGAAAACGCGCGAAAAGAAAAAGAGGAAAAAGACAAAAAGTCCAGGCGAATATTAAAAACCGTTCGAGAAAAAACCCACCTTGCGCAACAGTACAAAGATTTAAATTATCGTAATAGTCTCATTTTAGAAACGACCGGAGATTGCGTAATAACTTTGGATGATTCGCTTGTAATTCGTGCGGTAAACGACGCGACTCTTAGTCATTTTCAATATGAGGAAAATGAAATCGTTGGATCGGAGGTAAGCCTTTTAATCGCGGAGAAAAATCGGAAAATGTATCGAGATCGCGTCGAAAAATTGGCGAATCGAAAATCGGATCGCAATATAGCAAGATTGCATAACGCGGAACTGATAAATCGCAAAGGGGAACCAAGAACCTTCGACATATCGGTTTGTCGATACGTAATGAACGGTAAAACCTACTATACTGGAATTGCCAGAGACGTGACGCAGAAGATTGTTATTTCGGAGAAATTAATCGATGCGGAACGACGTGCATTTTTAACTACAATTGCGGCCAGCATAAGGCATGAAATCAACAATGCGCTAACGGCGGTTCAAGGTTTCATCGAAGTGGCAAGACTACCCGATTCCGACGAAGCCATGAAAGATAAAGCGATTCAAGTTACTTGGAATCAAATCACCAAACTAAAGAATTTGACATTTAATCTGTTGCAGCTAGGAAAACCGGGAGAAGTCGGAAAAGATAAGGAAGTCCTAGATTTAAACGAAGTGGTGGAATCGGTTATCGAAGTTTTTAAAAAGGCCTCCCGATTAAAAAACTGCGAAATAGTGCTCGAAAAAGCGGAAGAAAACGTCCAGGTTTTTTCCAATTCCGATCAGTTGAGCCTACTTGTTTCCAATATCGTACTGAATTCGGCGGACGCGACTGCGAACAAAGGAAAAATTCAAATCAGCATTTTCGAAAGAAATCGGCACCCGGTAATTAAAATACGAGACAACGGCGTCGGTATGAGCGGCGAAGTGTTAAAAAAAATATTTCAGCCCTATTTCACCACGAAAAAAACGGGCCAGGGCACGGGATTGGGAATGTTTGTCGCGAAAGAAATTGCCGACTTGTTCGGAATTAGAATCGAAATCGATTCGGAACCGGATAAAGGAACAGAATTCCGCTTGGTATTTCCGGACAAACTGTCGAACTAGGCCAAGTTAATATGAGTCAATCAATTGGAGAAGCCGAACTCCGATTTCTTGCCAAAGACGGCAAATTTCCGAATAAGGTCGAATCTATAACCCCCGAGGCTTCGACCCGCAGATACTACAGAATCTTTTATCCCAACGAGACTCTGATCCTTTGTAAGGACACGCAATTCCAGCACGATTTTATCGACGTTGGAAATTTTCTCCACTCTCACGGATTCCGAGTACCCGAAGTATATAAGACCGACATAATTCATCATTTAACTCTACTTTCCGACGAAGGCGATACGGATTTAAGCTCCATTAAAGACGACGGAGAATATCGCGATTATCTTGTTAAATCGATCGAGCTTCTCGTAAAACTCCAGAAGCTCGAAACGGAAGCCCCAGTATCTGGACGAGAATTCGATTACGAAAAATTGAATTATGAGAACCAGTTTACCCTTTCCGCGTTCGGTAGATTTTCGAAATTTTTCGGAATCAAAACGGAGTTGCGCCCGGAAGTAAAAATATTCATCGAGGAAGCCTCTTCCTTCTTATCCGATTATAAAGTGAAGGTATTCTGCCATCGTGACTTCCATGCTAGAAATCTAATGCTTAATTCTGAAGGCCAAATTACGATGATCGATTTTCAAGATGCGAGAATGGGAACTCCTTTTTATGATTTATCCAGTTTGCTTTATGATGCGTATAGACCGATCCCGTTCGCGATGAGAAAAGGGTTATTTTTACTTTTCCTGAAATTTTCGGAGACGGATTATCCCAGACCTAAAGAATGCTTTTACTTACAGAGTCTCCAAAGGTCTTATAAAGCCTTAGGCTCGTATTTCATGCTAGTTGCCGACAAAGGACAAGATAAGTATCGCGCAAGCATCATTTCTTGCTTGGATAATTTATTAGAAATAGTGCAAGTAGGATTATTTCCCGACCAACTGTTCGTTTTTTTCCACTTTCTCAGAAAAGAACTCTTAGTGAACCGCTCCTTCCTGGAAAAAATCGATCGATGAACTCATGAACGATAAGGCTTTTTTTCCTTGCGCGGGCTTCGGAACGAGAATGCAAGAATGGACGAAAGAACTTCCAAAACCGCTACTCACCGTCTCAGGAATTCCTCTCATCTACTACTCATTTTATTGGGCAAAAAGATGGGGAGTTAAAGATGCGATTGCCAATTCACATTATCATGCCGATAAACTGGAATCTAGACTATGCTCGTTCGATGAATTTAAATTACAAATTTCTAAAGAACAGCCGATCATCCTCGGAACCGGAGGAGGAATTCGAACTGCAATCGATCGATTTTGGAATATAGAAGACGAGTTTCTCGTAATAAATCCGGATTTCATCTTATTTCCGGAATCGGATTTTTCACCTTGGCCGACTCAGGAAGAGCGAAACCGATTCGATTGTATTTTATATATGTCTGAAAAACCTCCGGGTGCGAGTTATACCGGGCTCTCTTTAAGCGACGGAAAAGTCTCATTTGAGAACGGGGATTTTTTCTATTTAGGACTTTCTTGGATGAAGGGACCCTGTTTATCCGATCTTCAACCGAATGTTCCCTATGATCTCGCTGATACGTTCAGAGAGTTGGCAAAAAAGAATCGTATCGGTGGAAAAATTTTTCCAGGAGAATTCTTAGACCTCGGTGAAAAAGACCTTTACGAACGGTATCGTGAATCCGATTTCGGAATTCGCTTAGGAGACAACTGGAAGGAATTTATAGGAAACTTAAGTAGCGGAGCTTAATCGAAATTCCGGATCGTTCTAATTCATTTGTTTAAATTTTCGTAATATACAAAAGAGGCGGAAGGAACTCCTGCACTTGATACTGCCCATGAAATTCGCGCGAGATATGCTGGCCGATGACTTTCAAGATCCGCTTTGACCCGGATTCCCCGCCGGTACAAACCGGAGACATCGGTAACAGAATAGACCTGTGACATAGGTAACACTGAAATTTAGGCAAATGGAGGAAAATCCTTTGCCGTGGAAAGAGGTGTCCCCTATGGACGAGAAAGTAAAATTCATTGCCGCAGTATGCGACGGAACGGTTTCCATAAGTTCTCTTTGTGAAACATTTGGAATAAGTAGAAAGACGGGATACAAGTGGCTTGAACGGTATCGGAAGGAAGGCCCTGAAGGTCTTTTGGAGAGAAGTAGGGTTCCGCACACAAACCCGAACCGAGTAGGTTTTGCGGAAGAGCGGTTGATTCTTGCAGTTCGTAAGCAACACCCTACTTGGGGACCTCGCAAATTGCTTGTAATACTTGAGGGAAGTAACTTCGTATAGCATACATTATACGAAGTTATACGAAAACCTTCCCTAAGATCCTATCCGAATCGTCTATCTGAGATATTTTATCCGGATCATTTTGAAATTCGTAAAGTCGATGAAGGTAATTTTTATTGGAAAAATCAAAGATTCTTTATTACGAAGAGTTTAGGTGGAGAGAATATCGGCCTTGAACCTGTCGACGACGGTATATGGGCCATTTACTTCAGCTTTGTGAAAATAGGTTATTTGAATGAGAACACAAAGAAAATATCTAGGACTTTGAAAGTGTAACCCATGTCTCCGGTCTAAAGTGTTACCTATGTTCCAGGACGTACAGCCCTTCCTGGGTGGGGGCTGGAGCGCAGCGGCGGTACAGGCCGGCATTTCATAGAATTTGGAATATTACAATCATTTTATGTTCAAAAAATCTGTTGGAGCTCCTACAAAGCTTTGTTCCGTTTTTTTATTGACATGTCGGATAATCCGTGATAAAAGAAGTTCTCCGCGATAAACCGCCGCCATCCCCCACCCAGGAGGGCGGGAAACCTCAAGCCCGATTTCGCATAACCGATTCATTATTCCGCTCCGTTCAGTAAAATCCCCGATCCGGGTCTAAATTTCGAACTCCATTCGAAGCGGACATTTACTCCTCATTTTCAACGAATGCGACTAGACCGTCGACTAATTGCCCGGAATCGGTTCCGAAAATCGGAAAAAACGGTACACTGGATTCGTCTAAAAAGGGACCCTGAGACAGATATGCGCGATTTTACAGTATTAGTAACCGAAGCCGCCAAAGGCGAAGAAACTGCCTTTACCGAATTGGTTTCCCGATTCGAAAAATACGTCCAGCTTGAAGCTGGGAAGCGAATTCGGGACGAATCCAAAGCCGAGGACCTCACACAGGAAGTTTTCTTGGAAACCTGGAAGGTTTTACCGAACCTTCGTCAACCCGAAGCGTTTCCATTTTTATTGCGCAGGTTAGTTTTGAAACATTCCGACAGAATTCTTCGCCGAAAAGATCTCGTTTCGGCCGAATTCAAACCTGAAACGACCATGGGAAGAGCCCGATCGGATCGAGACGAAGAAGCATGGCGAAAGGAAGTGTTGCAGGCCTTGGAAGAACTTCCGAATGAAGAGAAAGAATTACTCAACTTGCGATATTTCAGCGAATTAAGTTATGAGGAAATCGCGAGGAGAACTGGAATCACCGGCGGTAATCTTAAGAATCGCTTGAGAAGGAGCAGGGAATTACTTCGGCGGAATCTATTAACAAAATCTGATCGAAGAGATTGGTTGGAAGTCCTCCACGGACCTATGGCGATCGCGTCCTAAGGAGAAAGACATGGAACCTGTATTACCCGATTTAATACTCCCAGGTGTTCGTCTGGATGAAAATAACTTAAAGGAAAGAAAGATTTTTCTATGGGGACAGGTTGATGATGCCTCCGCTAAGCATGTTATCGATCGACTTCTATATCTATCTTCCGAAGATTCTACTAAAGATATCACGCTAATCATAAATAGTCCTGGTGGCGCCAATACCGCCGGAATGGCGATCTTAGATACTATGAATTTAATCTCAAACGATATCCGAACCGTTTGCATGGGTCTCGCAGCGAGTTTCGGAGCATTGTTACTTCTTTCCGGGACAAAAGGAAAACGATACGCTTACCCGCATAGCCGGATCATGCTGCACCAACCTCACGTTCCCGGGCGATTCGAGGCACAAGCCACCGATATAGGTATTTTTGCGTCGATGGTGGAAAAGGAAAAAAAGGAAATCAATCGGATTATCGCGGAAGGAACCGGACAACCGTTAGAAATCATCGAACGAGATACCGATCGGGATTTTTGGCTTTCGGCGGAAGAAGCAGTAACCTACGGAGTGATCGACTCCATTTTTCAGGCTTGGAACTCATCGGAAGCAACGATGTAGAAGTATTCAGATAAAATATTCGCGATTAAATATAACTCGATAAACACCAAGCGCAAATGCCAACATCCATAGGAAGATCGGAAACGATCCGTAAAGGAACATCGATCGGAACGACCGGAAAGAAAATTCGATCATCGACCGTTCTCCCACAATGCTTACAAGTCGATAACTTCCAAGGCTCAAGAATTTCGTCTTCCTTGATAAAGTACTCGGGAAATGGCAATAACTCTTCGTCCTTTTCGATTCGCTCTACTAAGGATTCGTATTTCTCTCCGAAGGGAAGTTCTATCCTGAATACATGCATACCCTCGGGTGTATCGTACCGAAGAATATTCGGTTTGATGCCGATTTCCTTAAACTGAACGAGCGAAAGAGCAAGACCTATCTCCTTACCTTCCTCATCGAAAGGGTAGTCTTCGTAATACTCAGATATGTTTTGATATGATTTCGCTCTAGATAAGTATTCCGTTAAGTCTTCTTCCGATTCTAGCGGAATGATCGCATTATTGGAAATTTCCACTGCAAGCCCGGTTTGATTATGCGAAATCGTCGTTTTTAGATAAAACCCTTGTTCTTTGAGTACTGGACGAACCGACAAAGGATCGGAAAAATCCCAAGTATTTCGAAACTCTTCTTCTCTTTCCGCGAAATCATCGCTCGCAGAATTCCAACCTTTACTCTTGAAATAAGAGTCGAGACAATTTTCTCGGTATGCTCTTTCCAGAAGCGTCGAAAGAAGGCTGAGTAACGGCGGTAAGAGGTCGGTCTTTCTGTAAAATTCTAGGCAAAAGCGAAGATAGTTTTCAAGATTGGTTTTATAAAAGGAGGAAAGAACCACTCCGTGTAAAACGATTCGTTTACGGGCCTCCATTGCCTGAATCAGGCGATTCCATTTGGCAAATTCGAGGTTCATTCGCATCCAAGAAAGTCGAAACTTCCTTTAAAAAGTATCGGGAGTCTTTATACCCTGTCGCTCCTTTTTCGGGGAGAAAATCCATAAAAAACCCCGACCTCGGCAAGGAGAAAACCCCCTACCGAGATCGGTTACAATACGGTGCTACGTTAGTTTTGATATGTACGTGGAAGACGAACTTCCGAGAACTGAAACCGAATTTTCGGGAATCCCAACATTCGAATCATTTTTAAGTCGCTTTATGTTTCTTTCCGTTCGGCCGATCGGGTGAAAGCTAAAAGAAGCTCGCCCCTAGTTCTAAAACCCATTTCTTTCTCTCATCGTTTAAGATGAGAATTAAACTAGATTAAACGAATGCAGGAGGCGGAATATTCAACAGATATTGAGATAGGAGCTTACAGAAGTGAAATTGAAACCTATCCTGACGGGAAGATTTCGAATCGAGATGCGCCGGATTATGTATCTTTTCAAGGGAAATCGCATCAAAGGAAAGTTCCGAGTTTTCCAAACTTTCTACGAAATTACGATCATCTTGATATTCGGTCTCGACACCCGTTATGCTTTGCGTAGGAACGGGGTATTTTTTCCCGGGATAAGAACTGAAATGTGATAAATGGAGAAAAAATAATAGAGTGAAAAGCGCCAATGAAGCGGATACAATCCGTAGGCCGTTTAACCTTTTCTCCATTCCCTCAATGCGAATCAAAAACGATTGCTTGTCAAGCATTCTGGAAAAAAGTTTTCGAAAGGCAAATAGAAACAGTTCAAACGAATCATTCCGACTCGGAATATTTTCCTTTTTGCAACAAAATCTCATTTGAAAAGCCGTATGGCTCAAATACTCTTCTTCCGCAGGATAAAATTGGATATAGGAGTACTTCAATTAACAGCTATCTTTAAATGCCTTTGCTCTTTAGAGTTTCCCGAAGCTCTTCAAAACCCGATTTACCTAGAAGAGCAAACATATTTCGTTTGTAAGCTTCGACTCCAGGTTGATCAAAAGGATTTACATTCAACAAAGTTCCGGAAATTCCGCAGGCTAATTCGAAGAAATACATTAGACTTCCTAGATTCTCCGGGCTTGTATCCGGAAAACATAATTCGATACAAGGAACGTTTCCCTCGGAGTGAGCGGTTAAAGTTCCTAGTATCGCTTTGCGGTTAACTTCGGACATCGGCTTCATCGCAAGAAAATTAAGGCCATCCAAGTCATCCTTGTCCGCAGGTACGATTACGTCTTCTTTAACGGTTAATGGATGTAAGAAAGTTTCAAAAAGTCTACGCTCGCCTTCCTGCAAATATTGACCCATCGAATGTAAATCGGTAGTAAGATTTACTCCTGCGGGAAAAATTCCTTTCCCTTCTTTTCCTTCACTCTCTCCGTATAGCTGTTTCCACCATTCGGTGAAAGTTCTCAATGAAGGAGTAAAACTGGACAGAACTTCGGTGCTTCTCCCGGATCGATAGAGACAATTTCTTAACACTGCATATCTGCAGGAAAGATTTTCTTCGGGATTGGTTCGTGCAAGTAACTGATTCGAGGCTTCCTGAAATCCATTCACAAAAGCAAGAATATCTATTCCCGCGACTGCAATCGGAAACAATCCCACCGGAGTTAAAACCGAGTATCTGCCACCTATATCGTCAGGAATGACAAAGGTAGTAAATCCCAAGGTATCCGACATTTTTCGTAAGGCGCCTTTTGAAGAATCGGTCGTTGCAATAATTCTTTCTTTTGCCTTATCCCCGTATTTTTTTTTTGCCAAGTCCCATAAAAGCCGGAAAGCTAGTGCAGGCTCCGTAGTGGTTCCGGACTTAGAAATCACGTTGATCGAGAACTCTCTCGTTTCAAGATATTTTAAGAGTTCGGCATGATACCGTCCGTCTAGATGATGACCTGCGTAAACAATTTCAGGAGAACCTATCTTTGATTTCGGAAAATAGGGTTCGGATGCGTCGATAACCGCCCGCGCTCCGAGATATGAACCGCCTATTCCCACTAAAACAACGGTATCCGATTGTCTTCGAATCCGGTCCGCTTCGGAAGAAATTATCTCGATCGATTCCGATCGAATCGTTTGAGGCAGATTTACCCAGCCTAAAAATTCTTTCCCTTTTCCTTTTCCTGAGATTAAATTTTCTAAAGCGATGCCGGACTCTCGCAGCAGGGCGTCCCTTTGGCTTGCCTCTATGAATTCGGAGGCAAACCGATCTTTTAATTCGAGTGCAAAGGTCATATATCCTCCCGACTCACGCAGAATACGGACCCGGCGCCGAATAGCAAGGAAAAGATAAACCTCTACTGTTACGGGATCATGTCTCGACGAATAAAACCGACTTGCATTTTGCGAACCGAAAAGGATTTTATTCTTCCGATTCCCCGGTATGGCTAATTATTCCTTCGAAGCGTTAACTTCCGTCCTAAAATCTTTTCCAGCAATTTCGATAGAGAGCGAATTCCGTTTCTTTTCAGCACCGGCACGAATCAACATTATCGGAGAACATGTCGACTATGCCGGCGGAATCGTATTGCCTGCTGCCATAGATTTCCGCGTCTCCGCAGCGGTTCGAAAAAACGGCACCGACGAATACCGTTTGTATTCTCTCGATTTTCAAGCCTACAAAATCGCCAGAGAACTAGAATACGACCGCGAACATACTTGGGCAAACTACGTATTAGGAGTCGTTTCAGAAGCCAAAAAAAGAGGATTATCCGTGCCGGGTTTCGATCTCTCGTTCGGAGGAAATATTCCTCAAGGCGCCGGATTATCCTCCTCTGCGGCGGTGGAAGTCGTGGTCGGCTATGCCCTCTCCGAACTTTTCGGGTGGGGACTTTCTCTTAAAGAAATCGCCTTATTAGGTCAAGCGGCGGAGAATAAATTCGTCGGAGTGAACTGCGGCATTATGGATCAACTGATCATCTCGGTCGCAAAGAAAGAGACCTGTATTTCGCTTAACACGCAAACTCTCGATTATGAATTTTATCCGTTGGAACTACGGAATTTTGAATTCTATTTAATCGATTCCAAAAAAAAACATAGTTTAAAGGAAAGCGGATATAATGAACGCAGAACGGAAGTCGAATCTGCGACGGAAAAAATCAAACGCCTACACCCGGAATTACCCAACCTTTATGAAGCGGAAGAAAAATGGCTGGAAACTGCAGGATTGAATTTTTTAGAAAAGAAGAGAGCTCTCCACGTAATCGGCGAGAAAAAAAGAACAAATGACGTTATTCGAAATTTAGTTTCCGGAAACATCCCGAAAATCGGGTCCGAACTATTTGCCTGCAATGATTCGCTTTCCAGATTGTTTCAAGTTACTTCCCCCGAAACGGACTTTATCGTGGATTGGCTTAAATCCCAAAAAGTGATAGGCGCAAGAATGATCGGAGGTGGATTCGGAGGATGCGTACTTGTCCTGGATTTTAGCGGAAGATCCGATTCTCTTTTTTCCCAATTAAACCCCGAGTACCATCTAAAATTCGGCCATCAGGCAGAAATTTATCATTTCCAAATTTCGGATGGAGTGCGTGAAGATCGTTGATCCGAAAGAAAAAACGGTCGAAAAATCCCCGGACAAACCACAGACTGTTCGATAGACTGCTGATTCTACTCCCGTAAGGGCTACTTTAGAATCCGGAAGCATTTGGAAACTATGGCGGAAACCCCACTTAATTTAGATAGTCAGGAATTCGATCACGACGCCCCTGAATTGGGAGTATTTTTGGATCCGAGTAATAATCCGCCTGGCTTTCCCAAAGAGGCGGTCGTCATAAAGATAACCGGGGAAATAAACCTATATTCCGCCCAGATTATGAAGGAAAAATTCTTTCATCTACTCGATCGAGGATTTCTATACCTATTAGTAAATATGGAGAACGTAAAATACATAGACTCTTCCGGTCTAGGCGTATTTATGGCTACTCATTCGAGACTCGTGAAATCGGGAAAGGGAGGCATCGCGGTTTTTGCGCCTTCTTCGCAAGTGAATAAAATTCTGGAACTAACTAAACTCAAAAGCTTAATCCGAGTCGGTTCTACCTCTGCCGAAGCTTGGAAACTACTCTCTCCATAATCCACAACGGATGATCGCTCCCAAAGAATTTCAGAAACATATAGATACGCTTCTCCATTGCAGACTTTGCCCCAAAATGGAAGGTAACCCGGTCCATGGATGTGTTCCTCGATCGAAAATTCTCAGTCTTGGACAAGCTCCGGGAATTCACGAAGAACGATTCGGAAGACCGTTTGCATACACGGCGGGAAAGACATTATTTAAATGGTTCGCCTCGATAGGTGTGGAAGAAGAACTCTATCGGTCCAAAGTAACGATGTCCGCAGTCTGCCGATGTTTTCCCGGAAAAGCAAAAAGCGGAGACCGTAAACCGGACGCATCGGAAATCGAAAATTGTTCGAGGTATCTGGAATTCGAAGTTCGTTTTAACCGGCCCGAGTTAATCATTCCGATCGGTAAATTGGCGATCGATCAAATGTTGGAAGATAAAAAATATAAATTGGACGGCGTGATCGGAAAGAAATTTCGCAGAAATTTTCATGGAGTGGAGTTGGATTGGATTCCCCTGCCTCACCCCTCCGGATTAAACGTTTGGAATCACACCGTGGAGGGAAAGATCCTGATCGGTAAAGCTCTAGATTTGATTCGTACGCATCCAATCGTAAAGAAAGAACTACTATAAAAATCGCATGCCTTAATCCTTCCAACTCCACCATTTCATTTTCTCGGGGTCGGGCAATTCTGTAGCAGAAACATAAACGGCACATCGGAATACATAGAGCATGCATCGGTCCACTCGCGTACCTTGCAATTTACAAAGTTCTTCATAGAGAATTTCCGGATCCTTAAAGGACAGCTCCTGCTTGCTTCTTATTCCGAGATTCCACAAATCCTCCGCCACTGCCTTGCCTACGCCCGGTAAAGTGCGAAACTCTTTGAGTATGAAATTTTTTTCCGAATCCACAAACCGCAAAGTAGCCGATCTTAAGCCAAAAATCAAGTCTTTGCAAAAATTGAGATGAAGAAACATTCACCCGACATAAGATTCCAAGTAAAATGATTTTATTGACTTCTCTCAACAGACTTGCATAAGCGAAGCGATAAAGGATTCTGGATGAATAAGAATAATAGTCGGATCTTGATTTCAAAATCCATATACGACTTACGAGTTAGAAACCCAATGGATGTTCGAGTATCTTTAATTGCAGTCTCAACCTTGATCGCTTTCGAATTTTTTTCCTGTGCGAGTGCGCCTCCCGTTCGCCCGAAAGAGGGAATCAGGGGAAATTTAAATTTTGTTCGGGATATTGCACTCTACAAATTACGAGAACGAATGAAATCCGAAGGAATTGTAGGTTCGGGGATTACTATCGTTGACGGAGAACGAACCGTAATCAGCGCCGGATTGGGAAAAGCATCCGCCGAAAACGAAGTCACCGAAAATACGATTTTTAAAGTGGGCTCCCTGTCCAAAATATTTACCGGAATCGCGATTTTGCAACTAGCGGAGAACGGAAAAGTAGTATTGGATGATCCCGCAGAAAAATATATTCCGGAGCTCAAAGGGTTATCTTCAAGGTTTCCCGACGCAAAACCGTTTACGATTCGACAACTTTTAACGCACCATTCCGGTTTACCTTCGGATATTTTTGACGACTGGAAGCTGTCCGACCATTCTTACGAAAGATATCCATACAATGAACTCCCGCCTTTATTGCAAGGAATTCACTTAACGAGGAAGCCGGATACTGCTTTTGCATATAGTAATTTAGGCTTTTCTATATTAGGAATTATTGTAGAGAGAGCGAGCGGATATCGATTCGAGGATTATATGAAGGTATACATATTCGGACCCGCCGGTATGAAAAATACCAGCTTTTACGACGATCTTCCCGAAAACAGAAAGGCCAGCGGTTATGTCGGCAGATTTTGGAAGTCGGAAATGAAAGTACCCAAAATTCGGGACATTGCCGCCGGTTCTCTTTCCACAACGCCGGAGGATATGGGATCATTTATAAAAGCGTTATTTACTAGAACAAGATATGGAAACAGACTTCTGACTAATAGAAGTTTTAACGAATTCCATGCAAAGCAAAACAAAGGAATAGAAAGGGATTTGGACTTCGAGATAGGATTACCTCTATGGAGATTCCGAGACGATAAAAATAACCTAGTTTTTGCCGGCCATGGCGGAGATTTACCCCCTTTTGCCTCCTATTTTCTATTGGATCCGGAAAGGGAAACCGGAATCTTTATAGTCTCCAATACTTTAACGTCAGGATCCGCAGGATTAGAGGATCTTGCGATCGATTTGTTATCTCTTGCATCCGAGGCCAAATCCGGAAAGGCGATAACATTACCGGGAAAAACCAGGTTAGAAAAAAATCCGAATAAAGAGGAACTTCTATCTTGGAAAAAATGGGAAGGTTACTATGCCTCTCCACTCGGGCTGCACAAACTTGAAATAGGAAATAAAAATCCGAGTTTAAATCTGTTCTCTTTCAATATTTCACTTCATCCTCTTCAGGACGGAGATTTCGTTCCGAAACTGCCGACGTTATTCGGCCTCTTCGAGCTAGCCGGCGATAATCTCGAACAGTTTAGAATCTCGTTTCATGAATTTTCAGGTCAACCTGCCCTGGCATTCTCTACGATTCGAATTCCAAGAGGAGGAGTTTTGGGAATTGCCGAAAAGGTGGAGCCCTACCCTCTCCCGCCGGAGTGGGAAGATCGATTGCATTTGTACAGGCCGGAATGTATGGATCAAGGTGATATATTAGACAAAGTGCAATTTGAATACGATAGCTCTTCCGGTTTCATCTTAATGCATCTGTTTCTGAAATTGCCTTGGGCAAATACGGAGGAAGTATTTCCGGTCAAACCGGTGGATAAAAACTCCGTAATTATTTTGGGCCACGGTAGAAATCTAGGAGATAACTTGACGTTCAGCAGCGATGAAAAAGGAGAAATCTTATCCTACTCCGGTCATAGAATGCGGCGAGTGAGAATCGTTAGCTCGGATTCCCATAGCAAAATCACGCGAAATAAAACGATAGGCTGTCCGGTTAACGTACCGTTATCCAATCTTCTCAAGAATTTGAATTCTTTAAGGCAAAGGCAGCAGGAGTAACCTTACTTCTCGGAGTATCCCAGGACTTCCCAGCACCACCTTCTTTCGAATTCACGATTTGAAAACGAAACAGCTTCCGGATCCGCCGCTTTTACTAGTGCGGTCCAGGCATCGGCGTGAAAATCCTCTTCGACGATTCTGGCGGCCGGGAATTTTCCCCCCAGTTCTTCCGCTTTCCGAACCGCTTCTTCCCAACTCATTTCCTGAAAAACCGGTATATATTCCCGGGATTCGTTAACCCATTGCTTCGGGAAATCGGATCCCTTGGACAACACGAGAACGATACGATGAAGCATATTCTCCCCTCTATGTGCCAACGATCTTGACAAATAAGATGCAGGAATACTCGAAAACTCCATCATGATTTCGTTAATTAGTTTTAGGGAAAACGGCTGCTCTGGATAAAGGATCAGGTCGGTTACGGTAAACGGATCGGTTCGTAACCTTTGTTTCAGTTTCGAGAAAAACTCGGTTTTTCCCGCTTCTAAATTCTTCGATTTCCACCAAATAGCGATATGTCTCGTACCGGGTTTCGATAAATCCGAGATACCGTTATCGTTCTTTTTCTCGGGAGAAAAACAGAATACATCCTCGACTATCGGATCAAAATCCACCAAAAAAGGTCTTGGAGTTTCATCCAGCCGACGATCCAAGCGGTCTTCGGAAGTAAATAAGGTCGAACTCAGATCCTCCGCTGAAAAATTCGGAGTACGAATGACTCGATAGGGAGGTTTGGGTAAATAAATCAGACCTTCCCGTTCCGCATCCTTTCGCATAACGGTGCCTGGTAAGACGGATAGGGGAAAAACCTGTACCCATTCTCCCAGCCCATGTTCGTAAAAAAATTCGATTCCGTTCAATACATCCGCAGGAGAGTCACCCGGAAGACCGATGATTAAATCCAGAAGGAGTTCGATCCCTCTATCGGCCAACATTCTCGCGGCCTCGGCGACCTTTTCCGGTGATCCATAACGCTTCACTCTCTTTAAGGTTTCCTTATTAATCGATTGCATCCCTAATTCGATTCTGTTAAAACCGGCCAAAGCAAGCTTATCCGCAATTTTCTCGGTGATGCCTTCCGATCTTAATTCGCCGAACATAGTCATCTGTCTGTCGGAATTGACGTCGATAATCGCATCCAAGAAATCCTCGAATCCGGGCCTATGATTAAATGTCGGATCCAAAAAAGCCAGTTCCTTGGCGCCCTTATCTTTTAGATTCTTCAAAAGCATTACAGTTTCAGAAATATCTAAAGTTCTCAGTACATTACTACTTTTAGGGTAGAAACAATAAGTACATTGCGATCTGCATCCTCTTACCGTTTCAAGATAGGTCGACCTGGCAGGATCTACCTGTACGAATCCTTCTATATAAGGAGAAGGATAACTGGTAAGAGGAAACGAGGCGTTCTCTTCCGGAGAAAATTCTCCCATTCTTCCGTCTTCCCTTCGTACGGCGATATTCGGCAAAAATCTCGGGTCCTCTTTTTTCAAAAGAGTTTCTAAAAGATAAGAAAAAGTATGTTCGGCTTCGCCGGATACGGCGATATCATAACCGGTTTCGGAAAGTATAAACGGATTGTCCGAATTCACTTCAGGACCGCCGATTAGGATTTTCGTATTGGGGGACCGAGCTTTCACTTCCCGAGCAAGATGAAGACTTCTTTCCGAATTCCAAAGATAGAGGGAAAAACCTACAAACTCCGGTTCGTCTTTTGCAATGCGATCCGCCAATCGACTGTCGCCTTCCTGGTCGGTGATCAATGGGTCTAGAACTTCCACATCCAAACCCTTTTTTTCCAAACCGTTCACTCTCGCGGACACCGCCAAGTAACCCGCCGCCAAAGGCACGTTTCCTGTCGCAGCAAAAGCGGTCGGAGGAGGAACCGGGAGCTGTACGAGTTTGAGCTTAGACATAAATTCTAATTACAGACTTTAGACGAAGCAGACTGGCGACAATCCTGAAATCTCGTCGATCCTTTCCGCAAAAGAATTCTTTAAATTACGGATTGCGTGCCTTAACTGCCTGTTTCCGTTTTCGGGCCGGAGGTTTCGCTTTTTTCATGCCGTTTGCAAGATTGCAAATCCGAAAACTTAGCCGCCGACAGTTCGCATTGAACTTGTTTCAATGTTTTGTTCTGAACGCAGGTTTTAACGATCGCTTCGTTCGTTTCCGGCTTCAATACGCTTCGAAGCATCAATGCCTGAACTTGCTTCGGCATGCTTTCATCGTCGGCGATTAATTTCACGATATGAATCTGGGCATCCATGCACTCTTCCGGATTCGGTTTCGTTCTGCAGCTTACGGCAAAAACCGCTAAGATACAAAAAAGAAAAGCGGACGTTAAACGTCCGCTTTTCTCGCTTCCGAAAAAGCAGGAAATCCGATTACTTGTCAGTGTTATCATCGACGGCAGCAGCCGCTTCAACACGTTTGCGAAGTTCTCTGATATCGTTCTTGTTCACGCCTTGGAGTTTCATAGCGTCTTCGTAGTATTTGATCGCCTTATCAAAATCGCCTACGGAGAAATAATATGTTCCCAAGTTAGCCTTTGCTCCACCGGATTTTCCGCCGGCTTTCTTATCGGCTTTTTCCCAAGCTTCTTTTGCTTTCTTAAAGCTTGGAGTTTCTCCGGTGATTTCTTGGTATCCATCATCGAGGAATCCAGCAACATCCGGATCTTCGTCTTTAGTATAAACTTTAATTTTTTCCGTTTTAACCTGTGGAGATAAACGGTCTTTAATATAAGCTGCTGCTTGGTCTAACGCTTTACCGAAAGAATCGAGAACCGAAGGACAGTTCAAGTTACCGACGCCGGCGTCGATTTTTGCAGGATCAGATACGACAGCCTTTTTAACTTCCCCAGTTTCGACTTTGATCAAAGTCGCATCTAGAGGAATTAGCATATAGCGAACGGCAGTCGGTTTCGTGATAGGTGCATTGCCGGTATCGACATTTTTACCTGAAGCCATAGAAGCGATCGCACCGCCTACTTTAAGCGCTGCCGCTCCGTAATCGACCATCATTTCGCTACCGCACTCGGTATAAGGTTTTTGATATCCGATATACAGAATTGCTTCGGCTCCCAATTGGTTTCCGAGTTTTACGCGACTTTTAGTGATTCCGGCGAGAGTAAGAGTTGCTTCGTTTATAGAATCCGCACGCTTGCTCAAGTCGATCAGTTTATAATAAGATTCTTTATCAAAAGCTTCGAACACTTTCGAAGGCATTTGATCGATAAAGCTGGAACCTGCTCCGAAGACGGTTTCCCAAAGACTTTTTTGGGGTTTTTCAACGGCAAGACCGACGTTCCGAATGGTGCCAAGGAATTTTTGAAGTTGGCGCCCTTCTTTTGATTTCGGGAATACGGGATACTCCACTTCTATGCGTTCTCCGCAATTAGAAAGTGAAAATACCAACGCTCCAGCAAAAAGCAGAGAAGCGATTTTTTTCATTGGGTTAATACCAATCCTTTATGGATGATTTTAGGAGTAACATCGTATTGATTCGGAGAATTCTTTTCCTGTCAATTTATTTTGTGAACGAAATAGGTTTAAAACGAGTCTGACCCGTTTTGGCGAATATTAACCACTTGCAAAACCCGGTAGAAAACAAAACCTAATCTTGAAATTTCTCCGTGTCCGAAAACTGATCGGAAGCGGTCAAAAATATGAAGGGGCGTCTCAGTGCCCTGGGGGCAAGATGAAAACGGTAGATGAAATCCGCAAAACGTTAGAATCTACGTATATGAGCCACGAGATCGAGGAAAAACTTCCCCTGATTCAGGAAATCAATCGACTCAAAAGGGAAAAAAATGCCGTTCTCCTGGGCCACAACTATATGACTCCCGATGTTTTTCACGGAGTTTCGGATATTGTTGGCGATTCACTCTATTTAAGCAAAGCGGCGGCCGAAACAAATGCGGATATTATTGTTTTCAACGGCGTTCACTTTATGGCCGAGACTGCAAAACTTATGTCTCCTGATAAGAAGGTGCTGATAGCCGATTTAAAAGCAGGATGCTCTCTAGCGGAAAGCATCACTCGCGACGACGTGCGGCGATTGAAAGCCGCACATCCCGGCGTTCCCGTCGTTACTTACGTAAACTGTACTGCGGATGTTAAGGCGGAAACCGACATTTGTTGCACTTCCGCAAATGCAGCACACATCGTAAATTCGTTGGATAGCGATACCGTCATTTTTTTACCCGATGAATACCTGGCTGGAAACGTAAGAAACCAAACCAAAAAGAATATCATTTCTTTTCCGGGACGTTGCATGGTCCACGAGATGTATACTGCGGAAGACATTCTTTCCGTCAGAAGACAGTGGCCGGGAGTCACGGTGATTTCTCACCCCGAATGTAATACGGACGTCGTCGCCGTTTCGGATTTTGCGGGCTCCACGTCTCAAATGTCGAAATTTATTAAGGATTCCGGCGCAAAGGACGTCTTCTTGGTCACCGAGTGCTCTATGGGCGATAATTTACGTTCCGAATTCCCCGATCGACAATTCGTCTCCTCATGTCGGACCTGCCCTCACATGAAACGAATCACGTTGGAAAAAATACGCGATTCGTTATTGCACGAACGATACGAAATTAAGTTGGATCCCGAAGTTATAGAAAAAGGAAGAATGGCCGTACAACGAATGCTGGAGCTTAGTTATAAATAATGTTCCGAATAGGACAAGGATTAGATTTTCATAAATTAGAACTAAATTCCTCCCGACCTTTAATATTAGGCGGAGCAACCATCGACTCCGAATATGCGTTAATCGGTCATTCGGACGCCGATATCATATTGCATGCGTTATCGGATGCAATTCTGGGCGCATTAGGATTGGGCGATATCGGACAATATTTTCCGGACACGGAACCTTCTCTCAAAGACATGGACTCAAGGATCATTTTGAAAAAAACCTTGGACTTAATGAAGGAAAGAAACTTCTCTCTCATAAACATGGACTGCACGATTATCGGTGAGCGCCCGAAGATAGCTCCTCATAGAGGGAAAATCCAACTCACATTATCCGGCTTGTTGGGAATTCCGCAGGATTGCGTATCGATAAAAGCGACAACCACGGAAAAAATGGGCGCATTAGGAAGAGTGGAAGGAATCGGCGCGACATGCGTCGTACTCTTGAAGTCAGTTTAGGAATCCGATCGTCACGACCACTCCATCATAATCGCATCATCTCCCGACGCGTAATAATCTTTTCTTCTTCCAATTTCCCTAAAGCCGAGAGACGAGTAAAGTTTTAAAGCGGCTCTATTAAAATCGGAAACTTCCAAAAATATCCGTTGGTATCCTAAACAAAGAGTTTGCAATGCAAGCTTTGCTTCTCCTTTTTGCCGTTGCGAAGGTAAGATTCCAATCCGCAATAACTCGGCTTCTTCGCCTAAATCCAAGAAAAACAGATAGCCGAACTCCTCTCGAAGCAACGCGGAATAAGATTTTATATGACCTTCTATCCCATCCTTCGACCAATAAGAATCGGGAAAGCAGAGCTTTTCTAACGTAAATAAATATTCGACGTCCGTTATATTAGCTTCTCTCCAGCCGGGAGAAAGAATCTTTTTTTTTCCGAATGGCAAACCGTTTTCTCCTTGCAGGCGTCAAAAATAGCAATATGAATTGACGGTCGCTTTCGGGAAGGATTTTCCCGTTGCTATCAAGCAAAGCAACGGTTGATTTTTTACGAATGCGCACTTTCTTAGGAGAATCTTATTTATGAAAACCGCAGGTAAGTACCTATATGCAATTCCCTTTTTGATCTTCGGGATCTTCCATCTGATCTATGCACCGGGAATGGCGGGATTAGTACCTTCTTACATACCGTTTCAAGTCGTTTGGGTTTATCTAACGGGTGTAGCAATGATAGCGGCTGCCGTAAGCATCTTCATCAATAAAAAAACGAAGCTCGCCACGACATTATTGGCGGTTCTGCTTGGCCTGTATATCGTCCTAATTCACTTAGGTCCGGCAGCCGGAGGAAACCAACAGGAAGTCGCCGCATTATTGAAAGACTTAGGATTGTTAGGCGGAGCTTTGGTGATTGCCAGCATCTCCAAAGATAACGATTAATCCGTCTGGATTTCCAATATGAAGGGAAAGGTGTGAACCTTCCCTTTTTATTTTCTAAATCGGGATTCAATTTAATTCATCTCATTGAACGATGATTCCGCCTGCGCAGAAACGTCGGCCCCACCCTGCTTGGGATTGGGGAGGCGGGCCTCGTGGGAGCGCTCGACGCTATATCACAATTATGGAAATCATGCAAGCTCTTTACGATCACCGATCATGTATGAGCTCCTACGATAAAAATAGCTCCACTTTAGCGGCGGATCGGATTTTCAAATTCGGAAAAGAAAATTCTTCCATCCTTCTTGATTTTCCATAGACCGATGAGAGGTTTCCTGGCACCGTATTCACTTACAATACGATGAGTATGAAAAAGATGAATTTGACCCTTCCCACCTTGCTTTCGGCTCTTCTCTTTTTAAGCTTGGTTTCCTCGTGTAAAAATTTAAGTAAATTCGCTTCCAAAAGCACATATAAGCCGCCTACGGTTGAGGATTTGGATGCTTGGAAACGACGCTTGGCGATGGACGAAGCGGAAATCATTGAGTTAGAAAAGAAAATCCGAGAACTCGCTTCCAAGACTCGATCGGCGGGCGCACTTAGCTGGAAAATCGCACAAGGCTATATGAAAATCGGAGATTATGATCTAGCCGCCAAATATTACAATCAGGCCCTCAAGGAAGAGTCAGACGGGAAAAAATCGGAAATCATAGGTGCGGATGTGCACTTCTTCGAGTCGGCGCTCCCATACTTTGACAGAGCTTTATTGCAAATGCCCGTTGACCAACAGCTTCTATTCGAAACGGGTCTTGCATATGCAAATGCTTCTAAAGATCGAGGTTGGGAACCGACGCGCAGACAATCTGCAATCGAAATTTTTCAGGCCTTAACTCGCCAAGATCCCCGCGATTCAAGATTTCCGTTTCAACTAGCTTTGATCTATTTCGATTCTTCCATGGTGGATTCCGCCTGGGAAGGAATCAGCGCGGGGTTTCATGACCAGGAAAAAGCATTCGCAATTTTGGATTCGATTCTGAAAAAAGAACCCAGGAACATACCTACAAGATTCGCAAAAGCCAATTTTTTATATAGACTCGGTCAATCCGAGGCGGCCAAAGACGAATACTTATATATTAAGTCCACATTAGAAAGCCTTAAAAAAGATGGATTCATCAAGGAAAGCTTGGAAGAGAACGATTCTTATCGAAATGTCCAAGAGGACTTGAAGAAATTAAACGCAAAGGAAAAATAATAATCTTCCGTATTAACGTATTCTATCGCGCGAATTACGAATGGATTTTCTAGCTTTAACTTCCCCTAAAATTTATTCGTTCGTAATCCGCTCTCGAATCCTTTCACTTTCTCTCTCGCAGAAAGGAGCGATCGAAACTCTTTTAAAAAGACTTCCGATAAGCTTACGAAAGGAAGCGGAAACGGATGCAAAATTATACCGATATTCTTTAGAAAAACTGAATTCTTTTATTATCAGCTATTATGATCCGATTTACCCTCGGTATCTTCGGGAAATTTACGACCCTCCTCCGAATTTGTTCTGTATCGGAGATCCATCCGTTTTGGAAAGAAATCTACTTGCAGTCGTAGGAACGCGATCCCCTTCCCCGGTAACTCGCTTAGCTTGCAAAAATTTAACATCCGTGATATCTTCGCGGGGTTATCAAGGGATCGTCTCAGGGTTAGCTCTGGGCGTCGATGCTTCCGCGATGGAACACGCTTTGGAAAATAATCTTTCCGTTCTCGGCGTGATGGGAACGGGGCCCGACCGGGAATATCCCGAGGAAAACAAAAATTTGTATCGGAAAATGAAAACGACCAAAGAAGCGCTTATCGTGACGGAATATCCGCCGGGATTTCAAATCAGAAAATATGCTTTTCCTCGGAGAAACAGAATCATTACCGGCATCAGCGATTCCTTATTAGTTATGGAGGCGCCTGAAAAAAGCGGAGCAATCTCATCCGCCCATAGCGCAGTGGCACAGAATAGAGAAGTTTACATCTTCAACCATCCGGCTCAGTTTTCCAATCAAGGCGGGAAAAAATTGTTATCCGACGGCGCGAATGAAATTCTTTTTCCCCTTTTCTCCGGGCAAAAAGAAAAGTTCTTTCATGCAAACGACATTTTACCTATTAATTTTCAAGACTTGCCGGAAACGCTGAGTCGCCTTGGAAAAGAGACGTTGGACGATAATTGGATTGATTTAGGAAATGGATTTCTGAGATCGGAAACATAGGCGCCGACACGAATGAAATCGAAGTCTTCATTGCTAAATACAATTCGAACGGAATTAGCAGGCGATTCGCCCGCATGGTCGGTCGGCCTATTTAGATTTTTTTTCGGAATCCTTCTTTCTTTCCTCGCACTAAGATATCTTGCTTATGGCTGGGTCGGAAAATATTTTTTGCAGCCCGAATTCCATTTCAAATATTATGGATTCTCTTGGGTACCCGTATTACCGAGCTGGCTATTATATCCTCTATTCTGGATATTGATTCTTGCCGGAATAGGAATCTCACTTGGAATTCTGTATAGAATTTGTCTTATCGTTTATCTGATCGGTTTTCTTTATTTCAATTTACTAGACGTATCCACATATCTAAATCACTATTACTTAGTGGCCCTCCTGCTCTGGATTATGATTTGGATTCCCGCGGATAGATGCTTATCCGTTTCCCATTTTTTAGAAACTTACAGAACTGGCCGTTGGGCTAATCCAAGTATTCGAAATTGGTCGCTTTGGCTTTTGCGCTTCCAGATCGGCTGTGTTTATTTTTTCGGAGGATTGGCTAAAATCGTTCCGGATTGGCTCTTTCAGGCCCAACCGTTAAGAATTTGGCTAATTCGAAATACCGATTTTCCGGTGTTAGGAAAGTTTTTCACATATCCGATCGCAGGTTACGTTTTCAGTTATGCCGGATTGTTATTCGACCTTTTGGTTCCCTTTCTGCTTTTAAAGCCGAATTTTCGGATATTGGCATATTGTCTGGTGCTTATTTTTCACGCGCTAACTTGGAAACTTTTTCCGATCGGAATGTTTCCTTGGATCATGTCACTCTCGGCCACTCTATTCTTTCCTCCGTCCTGGCCGTTAAAACTCAGAAACTTTTTAAAACGGAGAGGAATTTTTCCTTACGGCGAACTAAGAAATCTCTTTCAGGTAGCTTGGCAAAAATTGCCGGTTCGGTTTCGCTTTGATTCGGCGGGATTCTTTTTAAAAATTCTTCTTTTTTTGGAAAAACCGGATCTTTGGGGACGCAATCTATATTATAAATTCCCAAAGTATGATCCGAAAACGATTCATAAAATAGGAACGCTATTCTGGTCTTCTTACATTCTATTTCAAATTCTTTTCCCGTTAAGGCATTTTTTATACCCTGGAAACAACCTTTGGACAGAACAAGGATTCCGATTCGCATGGCATATTATGCTGATTCAAAAAAACGGAATCGCGTCGTTTCGAGTGGCAAATCTGAGAACGGGAGAAGTACATTTCGTTCTCCCCGAATCGCACCTCACCGAGTTTCAAAAGACCATGATGAGTACTCAACCGGATTTGATTCTACAATTCGCTCATTATTTAGGCGAAGCAGAAAAACGTAAAACCGGCGACGATGTCGCAGTCTATGCCGATATAACGGTTTCTTTAAACGGGAAAAAAAGCAAAACATTCATAGATCCGTTACGAGATCTTATGAAGGTGAAAGAAGGGTTCTCAAACAAAGATTGGATTCTCGCGGACGAAAAATAGATTTTATCGCCTAATTCAAAATTTTGGAAAAATATTCCGAAGTCAAAACTCCCAAAATTGACACACTTTCACGCCCCACGTTATTCGGTGCTTCGTAAAATTTTAATCTATCGAATTTCTTTTCAAAGAAACAAACCGATCACTACACTTAAGTGATACTCGACTTAAGAATGTATGTCTCATCAAAAGAATATAAGAGAAAAATAACCTAATTTTCTATTATAATCGTATAATCATTTTAATTTATTTTTTTCTGAAGTAGAATACTCCACTGAATCGTCCGATTAAATAATACCAAGGTATTAATTAGGGAGAAATTAATCCGAAGAGAGAAACGATGCACCGCATTTTTGAAAATACAAAGCATATATGCTTTCCAATTCTTTTATTTTTTCTCCTCGAAGGATGTGCCGCATGGCCTTTACTCACAGGCGCCGTCGGGTTAGCAGCCGGGAAAACGGGAAGCGGGCCTCTCTTTTTTGTACCAGGAAGTGCGAGTTCGCAGCCCGCCACCTTGGATAGGGTGGAAATCTCTTCTCCATCCACAAGCTTTGCCAAAACTACTACGATTCCTTTAAAAGCCACTGCGATATATTCGGATAATACGAATGCGGATATAACTGGCGATGCAAATTGGTCTTCTGCGGATTCGTCCGTGATTAAAATGCTTTCGGGAGGCAAAGCTCAAGGAATTCAAGTCGGCTCCACGGTAATAACGATCGAATACCAAGGTAAAACCGCTCAGATTCTACTCACCGTTACTGCCGCTCCGCTATCATCGTTAACGATAACTTGCACCGATCAAACTTCAAATCTTCCGAAGGGATCCTCGCGACAATGCGCGCTTACCGGTAATTTTGCGGATGGATCGACTCAGGATTTGACCCTCGACCCGAGCACTACTTGGAGCACCTCGAATTCTAACATCGCAACTGTCGACGCAAATGGATTGGTACAAGGAGTTGCGGTCGGCTCAACTTCGATTCGCGCAGGATACCAGGGACTTACCGCTACCTTGGCATTATCGATCAGCCAAGCATCCCTGGTTTCGATCTCGGTTACACCGACCAATCCATCACTACCGTTAGGCAAAACGCAGCAGTTTACTGCCACGGGAACGTATTCGGATAATTCCACTCAAAACATAACTTCACAAGTAACGTGGACATCCTCCGACACTTCCATAGCGACGATCGGAAATGCGGTCGGAAACAAAGGGTTTCTTTCCACTCAAGCCCGGGGAAGTGCGACGATTACGGCGGGCCTTGGTTCTATCAGCAATCAAACGCAGATTACCGTTACGGCAGCGCTCCTGGAGAGCATTTCGATTACCCCTGCAAATCCTTCTGTTGCGAAAGGTCGTACACTCAATCTCGCAGCTACCGGAATATTCACGGATGGCAGTAGCTCCACGATCACCACGCAGGTAACCTGGTCGAGCGATAACACCGGTATCGTCTCCGTCGATAACGGTTCCGGGCTGGAGGGTCGCGCAACCGCAGCGAATGTTGGAACCGCTAACGTTACTGCTGCAATCGGCGGAATTTCTTCAACCGTATCGTTTCAAGTAACCGCGGCAGTTTTGACTTCCATTCAAGTGACGCCGGATGACACGTCGATTCCAAGAGGGACTTCGACGAATGTACTTGCATTGGGAATTTATTCTGACGGCACTTCTCAAAATATCAGCGATCAGGTTTCCTGGACGACCTCCAATACTTCCACGTTGCAGCTGGGATCCCTAAATGGAGTTCCGAAAAAAGGAGTTCTTTCTCCGAATAACGGCGGCTTCGGCTCCGCCCGAATCACTGCCACTTTAGGTAGTATTAGCGGATACGCGGATATTACGGTTACGTCCGGCAGATTAATCTCGATTCAAGTGGATCCTACCAATCCGAGCATAGCCAAAGGACTTACTAAAAACTTTACTGCGACCGGAACCTATACCGATGCCACCACTCAAGATCTCACAACTCAGGTTACTTGGGCTTCTTCAAATACCGCTATTGCTACGATCAGCAACGCCTCCGGCACACAAGGAACTGCGACGGGATTATCGATCGGCAATTCGAATATCACGGCTATTCTTGGATCAGTAACATCTCCGACAAACACGTTGACGATCACGGCAGCAACCTTACAAAGCATCACCATCACCCCTTCCCTACCGAGCATACCTAAAGGAAGAAGCCAGAACTTAACCGCGACCGGAACTTATTCGGACGGAAGTACTTCGAACCTTACGACCCAGGTAACCTGGACTAGCTCGGATTCTTCGATCGCAGCAGTAGACAATACTAGCGGAAATCAAGGTAAGACTTCAGGCGTTTCACAAGGAAGCGTTTCGATCGGCGCTACAATCGGTTCCGTTTCGGGTACGATCACTTTCACAGTCACGAGCGCAGTATTGGATTCGATTCAAGTTTCCATAGACGATTCTTCGATCGCGAAAGGAACTTCGACTCAAGCTGAAGCGGTGGGAATTTACTCCGACGGAACTCATTCAAACATAAGCGATCAAGTCGTATGGACTTCTTCTCAAACCTCGATCGTTCAACTGGGCATTCTCTTATCAGGACCCAAAAAACAACTGAACTCTCCGAGCAGCGGCAGCCAAGGATCTTCGAGAATCACGGCTGCTTTGAATTCCATTAGCGGATATGCGGATCTTTCCGTCACCGCGCCGCGTTTAGTCTCGATTCAAGTGGATCCGACCAATCCGACGGTTGCGAAAGGTTTGACCAAGAACTTCACCGCAACCGGATCCTACACGGACGGTTCGGTACAAGATTTAACTTCGCAGGTTACTTGGCGTTCGTCAGACACGAGCATCGCGACAATCAGTAACGTTTCCGGTACGCAAGGAACTGCGACAACCTTGCAAACCGGAACTTCGAATATTACCGCCCAATCAGGATCCGTTCTATCATCGGTTAGCGTGCTCACCGTCGGGGCCGCGACTTTAGCAAGTATTACGATCGCTCCTTCTCCAACGTTAAGCATTTCAAAAGGTTTAACTCAGAATTTTACCGCAACGGGACATTACTCCGATAACTCCACTCAGGACATAACGACTCAAGTGACTTGGTCCTCTTTTGATCAAACAAAGGCAACCGTAAGTAATGCGGCCGGCAGTCAGGGAACATTAACCGCTTTGTTGGAAGGAAGCACGCAGATTTCCGCGACTCTAAATTCGATCCAAAGTTCCGACACGGCGGTCACAGTGACTGCCGCCGCACTTCAATCCATTCAAATTACGCCTGCAAACTCCAATCTCCCGAAAGGAAACACGACCGGATTTACCGCAAACGGAGTTTATTCGGATGGAACAACTTTGGATCTGACGAAGCAAGCCACTTGGACCTCATCCAATACCGGCTCAGTGACGATCAGCAATGCAAACGGAAGCCAAGGAACTGCAACTGCAGTATCGATAGGATCGTCCACGATTTCCGCGCAAGTCGGATCGGTAACCGGCTCGACAACTTTGACAGTGACGGCGGCTGTGCTTGTTTCCATTTCGGTCGCGCCGAACGGTTCATCCGTTTATACCGGAAATACGAAAAACTTTACCGCAACCGGAACCTACTCGGATTCAAGTACAAGCGATTTAACCGCTCAAGCGGTTTGGGCCTCGTCAGACACAAGTAAAGCTACGATTAGTAATGCAAACGGATCCCAAGGCAAGGTTACCGGAGTCGCAGCCGGAACGGTAACAATATCGGCGACATTCGGAAGCGTTAGCGGAAATACGTCTCTAACGGTTGTATATCTGGATACGACACCGCCGACCGTGTTAAACGCGGTTTCCCTCAGTCCGACAACTGTTCGAGTCACGTATTCGGAATCGGTGAATGCGACTCAAGCAACGACGACTTCCAATTATAGACTAGCATTGACCTCGGCAGTCAGCGGCTCTTGCTCTAATAATAGCAATTTTTCTTCGAGTTCGGCGATCAGTATCTCGTCGGTAAGCGGAACCGGATCCGTATATACGATTACATTATCAAGTTCGCAGGTTTCGGGAACAAGTTATACGTTAATCGTAAACAAATCCGGGGTTCAAGATTTGTCGGCGATCCCGAATTCTCTCGCTTGCCCGAATTACGGAGATTTTATAGGACAGGAACAACTCAAAGTCACCTCGGCCGCTTGCGCTTCAACCTCATCCGTCGTAATCAATTTTTCCAAACCGATTCTTTCGGGAAACAACATGTCCGGATCTGCGGAATGCAGTAGCACGACGGAATGCGCCAACCGCTATAAATTCGTCGGAACGACTGATCTTGGATCGATTTCTTCCGCAAAAATTCTAGATGGGACGGTATGTAACGGAACTCCGGCAGATTCCGCGAAAGTTTGCGTGACTCACGCACTACTCCAAACCGGAGCTCAATATACGATCATCGCCGCCAATGCAGTCGACGGAGACGGCTTCGATAATAGCGCTTGGGGATCCATACGCGACGCGGGAAATTCCGAAAACGTTCAAGCCTCGCCGAGAGATAGGGCCACCTTCTCAGGCTGCGGAACGTCTCCGGTGAATTTTTCGGACGGACCGGTATCCATAGATCCGAACGGATCCACCTTCGGTTATTTAGCCGATTTTAACAGTAAGATTTATACCGGACCGAATAACGGCGGGAACGGCGCATTAAGATTTGCTTATGACGGTTCGGGTCCCGAATCGGTTCAATTTACGTTCGCGCAAGATACCGTTGTTCAAAACGCTAGTACGGGAGATAACCCGAGGACTAGTACGAATTCCGCGACGAGTCGGGAAAATAGTATTGCCGTTCCTCCTTACGTAACCTTGGGACATTCGGGATGCACTGTAAACGACGCGACTCTTACAAACGGATGCGGGCCGGATAACGAAAGCGGTCGCGGTGTATTTACGACCGGTACTTTGAGCGGGTCGTCTTACATCTTTATCGCCGCAGCGAGAACCGCGCCGGACGGCAACGGAAACTATTATTTCGATTACTTATACTATTCTTCGGATACTTCCTCCAACCTCGGATTTAAGTACATCGATATGTCGACGATTACGGGAACCGTGACAGCCGGTACTTCCGCAATTACGGTTCAAAACGACCGAGTCTTCCCCGGATTTGCAAAACCGAATTATAACGGAACTTCGGGCTTTAATGCACCGGATTTCGGTTTTATAAGTTTTAATTCCGCAGATTCCGGTACCGGATTTTGTACGGCGGGTTCCAATTGCGACGCCTACGATGGAAGCAAAGGTAGAAGGATCCGGATTGATTATATGCCGTATTTCGGCGGAGCCTCGAGTTCCGGGGGAAATAATGCCAGTCCGAACTGGGCCTACTATATAGGAGTCGATTCTCTCTTCGTGTTTAATAACCGTATTTATGCGGCAAACGGCGGTCTAAACGCCGTCGGCCATAACGGATCTATAATACGTTCCAATACTGCGGATCCGACAACGGCCTGTTCCGCACACGATACATGTGCAAACTGGACGGAAATCGGCCCCAGAACGAATAGCAAATGGCATAATGGAACTACAAATAATTGGTTTTCCTTGGAACTCGGTAAATTCTACGATCTGATTCCGGCCGATCGCGCATTCGCGCAGTTCGCGGAATTTAACGGGAATCTTTACGTAACTCGCACCATCTGCGTCCAAGGAACTCAAGCTACGGGCTTTAGAACCAGTCCTGGTACGGTCGCAGGCTGCACCGATGGAACGGAAGACAATCGTAAGGCGCAGCTTTGGAAATGTGATCCTACGATAACAGGAAGCACGACCGATTGCGATTCGGGAGATTGGACTGTGGTGGCGGACGACGGATCGGGTATTACGAATTTTGGAGATTCTACCAACCGTACGATTACAATGGTGGCCAAGAACGGTTCTTACTTATACGTAGGATACGATAACCCGTCTGGAGCCCGAATCTATCGGACGAATACGACAAATCCGGGCAGTTCTTCCTCCTCCTGGACTCAAGTGGGAGGAAACGGATTAACGGATTCTACAAACGTCGTACAGATATTTTCCGCAGTATCCGTACCGGTCGGGGGCCTTAATTACCTTTATGTAAGCGTCGGTAAGAACAACACGCCGGTCCGCGTCTATAGGCAGCAGAATCAATGATCATTCGGGGGTGCAAAAGGTTCGGCTTCACCTGGCTAATGATTTCCCTTTTGGGATTTTGCAGACATGCGATGGTCGTTTATCCGCCGATGACTCCGGACGCTTGCATCACTTCAATCACCTCGCGGGATTGTAAGAAAGCTCTCGAACTCAGAAATTCCAGCCAGAATCAAGCCGGAGAGACGCATAGGATTGTCCATGACTATTACTTTTTCGGAATCTATCCGGGTGCCCGGGTCCTTGACACCGCTAAATTTTGTCCGAGGGGTCCCAAATTGGTCCACCAATACACAAGTTTTTGGAACGGGGTATGGGAACAGCTAAGCTTTACCATATATTCACCTCAGACATTGGAGATAGAATGTTATCCTTAAAATACTTTCTTTGTTTGTTCGCCGGCGCGGCGCTTCTTTATAACTGCCATTCCACGATCCTGGTTCACAAGGAAACTGGATCGCCGCCGGCCTCCTTGACTAAAGACCCGCCCGAACCCGACCGGAAATTTCGCCAGGCAAGTTTCGTATTCGGAATTTACCCTTCTGGATCCGCGACGGAAGTATCTTGCCCGAACTCTCAGCCGGAAGTCCGAATGGTGACTGGATTTCTGGATTCGATAATTCATTTTCTGATCGGACCGTTTTATACGACCAAGACCGTCGAAGTGCGCTGTAAAAAATAACCGAATTCTCTGCATCGCCGGATAAGAGAACGAAGTCGAGAAAATGCTCGAGGAAGTTTCCCGGACTTTCTCTTTAGAATTGTACTGGCATAACCGTCCGAATTCCATTTTAATAGAAAGCCATGCCACCTTGGGCTTTCGAATATCTGATCCTCCCTCTTTGCATCTATTTTGCCCGCGTTACCGACGTAAGTATCGGAACTGTCCGAATCATATTGATTTCCCGAGAAAAGAAGGCTTTGGCGGCAGTCCTCGGTTTTGTAGAAGTTCTCCTCTGGCTAATCGTGATAACGCAAATCATACGGAATCTCAGCAATGCGCTCTGTTACATTGCGTATGCGGGGGGATTTGCCACAGGGACGTATCTGGGCATGGTAGTAGAGGAAAAACTGGCAATTGGACATTCACTACTCCGGATCATCGTTACTGGGACCGGTGAGAAAATCGTGGAAAAACTTACGGAATCCGGTTTTCGGACCACTCGGTTAGATGCGCAAGGAGCCAGGGGGCCTGTAACGGTAATTCTCTCCTTCTTACGCAGAAAGGAGGTTCCTTTTGTTTTAGAGATATTGAGACAAACCGCTCCAGGAGCGTTCTATACGATCGAGAATGCACGTAAGACCAGCGATCCAGGGATTTGGAAGGAAGAACCGGGAGGCGAATTCTTAGCCAGCCTCCTATGGCGAAGGCAATCCAGAATCAGAAAGTAAATGCCCGGGAGGAATTTAACCCGGGCAAAACGCAAGACCGATTAAGCCGGGACTTTTACCAGGAACTTTTTAATTTCTTTGTGCATGAACGCCGGGAAGTTCAGATGATACTCTGGCAGCAGTAATTTCCAGTCGTCCTTGCGAATGAATTTTCTGCAAGCTACGGCTCCGCAGCGACATTCGAAGGTCTGGTCAAAGTTCACGACGAAATTTGCGTAGTCGATGGTAAGTTCTTCTCCCGGTCTAATGTCCCGCTTAGCGATGATATTGTCGTTCTGATCATACCACATATTCGGGTCACAAGAATGGTTCATGAAGTTGGAATGGTTAATGACGAACTGGGGTCCGGTGGGACCGGTTACGAGGCCAAAATCGACATCATATCCGTATTTCATGAAGATTTCCTTCTCAGATTCGGGTAAGTCTTCCGCCTCGGTAACGGTCAGTACTTTCCAGCCGAACTCTTCATCCTCGATCCACTCGCTATAGCTGAAAAGGAGAGTCCCTGAAGCTATAGGCGACGAGGCGAAAATTCCGTTTTCCCCGAATTTGTTCGTGCGTCTTTCGATCATGCAAGATCAACCTGCTCTTCCCCCGGAAGGGGGCAAAATTTTAATCAGTCAAGACCGGGATCGAAAAAAGTTCAATTAAAAATATGAAATACCCCCCGCCTAGAAGAGGAAAAAGAGATTTCTTCTTTTCTAAGAAGGCATACAGAGCCGAAAGTCGGCTCCAAAAAAAATAAAGAGCCCTGAAGGAACGGAAAAACTCTCGATGCTCGGACCGAATCGGCAAGAGCCTCCGTCCTTGGGTCCAAAAATAAAATTATGAGAGATGGAACGAGCGAGAGGACGCGTCTTTGGTTCTCAAGGCCCACAAAAATAATCAGCAAGATTTAAATGAGAGCGCATCTGTCAAGCTCGGCCCCGCCGAATTTCAAGGAAGCTCCTTCTCTTTTTCTTCCTGAAACCCTCATTCCAAGCGGAGCGAGGAAAGAACCTCGCTGGTCCACTCGATTGGAGAAGAAAAATTCTCCGCCTTTTTCAGAAGGCGAAGTTTTCCGAACCCGACTTCGGCGACAAGGGAAGAGAGCTCGAACAAAGAAGTACGTCCGCTCGCTTCCGAGAGATGAGAGGGATCTCTTCCGAACTCGATAAAACAAGTGAGTGGAAAGGAATTTTCCCAATCTTTTTCCAGACCTTCCAATTGATCGGAAAAATCTTTACCTTTAGCATCCGTCTTTAACCGAGTGGCATTCAAAATTACCGGCAGGACTCTCGGAACGGTCTGTCCTAGTTTTCCTTTCTTGACTTCCTTGCAAAATGCTTCGGCTTGCGCCAACGACTCGGCAAACCCTAGCAAGATCGGAACGGAAGGTCGTGAAAAATCGGAAAGAAGCTTTCCTAATTTTAACCCGTCCTCCACACTCAGACTTCCCTTAGGCAGAATTAAGACGGGCTGCACACTTCTTTCGACGAGGCGGGTTAACCACCTGAATAAGAATAAAGGTCGTCGCTTATCGAACGAGAATAAGGTAAGTAACATGGTTCGAACCTCTTCTACCAATACCTACTTTTCCGTATAGTATTATCCCTCGTTCACGGACAAAAACCGAGCGAGCCTCCTCCCTCAATCTTTTATTCGAACGAATGCTCGTTAAAAAAGAAACTCGTTTTAGCCTTCATGGCTGGTCTTGCTCTAAACGACAATTCTCCCATTGTTTAAGGCTATTTAAAGATAGGGAAAAAAGGCGATATATATTAGAATTTATTAATATATATGCGAACCGGCCCCCTCGCATTCGACTCGAATCTATCTTACGATGTAAAAGCCGAGCATTTGCTATGTCTCATTCTCACTCGTTTAAGTGAGTAAATATATAAAAAATTAAAAATGCTTGAAGCGTATCCGCACGCTCTTAGATTTCGAACTTAACTTTTCCATACTGCTACCGGGGGGTGAAACGTTCTATGACCGCGAAACGGCTTGTAACTAAACCTGATCATCAAAAAATCCTTTCTACTTTAGAGAGTCCGGAGCTCGCTCACCCAGTTCCTCCCTACTTCATTCAAAGTTTAAAAAAAGAACTCTCTAAGGCCAAAAAACTGGATCCTAGAGAAATCCCCCAAGATTTGATTACGATGAATTCGAAATTTGTTCTTCGGGACCTAGGAAACGCCGAGGCCTTTCAATTTACGCTCGTCTATCCCGAAGATTCGGAGGATCATACGCCCTCTAACGGAAAAATCTCAGTGCTTTCCCCGTATGGAAGCGCCGTTTTAGGAGCGAGAGTAGGGGAAGTCGTTCGCTGGCTGGTCAATGGAAATGAAAAATATTTGCGGGTGCAGGAGCTCCTTTTTCAACCCCAGTAAGCTCTTTCCGTAACAATCGACTCGAAACTTACTCGATTGACTGTATGAACCCCCCGCATAAAATCACACTTATTGCGATTTTATCGGAGCTGATCCTGTTCGATATCGTACAATCCGCCTAATTCTTTTCTGAGCCGGGTTTCGTATTCTACTTCCTTCAAATTCCCCGTGCTAAGATCGTACACCCAACCGTGAATTCGAGGGAAACCGTATTTCTTCAAAGCCGACTGAACAAGACTTGTCTTGTATAAATTGATCACTTGCTCGGCTACATTCAATTCGATTAATTTTCTTTCTCGTTCCTTTTCTCCTAACGCGTCCAGCTCGTAACGATGTTTTAAATAAATATCTTTAATATGGGTAATCCAATTATCGATAAGCCCCGTAGACCTACCCATCAAAGCGGCCTTTACACCGCCGCATTCATAATGTCCGCATACGATGATATGCTTTATATTTAAAACCTCGATCGCATACTGCACCACACTAAATAAGCTAATATCGTCCACCGAAACTATATTTGCGATATTCCTAGTAGTAAAAATCATTCCAGGATCTGTCTTAGTAATAACATCGATAGGAACCCTCGAGTCGCTGCATCCGATAAAAAGGATTTGCGGTGTTTGTCCTTCGGCGAGTTTAGTAAAGAATCCGGGATCCTGATCCATCCTTTCTTTGACCCATTCTTGATTATTGTCCAACAACCTACGATAAGAACGGTCCATTTCCTCCTTAAGGTCCTGCATATCATTGTTCATATTCGGAATGCCTCCTAGAATCACTGAAATATTCTTACGCACCGACTTGTTACGAAATTCATGAATTAGTTCCGAAACGTCTTGATCTATATGTAATGTGCGACTTCCGTCGATTTCCAACGTAATGCCTTCCGGTTGTTGTTCCAATACTTCCCGGATCCTCGCCTTATGGAAAAACCCCAAATTTTCTCCCAACACGATTCTTCTGAATTTTCCATGATCTTCGATTCTAATCACCGCAGTTCGGTGATCCTCGTACAAGACGAAAACTAACGAAAGGATAATTCCGCAAAATGTTCCGATCAGAAGATCGCTGAATAAGGTTGCGATCACGGTTCCTAGAAAAGGTATCCATTGAGAAATTCTACGGGAGAAGAACGTTCGAAAAATTTTCGGCTTCGCTAACTTGATTCCTGTCACAACTAAAATTGCGGCGAGCGAAGCCAAAGGAATCCGATTCATCAAATTCGGAAGCAGCAGTACGCTCAGCGCGATTAAAACGCCGTGCAAAATAACGGACACCTTCGACTTAGCGCCCGAAGTTATATTTACCGATCCTCGAACGATCACGCTAGTTAAGGGAATGCCGCCCACCAATCCGCACGCGATGTTTCCGACACCTTGGGCGAATAATTCCCTGGACATCGGCGTCTTTTTGCCTTCCTCGTTCAAGCGGTCGATAATCTCGACACAAAGCAAAGATTCGACGGAAGCAGCTAAAGCGATCATCAGCCCCAAATTCCAAACGTTCGGATTTCTCCACGCGGAAAAATTCGGAAATCTAAGCTGATCCAGCAAGTCGGAGGGATTTTTTAAAATCGGAAGTTGAACTAAGTGATCTTTTCCTAATGCGAATTCCGGGCTAAACCGTTCTAAACATAAGTTCAAGAGCACACCTGTCCCGATAGCGATCAGGGAGGCAGGTAGAAACCTGAATTTTTGAGCTATTTTTTTCTCCCAAAGCACGTACGCGGCCAAAGAAAGAAAACCTATAACGAATACGTTGCTTCGAAAATTTAAGAAAGAGTGGAGTAAAACGGTAAACGTATTTTTTTCGTTCGGCTCATGACTATCTTGATAAGATTCATTAATATCCTGACTCGTTAAGCCGAATTCTTCCACTCCGAATTCTTCGATATCATAACCCATTAAGTGAGGGAATTGCTTGATGATAAGAATAATTCCGACCGCTGCAAGCATTCCCGTAATTACTGCAGAGGGAAAGTAAGCGGCGAGTTTTCCCGACCGAAATATTCCTAAACTAATTTGGATTCCACCTGCGATCATAAGGGACAATAGAAACGTTTCAAAGCTTCCTAAAGCGTTGATTCCGGACAAAACAATTCCTGTCAAACTTGCCGTGGGACCCGAAACGCTAAAAGAAGAGCGACTTAAACTGCCGACAACGATTCCGCCGACGAAACCGCTGATGATTCCGGAAAAAAGAGGAGCGCCCGATGCGTGCGCGATCCCCAAACAAAGTGGAATTGCAACTAGAAATACCGCCAGCCCGGCAGGAGCGTCGAAGAGAATATTCTTCCGAAATGCATTTATCTGGGATTGCATCGATTGGCAGTTCTGTAAAAAAACGGAATTATAATTCCGTAAACGCGTTCAAGTGTAACAAATAAAGAAAACATTTCGAACCGTTAAGTGAGCGCTAATTATTTCCGGGCTTCGTAAAAAGCCAGGATTTTTTATACGACTAAGCAAGGAGATCAATCCATGAAATTTCGAATCGTTCGAACGATGTTTCATTTATATCTGGTTATAACAGTACCGTTAGTCTTCTTTCCTGCGGATTTTCACGCAAAGGAAGGAGAAAAATTAGAAACGGCGATATTTGCCGGAGGTTGTTTTTGGTGTATGGAAGGACCTTTCGAAAAACTTCCCGGCGTAATTTCAGTCGTATCGGGATATTCGGGCGGGAAGGAGAAAAATCCTACTTATGAAGACGTAGGCTACGGCAGAACTGGTCACCGAGAATCGGTATTAATCACCTATGATCCGAAAAAAATAAAATATGAAACCTTACTAGATACGTTTTGGCAACAAATCGATCCGACCGACAACGGCGGTCAGTTTGCCGACAGAGGATCCCAATATCGGACTGCAATATTCTATAAAAATGATATTCAAAAAAAATTAGCGACCGCATCAAAGCAGGCCTTGATCTCTTCCGGAAAATTTTCCAAGCCGATCGTAGTCGAATTACTACCGGCCGGGGAATTTTATAACGCCGAAGAATATCACCAGGATTATTATAAAAAGAATCCGGAGCATTACAAATCCTACAGAAAAGGATCGGGACGAGAGGAATACCTTAAGAAAACTTGGGGGCAAACAGGAACCTAAACGTTCGATAGGGAACGAAGTCCGGGAATTCAAATAGGTGTTTTACAATCGATCGGAAGTTCGAAGTAAAAGCAGGAAGACTTGCCGGATTTTTCCGCGAGTCCGATGCTCCCGTGATGGCTTTCCACAATCTTTTTACTGATGGCCAATCCGAGTCCCGTTCCGTGAGATTTCTTGTCGGTAAAGAAAGCGTCGAATATCGCGCTTCTGATAAATTCCGGAACGCCCGGACCGTTATCCCAGACTTCGAATCGAATTTTTTCCACGATACCCGATTGTCCTTTGATGCCCCGGACATCTACTCCCAGTAATTTGTTCTCCGGTAATTCGGTGCAAAGGGCATCCTTTGCGTTGATTAACAAATTGAGTAAGACTTGTTTAATTTTCTGGCTTTGACATACGATAAAAGGTAGGGGTTCCCGTGCATGTTCCTCCTCAACTGTGATTTTCTCGATCTGCAAAAGAGGCTCCGCCAAAGCCAAGGCGTCGTCACGAAGGCTATACGGATCGACCCGCTCGAAGCTTGTCCCGTCTCCCTTCGCATATAATAATAAATCCTTAACAAGCCTGGATAAATGATCCGTCGCTGCCGAAATGATCTCCACGTATTTCAACAGTTTATGATCGACTAACGATTTTGCCAATAGATTGGAGTAACCTAGAACGATCGTAAGAGGGTTATTGATCTCGTGAATCATTGCGGCTGCAATGAGTCCGATCGATTCTAATTTTTGGCTCCTACGTAAAATCGATTCGTAAGAATCTTTCTCCGTCTCGATCATTTTCCGCTCGGTTTGATCCAGTAAGAAACCCTCCAAGTAACCGAGATTCTGGGAGTGCGCAAATACCCTCAGGGTTCCGTAAAAAGGAGAGCCGTCTTTCTTTACAAGTCTCACTTCCTCCCCTTGTATTTTTCCGGTTTCGGTTAACTTCCCGTTAAGAACGTTTCTCTGATCCCGATCCGCCAAAATATCGCTTACGCGGATCTGTGCGGAAGAAGAATCGGGATCGTAACCCAGCATTTTGAAGAAAGTCGGATTACCGTAGATGACTTGCCGATTATAAACCGCAAAAATACCTTCTAACGCATTATCCAATAAGGATCGAAGTCGCTCGGTGGTTACTCGTAAGGTTCGCTGCATTTCCATCTGTTCGGTTACGTCTTTCAGAATGGAGACGTATGAAATGATCTTACCCGAGGAATCCTTTGTCGAAGAAATCGTCTGATCGCAATGGAACAAATCGCCGTTTTTCTTTCTATTGACTATGGTCGCTCGAAAAATTTCCCCTTTCAAAATCGTTCCCCATAAACGCTCGTAAAAAACCGGATCTTGTAATCCGGATTTTAATCGATTCGGCGAGCAGCCTCGGATCTCGTCTAGACTATATCCTGTAAATTTCTCGAACGCCGGATTTATGAATTCGATATCTCCATCCGGGTTTGTGATGAAAATCGCATCGGCGGTATCGTTTACGGCAGTCGCCAATTGAAGATTATGCGATTGTATCTTTTTGCTATTCGTTTCATCGGAGAAAGAAAGTAGAATGCATGATATTTGTCCGCTACCGGTTTTAATGGTGTCGAATTTCGAAGACGCCGAAAACGAATCTCCGGATGCGGTAACAATTTCCAAATTGGAGAAACTACCCCCTTCTTCTCCCAGAATTTTCTCCAGAAAATTTTCCTTTGTAAATGGAACGCCGGTTTCCGGAACGATCGTCCAAGGACATTCATAGAAATAGCATCCGATTAGATCGTTCGACGAGTCCCCCAACCAGTATAGGGCTTTCGTATTCGCAAACGTGATTCTCCCGTTTCCATCTAAGAGAAAAATCGCTTCTTGTAGTAAATTAAGAGTTTGGTAGTACAAATTCTCCGTGGGCGCCGCCTTTCCTTTAGTGGAAGAATCTTCGCTTGGAGCCATTCCACCGAATAAGGTCATCAATAATTTCCTAGCACTGAAAATGACATTTTATCAGTATAATCGAGAATTACGAAGAAATATTGTCCCTCAAGGACCAAAATCTAAAGAAAACTAGTCTCCCAAAAGACGGAACAAATAAATCGTCAATCTTTGCAATTTGTCGCGTTCCGGCCCGGGAATGTCTTTTTCAAGATCTATTGTTTTTCGGTATATCGACTTAAGGTGATTTTTCATCGTTCCTTGGTGTATACCGAGTTCTTCACAAACTAGACTCTTATCTTTTCCGGAGGCGATGCCGGCACATATTTCGGTTTCTTTTCGAGTAAGTTTGGTTTTTTCGCGCAGCATCCTAACCAAAGCCTCTTTGTCCAAACCTTCGTATCTGCGAAATATATCCGGAGGAGAAATCGGTTCCGTCCCGATTTCTACGGATCCTCGCAATTTTACCAAGCCTCCCGCCTCATTATTGGAAAGAATCATACTGAGGAAGCTTGAGATCCTTCCTTCTTCGTCCTGAATCGGGGAAATGACCTGATTCCATTGTACATACTTTCCGGCATGGTTTCGATTTAGAAAGCTGCCATGGAACTCTTTTCCACTCAGAATCTTTTCCCAAAATTCATCATAGAATTCCCGGGAAGTTTGGCCGGACTGAAAGATTTTAGGAGTCTTCCCGACCAATTCGTTCTCGCTAAATCCGGAAATCGTTTCGAATTGTCGATTTACTGCCAGAATAATGCCGTTCTTGTCCGTTAAGAACATCGCATTGCGGGATTGTCTGAATGCTCCGTAAATCGCCTCGTTGCGAATCGAAGTGCTAGTGGATCCGGCTTTTAAGAAAAGAAAGAAAGAGAGTCGTTTCTGGGAGTTGGGCAATAAAGGAGCGATCTGTAATACGGGAATTTCTTCGCCGCCTTTTTTACGAAGATATACATAGCCGCGCCATTCCCCTTCCCGTAAAGCCGATGGGAAGACTTCAGACGCGATATAGGCACGATCCGTATCGGAGAAAAAATCCGAGAGTTTCTTTCCGAAGAATACATCGCCCGAGTGAAGTCCTAAAATTTCCAGTCCTTTGCCGCTTATATGCACAATTTGGCCCTGCATGTCGCAGATCAGTAGGATGTCAGGTAAGGTCTCGTATTTTAGAACGTATTCCTTTAAATCTTCCAATCGCTCGATCCTTCTAGCTCCCGCCAGGCTGCGGGAAACTATATTAAACGGACGCGAAATTTCCCAAGAAAATGAAGAGGGGAAAAACTCTCGCCTTCTTACACTACGTAGGACAAGGATTTAATGCAAAATCCAACAACTTCGGAGAATTTCCTGCGCAAGAAAGGCGTTCTAACTTGTTGCTGTACTCCATCTTTTTCTCGATATCATAGCGAAATGGAATTGTGATCTTTCTTGCAACCGATCTGGAACGGAAAAATAATAACTGAATGAGCGAACTCATTCTAGTTATTGGAAATAAGAATCTTTCCTCCTGGTCGTTTCGACCTTGGATACTTCTAAAACAAGCCGGTATTCCGTTTCGTGAAGTTTCGTTAAAACTCTTTACTCCTGAATATGCTTCGGTAATCGAGAAATACTCGCCTTCGAAGAAAGTCCCGGTCCTTCATGATGGAGATTTATGGATCTGGGATAGTTTAAGCATCTCGGAATATATAGCGGAAAAATTCCCCCAGCTTTGGCCCAAGGATCCGTCGGTGAGAGCTAAAGCAAGATCCGTTTCGGCGGAAATGCATTCTGGCTTTACCGGATTACGTAGCAATCTCGGTATGAATTTTACCGGAAGAATTACTGGAAAAGAAATTCCTCCGGAAGCGCAAAAAGATATAGATCGAATCGTCGGGATCTGGACTGAAAACTTACAGTCTTACGGCGGACCGTTTTTATTCGGAAAAGATTTTACCGTTGCAGACGCGTTTTATGCGCCGGTTGTCTCACGATTTATCACCTACGGCGTAAATCTTCCGGCTCTTGCATCCCGATATGTTCAAACGATTTCCGAACTTCCTGCTTACAAAGAATGGGAATCGCAAGCCGCAAAAGAACTGCTGAGCGCTTAAGTTAATCGCCATACTCAGAAATTTCAATCGAAGTAGGCAAAATATTCAAAAGCTATCATAATTAGATACTAAAGAAACCGATTGGCGCTTGTCAAATTTGTAAATAAAAAATCTTGCTAAATGTTTAGCAAAAGTTCTAATTTAGACATGGAATATCGAGACCACCTTAGTGCTGATCCGAATATAATGTTGGGCAAACCAGTAATAAGAGGCACTAGAGTTACAGTGGAACTTATTCTAGAGCGTTTAGGTAAAGGTATGTCGATAGATGAAATATTATTAGCTACCCCTGGAATTTCTAAAGATGATATTCTTGCATGTCTATCGTATTCGAGCGAAGCAGTTTCAAAGGAAAGCCTTCTTGCCGGCTAATCTCTTAGCTGATGGAAACGTAGATATCCGAATTGTTAGAGAGCTAGGGAATTTTGGTTATATCGTTCATTCCATTTCGGAAGATTATAAAGGTCTTAGTGATTATCAAATCATTCAATTAGCTAAAAGGCTAGATTCGGTAATTCTTACATTAGATAAGGACTTTGGAGAGTGGGTATTTTCTCATAAGGAAGATTCTTTGGGAGTAATATTTCTTCGATACGATGCGAAAGAATACCAAAAGATTACTGTCTCACTTACTAAGCTGCTTGAGCTACACGATGTTAATCTAAAAGGAAAATTTGCCATTCTTACATTAACGAAAGTTCGGATTAGAGAAATACATCTATAAAGCCCGGGTACAGGCGACTAGGTAGCCCCCGTTTCCACTCAGGATTGCTGCTCCACATTGTCCTTCAGCCACTACGCTTGTTTGCGCACGTTCGTATCTTCCGGCTCTTACATCCCAATATGTTCAAACGATTTCCGAACTTCCTGCTTACAAAGAATGAGTTTAGGGATGTATTCTCGTTGACAAAAATGGCAGTAATTACATAGTAATTACCATGAGAGCAGCGGTCGTTAAAATAGGCAATTCGAAAGGAATAAGGATTCCTAAGGCGCTTTTAGAAGAATGCCATATTGAAGAAGAAGTAGATCTGCTTATTGATAAGAATAAAATCATAATTGTACCTTTGAAGACAAAACCGAGAGATGGTTGGGAAAAACAATTTAAAGCAATGTCCGATAAAAAGGATGATAAGCTGTTAATTCCGGACTTGATTGATTTATCTACTAAGGCTTGGGAATGGTAGTTTCTCAGTACGAAGTTTATTTAATAAATTTAGATCCTACAATTGGTCGCGAAATCAAAAAATCAAGACCATGCGTAATAATATCTCCGAATGAGATGAATAAGTTTATAAGTACGATTATTGTCGCACCAATGACAACGAAATCACACTCATATCCCACGAGAGTAGAGCTAACTTTCCAGAGTAAGAAAGGTTGGATAGTCTTAGACCAAATTCGGACAGTTGATAAGGCTCGTTTAATCAAAAAACTCGGTAAGATTGAATCGAAAACAATAACGAAAATTAAACATATTATTCAGGAAATGTTGGTTGACTAAGGTTTCAACTCGAGAGTAAAAACAGGCGACTAACTACCTACCCCGTTTCCACTCAGGATTGCTGCTCTGCATTGTCCTTCAGTCACTGCACTTGTTTGCGCATGTTCGTATCTTGCGGCTCTTGCGTCCCGATATGTTCAAACGATTTCCGAACTTCCTGCTTACAAAGAATGGGATCCGCAAGCCGTAAAAGAACGACTGAGCGCTTAAGGAATCCGCAGCATCGAAAAGAAAACTGAACTACAGCTCTCCGCACCTCTTAGAAAGCAATTTAGGGTCGAAACATCCAACTCAATTGAAATAAACCGAGTCACGTTAGAAAAATAAATACTATACAAATTTATAGTTTACAAATAAGTAGATATCAGGTATTTTTTATCGAGAACTTGGCTTCGAGATAGCAGATGAAAAAACACCGAAGAGGTACGATTTCCGCGCCGGAAGGGCGATTCGAGTCCGTATCCCGAGAAATCTGGAAGGAAGATAGAGAAGAAGACGAAGGAAATTTGGTGACTCAATTTTTTCCGGAAGATTCTAAATCGATTCTCACTCACAACGATTCCCCCGATATCCCGATAGATGCGAGCATCAATCCTTATCGCGGTTGCGAGCACGGCTGCATCTACTGTTTTGCACGTCCAAATCACGCGTACGTGAATCTTTCTCCCGGAATCGATTTTGAGTCCAAAATTTTCGTAAAAAAGAACGTAGATCGGCTGCTGATCAATGAGCTGAGAAAACGCAAAGGTCCTGTTGAAACGATTACGATCGGAACAGCGACCGATCCGTATCAGCCAGGAGAAAGAACCTATCGGAATACGAGAAAAATTTTAGAGATATTACTCAAATTTCGACAACCGACGGCGATCATTACCAAATCATCGTTAATTCTACGAGACATCGATATTTTGTCCGAAATGGGAAAATTAGGAATCTTGAAAGTATATGTTTCGGTAACTACTCTAGATAAGGAACTTTGGGCGACACTCGAACCTAGAGCCCCGGCTCCCGGAAAAAGATTAGAGGCGATCAGCGGCTTATCAAAAGCATCGGTACCTGTTGGTGCGATGTTCGCGCCTGTGATTCCTTTTTTAAACGATTCGGAAATGGAAACGATTATGGAGGAAGTAAAGAAAGCAGGCGCCTCAAGCGCGGGAATGGTTCTCCTTCGCCTCCCATTCGAAGTATCCCCACTTTTCGTGGAATGGTTGGAAATCAACTACCCTTTAAAAAAGGAGAAGATCCTGCGAGTGTTGAGTGAAGCTCGCGGAGGTAAATTGTACGATTCCAACTTTAGCCAGCGTATGACTGGAACAGGCAAATACGCCGAGCTTTTACAGGCTAGATTTCGCTTGGCAATCAAACGCTTCAATCTAAACGAAAGGGCTTTCTTTCGCAAGGACCTATTCAGAATCCCCGAGGAATTCCAAGTTCGGCCAAGCCAAAATCAGGATTTGCTGCCCGGACTCTTTTAAGATTACCGCGAATTCCGCGGAGAGAGATTATCGATAAACAAAGCTATATCCTTAATGCGAGCCCGGCTTCCAGCGCCCGGAGCAGAAACTCGACCACGCAAAGTAGGATCATTGAACATGCGCCTGCAACTGTTTGATTTGTTGTTCTCTCTCTGGAGATTGCCATGCTTTATATGAGAAGGTATTCTGATCGTACGTCCGGGTCATGTAGTTTTCTTTGTACGGAGCAATCAGTTCTTTGTCCGGCTCGGTAGTCTTAGCCGCAAGAATCTTCTTCATACCTTCGGCTCCTTGACCGAACCATTCGGGGTCGATCGGAAGATTCACTCGATGTCCTCGTAATTGAGAGAGTGCATATGGACCGTCAAAACCGCTCTCACGAATCAATTTACCGAAGAATAGAAAATCGATTTCTTGTCTACCACCGTTCAACTTTCCGTCGAACGAAGCCCAGGCGATAGGCTCTCCGCTTGCTGCATGAATCAAATTCGCTTCCAAATGATATGTACCCGGTCTGAAAACGTTCAATGCCGCGCGAATGGAAAGAGATCCGTCCGACGGAGAGTCGGAAAAGTAATTGGTCCACTCTGCCGGCTGGCTTGGTGAGGAGAAAAAAGAAGAAATGATTTTCCCTTCCTTCTTTTCCTTTCCGTAAACAAACTCCACTTCCAAAAACATATCTCCCCAATCTTTCGAGGTTGGTCGCCATTGAAACGTAAACAGATTATCTTTTGCCTTTACGTCTCCGTCTATTCCCTTATCGTTTCCGTCGGGACTTAAAGCTCCGAATTTATGACCGTCGAATTCCCGCGTTAATTTCACATTTCGAACATCCAGAGGAACTCTTTGAAATTTATTATCGTAACATTCAAGGGTAATGTATAAAGGATCACGGGTTCCGATCGCAGCCCATTGCAACGGTTGAAGTTTGCAAGAATAGCCATTGGGTTGTTTATCCGTCGGTTTATCCGCCATCGGTACTGCAGGAATACCGATAAAGTAAGGATTCAATAAATCCTCATTATATTTTGTTAATGGTCTGGAATTCGGAGGATACTCCGACCATTCTATATAATCTTTTAAGATTTTTTCCGGGGGAACACTTTCATCCAAACTTTGAAAATAACCCGAATCGGATGTCCCGGAAGTCGACGGCGAAGTTCCCTTGGCCATAAATTCCGCTTTTTCTTTCTTCTCTTTCTCGGTAAGAAAGAATCCCTCTTCCTTCGCTTCTTCCCACAATACAAAAAGAATCAATAGAGTCGCGATTAACAATCCCGCATAGATCCAATTTTTTTTATTCATCATGAATTAATTTTTCCTTCCACTCTCGGCCTAACTGTTTGCTCGGAGATGTCATTCTGCTCAACCGTTTTATTTTACCGGAAGACAGCGGTGAATTTAGTAACCCCAACGGATTAATTTTCTGAACGAGTAAAAACGAATCGATCCTTCACACAAAATATAAGTGAAATATAATTGAAGATTGAATTTTTAAAGTAAAACAAATGTTACAAATAATACCGAACGCAGTACGCAAATTGTAATGACCGCTACTCTTAATTTCTTAATAATAAGTTTGAACGCTTTCTATTTATTTTACATTCTAACCGTTATGTTAAAAAACTCTCCAATCACTTGACGCATAGCACAACATAGTACATAGTAGTATCACGAGAAATTCACGAACACTTGTTCAGGAATTTCTCAAAAGATCGGAGAATAGTGAAGATGAAAAATTGGAAGAGTATGGGATTGGGGTTAGCTTTCGCTTTGTTGTTTGCAGGTTCCCTTTCGGCACAAACATATACAATATTCGTGCACGGAAAATCGAGTTCAAACCACAATGGCGTCGGCCCAGCGGACGTGAATAATTATTGGGGAACCGCTCCTAATTCGGTATCCGGGGCAAAGATTTTTGTCGGATACGATGGAACGAGCGATCCTAGAACGTACGGCACAGCTAGAGCCCAAACCAACCTGACTACCGGTTTAAACACGTATTGCAAAGGATCCAATTCTTGCAAAATCGTGTGCCACAGTGCAGGCTGTTATGCAACAGAATATTGGCTTTCCAATCTCGGAGCCACCACGGCAAGCAGAGGCTATAATATCACGAAAGTGACCGCTTTAGCTTCGGCCTCGGGTGGATCCGAATTGGCTTCCGCATTGAACGGAATCACTTTCGGTTTCGGCGGAAATGCCATGGATAAAGCCCTAATCGTAGGAACGGCTCGTGGTGCATACAACCATAACGTCACCGCAGGAGTGACACTGTACCAAGTTCCAGGTTATAAAGGATTTTCAGGAATTCAAGGCGCCTCTTCCTGGATTCTTCCGGGTAATGACGATGGAGCCGTTGCATTCCATTCTTCTTGTGCATATAACAAGGCCGGTGGTTTAAGCGTATGTCAATCCTCGGTAACCCAAAGCGAAGGTATTTGGCCGTTCAATTCGAACGTCACCTATACTCAGTTTCAAGGTCACACGAGAGCCCCTTCCGTAGGATCAGGAGGATTATATCTTGATCACATAGAGTTAGAAGGCGAAGGCTGGCGTTAATCGTTCATGATAGTTCGCCGTACGGATGTGCGGCGAACTTATTTATCTTAAAAATCCATAAACTTCTTCCATCAAAGTGAAACGTTCTTAATATATCTGTATGAACCGAACGACTCGATTGATGCGGAATAATCTAATTCAAATAACTTGCCTCTTATCCACTTTCATTTTTACTTCTTGTTCCCGAATGCTTTGGCGACCGGCAGGACTTGCAATTGAGCGCGGATGGTCCGAAACCGGAAAGGAACTAGTCCAAACGGAAATCACGTATGAAGAACGTTTTTCTTGGAACCCTTTAGTCGGAACGAGTCAAAAACGAAATTATAAAACAAAATTCAGAATATATGATCTAACCGGGACGCCGGATCCGAAGGGAGAACCTCCCATTTATAGTTATGAAGCGGCTTATTGGACATTACCCGGATCCGTTTATTATCATTCCTCGACTGCGAGGCTCTTTTGGATCCAAGGAGTGAATGACGAATATGGAGGAAATTCTCGAACCCCATCCGTTTGGTCCCCCCGTGGATTTAGATCCTTCGAACCGAAGCAATTTTTGAGCAATGGGCAGACCATATTGCGCTTCGTCCCTTCTCCGGATGGAGGAACTGCTGCTCTATTGATCGGCAAAGTAGACGAAAATTTGGAGATCATATCTCCGAAACTTATTCTCGCCGATACGAACGGGCAATCGTCCTCGTTGGATAAAAGCTATTCCGAGAATCTATTACCGGACTGGAAGGAAATTCCGACTTATCAACTTCGATGGTCTGCCGACTCGTCCTCCATTTATCTTCGTCTCGGCGAACATGTCGTGAGGATAGCTCGAAAAGATGGAAAATTAGCAAAAGCGAGTGAGTTCCCTCGGTGTTTTTATCCTCCGACAAATTTCGGCCCGGTCGGGATCAGTCCGGCAGGTACTGGAGGAGATTCATCTAAGGCTAGGGAACTGGAACCCGCTCCTTTCAGAAACTATTCCGATCAGCCTATGGTGAAATACACCGATCGGATCAGGGATTGCAGTCTTCCTAAATAAAGATTCGTTACGAGTGGAATTCTTTGAAGGTTCTTTCTGTCTAATGAAGAATTAATGGAACCCGTAGTGACTCAGACAAAAGAACAGAGTAACCCGATCACGTCCGTTCCTCTGTCAATTTTTGAATCGGCTAAGGAGGCGATCGTAATTTCCGATCCTGAAGGATTGATACTCTACGTGAATTCGGCGTATTTCAAATTTTACGGTATTGGTAAGCAGGACGTTATCGGAAAATCGTTTAGCATAGTTTTACCGGAAGCCGCCCGAGAATTCGCATTAATCAAATATAAGGACGCATTCAATTCGTATCCCGATATCGTACAGGTCGAAGCCGACGCAATTCGAGGAGACGGTAAACCGATGCGCATCGATTCTCGAATCGGTTTTATTACGCAAGGAAATCGGCGGGTGGCTATGGTATCCTATGTGTCTCCTTTAATTCCCGAGTCGCCCGATGCCGTCGGAGAAGCGGAGCAATTAATCGATGTCGTTAAAGACAAACTAACGGCAAACTCAATGCTTGTGGAAAGCGTAAGCAAGCTGAACGAGGCAAAAGAGGCTCTGAAGAAAAATTTCGAGATGTTTCATCTAGCGTTAAAAAATTCGAAAGTAATGTTCTTTTCGCAAGATATAGAATTACGATATACTTGGTTGTTTCACCCAAACCTAGGAGATTCCGAAGAAAAGATTATCGGGAAAGGCGAGTATGATATTTTTCCGAAAGAGACCGCATATCGAATTACGAAGTTAAAAGAGAAAGTAATCAAAACGGGTAAGCCGTTTCGCGGAGAGGTAATTCTTCCTTATCAGGGCGAAGATACGTATTTTGATTTAACGGTAGAACCGTTAAAACTTCCCGACGGAACTGTCAAAGGGATTACTACGGCAGCAATCGATATCACCGATCAAAAGCAAATTCAAAAGGAATTAGAGGCGATGATCGGCGAAAAGGAAGTAATGCTCCGAGAGATACACCATCGGGTGAAAAATAACTTGGCTATCATTCAAAGCCTTTTCGAGTTTTCGAAAATGAGATTATCCGACGAGGAAAACGGAGCTACGCTCCTTCCTATCTTCGAGGATTGCCAAAATAGAATCAGATCAATGGCATTAATCCACGAGAACTTATATTCCGCACGCAGTCTCGGCTCCATTTCACTTAGAGAATACATTGAACAATTAACGGAAAACGTTAAATCCTCGATCCTATTCGACCAGGATAAAATCGAAGTGATATGCGACTTGCAGGAAGTCCCCCTGGATATCGACCGAACGATTCACCTCGGTATGGCTTTTAACGAACTGCTTACTAATTGTTTTAGACACGCATTTCCCAAACGGGCCGGCCGAATTCAAATATCGTTAACATCGAATCACAAAGAAGCCGAGTTGAAAATAGAGGATGACGGACAAGGCTTCAATCCCGATAGAAAGAAGAGGACTTCCCTAGGATTGAATTTAGTGGAAGCAATGGCGAAAAAAATTTCAGGGACTTTAGAATCTTCCGGAATCGCAGGGAAAGGATCCGTTTTTAGAATCGTCTTTCCCTTAGAGAAACCTGAATTGTTTTAAGACAGTCTGCCTTTTTTCCTCTCCTTAATATATTCGACGACAGCCGGTAAGATCGAAACTATAATAATTCCTATAATTACTAACTTGAAATTTCTCTGAATAAACGGAAGATTTCCGAATAAGTAACCGCCGATGCTGAAAACTAAAATCCAAACAATTCCACCGACGACATTATATATGATAAATTTGGAATAGGTCATCTTTCCGATACCCGCTACGAATGGCGCGAAAGTTCGAACGATCGGAATAAAACGGGCAATGATGATCGTTTTTCCGCCATATACTTCGTAGAAACGGTGGGCCTTTTCCAAATGCTTTTTATTCAGGAACGGAATCTTTTCCCTAGCCAGGATTTTTTCCCCTGCGAGATTGCCGATCGTGTAGTTGACCGTATCACCAAGGATTGCGGCGATAATTAGGAGTAAAATGACCGTAATCAAGTCCAAGGACCCTCTGGAAGCAAACGCACCGATAGCAAAAAGTAAACTATCTCCCGGAAGGAAAGGAGTTACGACCAAACCGGTTTCACAAAAGATAATAAGAAAAAGAATCAGATAAACCCAAATGCCGTACGACTGGATTAACGTATCCAGATGATGTTCCAAATGAAGAAAGAAATCCAATATAAATTTAATCGTCTCCAAAAGCGGCCTCCTCAGTCAGGATCGAAGGCTCTTCGGAGAAGTCAAACGTCTTCAACCTCGCTTTCGGGAAAGAGAGAATGCACCTCCCCTCCCTTACGAAATATTTTCGTCGGATAATTTAATCGGATCTTCTCGGAAGAGACACCTCTTTTATCGGGCCGAATCCTTGCATCGAATTCGATCTTATCCCCCGCAACCAAACGGAGATTTCGGAACCGTAAAGAGTAATAAAAATCTTGAGCGGAAATAATTTTCCTACCGGATACCAGCAATCGTATGTCTCTTATCAGAATTCGCGATTGTTCCGGATTTCTATGGGCAAGAACAGAATCGACAGTCCCACTAAATCTGGTTCGAATTTTCGGTAGGTTTTCCCACTCTTGCTTCAAATTCTTCTTCCGTTCTGCGACTAAGAAGCGATCCTTTCCTCTCTTAGGACAATCGTTTTTTGTGTGCAGGAACTCCCGATCCCGTTATTCGGAACATTCCCTCCAAGATTCAGGTCCAATACTTGTAAGTTCGGCTTTTTAGGAGCTTTCCCATGCAAACCTACCTTAATCCTAGCAAATTGTTACGGGCAAAAAAAATCGCATTCGTGACTCTGTTACTTTCGATCTTTGCCAGTTATGGGTGTTTTACAAATATTCGCCCGGGAGAGGCCGGGCTTCGTTGGCATCCGCTTACCTCCGGATTGCAGAAGGATCTTCTGACCAATGCCCTTTATTTGTACGCGCCGTGGAACGATATTTATCTTTATCCGATTCAATGGACCTCCTACAAAGAGAAAGTTGACGTACTAACTAGAGATGATCTTACCATCAATGTGGTGGCGGCAGTAATCCTAAGGCCGGTAGCGTCCGAAATCTATAATCTACAAATCGAAATCGGACCCGACTATTACGAAAAAGTAGTTCGCCCGCAATTTAGAACCTCGGTAAGAAACGCACTATCGGCCTATAGTATGATTCGGATCTCCAAGGAAACTCCGAAAGTTTCCCAAGATATTCGACAAGCATTAGGCGAAAAATTGAGAGGAAAGCATATAGAAATCGACGACGTCATTATAGACGATATCGAATATAGCCGACCGATTTTAACCGCAATCGAAGGGAAATTAACGAAAGAGCAAGAGCAGGAACAGATGAAATTCGAGATCAACATCGCGAAGAAAGACGCGGAGATAACGATTATTCATGCCGAAGCCAAAGCAAAAGCCACCGTCATAGAAGCTGAAGGAAAAGCCAAGGCTCAGAAATTGATCGCTTCTCAGTTGACCAAACAATACTTGCAATTGAAAGCGTTTGAAAATCCGAACTCGAAACTTATGATCATACCTTCAGGAAAAGACAGCCTGCCATTGATACTGAATACGCCTCAGGAAAATACGAAATCGGAAGAATAAATCGTTTGAGTTTTGTCGCTCTATTCAATTCAAAATTATGAATTCGGGAATTCCATTTTACATACTTGCAATGATCGCTTTCTTTAGCGTTTATTGCGGGAAAGCGCCGGAATCCGTCGCCTACAAGCTAGTATATGCTAAAAATTTAATATTACAAGAAGCGGCAAAGGAGGCCGTCCGAGACATCCCGGAGGAAACCCGCGGTAGAGTCCAAACTAATGCGATCTACGTTTTATCGAAAGATGAATCGGTTCTGGAAGCGTATGGTAACGGCTTCGATCCGGAACATTTACAACCTCTTTGGTCGATTTCCAAATTTCTGTTAAACGCAGTCGCCGGTATGGCTGTTCGCGACGGAAAGCTCGATCTCTCGCTGCCCGCCGTCGGTTATCTTCCCGAATTAGAATCCAAGCTGCCGAAAACGCTCACGGTGCGTCATCTTCTCTATCACGCGAGCGGTGGTGATTGGAAAGAAGGCTACGAATGGAATCCGTTCAGTTCCGACGTCCTTGCCATGCTTTACGGTGTCGGAAGAGACGATCACGCCGCTTATATCTCAACGAAATTTTTTCGACCGGGTTCAAACGTAAAATATTCTAGCGGAGATTCCAACCTATTATCGGCAGTACTTAATTCAATCTATGAGAAAGAAGGGGGATTTCCGAAAGTCTTCTTTGAAAGAATGGAGATCAAAGAGTATGTTTGGGAGACGGATTCTCGCAGAGTACCCGTCGGTTCTTCGTACGCGTATCTTATGCCGAAAGATTTAGCGAAGATAGGAGAACTCTATATTCATAACGGATTCTATAAAGGAAAACGAATCTTCTCCGAAACTTGGATGCGAGAGACTTCGGGTCCTTTTCCGAAAGAAAATGCCCTTCCGTTTCCTTTATCCTATTTTCCGATCCCGTCAATGGAAGGTCATCTTTACTCGAATCGAAAACGCGGAACTCCGGAGATTCCTGTATTCGAATTTCTATCCACCGATTCGATCTTCGGATCGGGACATTGGGGGCAATCCTTAGTCATCGATCCCGACCGGAAATTGGTTGTCGTTAGATTCGGAAACGATCGTTTGGGTAGATTCCCGATGAGAGATTTTATTAAAAAAATTCTCTCCGGCATCTCGGAAAAAGGGGAAGCAACTCAATGAGGCCGAATCTTTTCGGATTTCGTAAATCAAAGAGAATTCGGAAATTACTTTCCATTTTTCTTATAGCGACTATTGTCCTGCCGCTCATCCTGTATTTGATAATTTTATTTCGTTTAATACCAAGAGAATTGGCCCAGATACAGGTTAGATTTGCCGCTAAGGAAGGATGCTCTTGTCTCTTCGTTACAAAAGGCAACGAAGAGTATTGTAAGCGATACACGACGGTTTTCTATTCTCCCGATGGTTGGGATAGAACCGAAAATTCATTGAGCGTAACTTTTTATCGAACTAACGAAAAATTCATGGCAACCGCAAGATTCCATGGATTCCCCGAAGGATGCCGTCTGGTATCGGAAGATAACTCGAAGTGAGTGAAATCCGAACCGAGCGCTTGAATCTACATTGACTGAACCCGCCAAGGATGCGTCGGGCGCCAGTCCCGAGCCTTTAATAATCTGCAGTACCATTCCCAAAAAAAAGTGCGAAGGGATGAGGGTGACTACCCGAACCCAAAGCAGCCTGATCCTGCAAAGCAGGAGGCGGCCAAGCTTTCCGCGAATTCACGCGGATACGAAAAAAATAGGAAAAATCATAACGCCTTTTCGATTCGCAAATGAAATTTCCGAATCCGAAATCGGAATTAAAGAGGGCGGTTCCTTACGAATTTTCGCGTCATACATACTATCAACGGTTAATGGTAAGCGACATGAAAATTGCACCAAATGCGAGGAAACCGAAAGCGATGATCTGGAAAAAAATGTTCATCGCTGTTTGGAATAAATTACCTCACGGTTTCAGAATGAGGATCATCGGGGATTCGCAATCTTCCGAACTCGAGTTTTAAGAATCAGATAGATTCAAGGTTCCTCCCTATACTTCCTGAAATTCGGGCCGAAATAGGCTCCGCAATTCTTTCAGAAAGGACCGAAAATCAAAGTATTCTTCGATCGAAATCGTTTATATTCGGAAAGCCGTTCTTATAGTTTCCGAATAAGGAATTAATAGATCGGACGGATTGTTTAAGCAAGATTCTAACTTCCTGATTCTTTTCCCTTAAATCCGATCCACGAGTGGTGATCCAATCTCTCCAAGAGAAAAAGAAAAATTACTTCTTTTGAACCGTGTAAACGATCGATTTCAAAAGATTAATATCCGGTTTTTTATCGATAAATTTCACGTTCGAAATAACTATATTTGAAAACTCCCGCTTTTCCTCTATTTTATCTTTCTTTAAAATAGGGACGACTACTGAGAGTATCTGATCTTTATCTACAAAGGACCCCGCCAGTGTGCTGATTAAGGAATTATCCCCGAATTTTTGCGATTCAACGGGTTGATCATATTGGTATAATAAAACGCGCTGGCCCGTTGCGTTCAGAGTCGCGAATTGAGGTGTTGCGCTATAAGAACCTGTGCCAGCTTGTAGCTGATAGGCTTTCTCCCACTCGTAATAACCGGCGAGGATAAACGTATCTTCTTTCTTTAGAAACTCGGGTTTCAGAAATTTTGTTTTCTTTATTAAAGCTAATTGAAGCATATTCGGGCCGATCAGCAGACCGAATTGTCCGTCGGCCAATTTTTTATATTTTTCGATTTTTCCCGGAATCATTAGAAGAATATTACTTCCTTGGAAACTTATTCCGAGGAGGCTAATGGAACCGTTGGTAGTTCCTGTCACCAACATTGGTTCGTTTTCAAATTGCGCAAACTCGTAGTTCATATTGGCGTTTACAGGTTCAGATGACCCCTGGCTTTGAGAAGCTGAACAAGAATTGATTAAAATTATTAGGCTCCAGAACAGAAATAAACGCATCATGACGACTCCAAAAATCAAATTAGAATTCATTACCATTATCAAACTTCTTTCTAAATCGAACGGCGGCAAAAGCGCATACCTGTTCGGTTTTAATCAAACTCATTGGTTACTTTAGATATTACTGGACTATAGTACCGTTGCCAATCAAAGTTCTGTGATGCTATTTAAGGATAATATTATGTCAAGGTCGATTTTTGCATCTGAAGAGTATAGCCTGCCGAAACAGATTGTTGCCGATAACGGTCTTGAATTCACATCGAAAACTTTTTTAAGATGAGCTTTCGAGAAAGGAGCCGATATTCATTTTATCACACCCGGCAAGCCGACCGAAAATGCTTTCATCGATAGCTTTAATGGAAAAATACGAAACGAATGTTTGAACGAAGATCGGTTCAAACATATTGAAGAAGCCCAGCCGCTTATCGAAGAGCGGAGAATCTTCTACAATTCAAAAAAGCCGCATAGTTACTCGGAGGATTGACCCCAGAGGAATATTTAAGACGATCTACATAAGAGGATTTTCACGCATTACACAGGTACTAAAAATGGGGACATCTTACCTGAAATGTCTCCCGAATCAGTCGATCGTGAGGATTATTTATTTCAGACATACGGAAGATAGTGTCCGTCAACCTTACACGCGCAAATCCCTTTCAAAGTCCCATCTAACAACTTGAATCATCTATCTATTTTCAAATAATGGCATAAATCAAAAGGAATCCGCTACTTGTATTTTGAATTTTCCATTCTGTTAAACGGAGTCCTACTTCTCTATTTCATAACTACTTTCAGAGTGCAATCACGGACTGAACTGCAAATTCTTTTCCTTAAGTCGCAACTAACCGCATACAAACGTAAAACAAAGAAGTTTCGTACGACTCCTTTCGAAAGAATCAAAATCGTATTACTTTCCTACCTACTTAAAAATTGGCAAGATTCGCTAATCATCGTTTCACCAAAAACGATTCTCTCTTGGAGAAAACGTAAATTCAAAACCTTCTGGGCAATGATCTCTAAAAGAAAGAAACCCGGCAGACCTAATATCCCTTGGGCTCTAATCAAGCTAATCAGAAACGTCGCTAAAGAAAACAGGGTCTGGGGAGCGACCAAACTACACGGCCTACTTCGAAAACTCGGTTACGATATCTCTGAACGAACTGTCTCTAAGTATATTCCGAAACGACCTCCCGATCCCAAAAAGCGATTTCTCTGGAAGCAATTCTATGCTTTACATGCGGACGCCATGGTTGTCTCGGATACGTTCACCGTCTATTCAGCTAATTTTAAAGAAATCTTCAGAGTCGTTTTCTTTCTTCACGTAGGATCAAGGCAGATTTTACACTTCGATATTCATACCAATCCTACTACAAGATGGATGAGGAAAGTTCTAAAATTTTCAATTCGGAAACGAGGGAATAAAAATGTTCATTACTTTCTTTCGGATCACGATCCACTATTCGGAAAACGATTTACTAAATATTTGGAAAGGTTGGGGATTAAACATAAAAAAACCACCCCAAGATCTCCTTGGCAAAACTGCTACGCAGAACGCTGGATTAAAACTTGCAGAAACGAATTCTTGGATTTCTTTATTCCATTAAATGAATATCATTTGTATAGAAATTTGGATGAGTTCATTCATTTTTATAATCATCATAGAACCCATATTTCCATCGAAAAGGATACCCCAGTCAGTTCTCCTATTATGGAAAGGCCACCCGACGCAAAACTCATTTCCACCCCGACTCTCGGCGGGCTTTACCATACTTATTCGTACGAAAAAGCAGTTTAAGTTTATTTAACGATTACTATTAAGCGAATTCGAACACTCCTCGAAGCGGGATATCCATACCCGTATGCCATGTTTTGAGTTTCAAATATGCCTAATAACGGAATGCTTACCGCATTTATTTCGAAATTTTCTCTTACTCATTCGCTCAAACTCTGGATAAGTCCCGAGGTTCTTTAAAAAAAATACTTCTTTGTTTGCTATGGCAGCAGTTTCGTCTGTTACTTTAGTTTTTGCGAGCCTCAGGGTCGCAATAATTAACGTAATTCCCGTCTTGAGTAAACGTCTTCTAATGCGATGGACGATGGCACCTCCTCACTTCGTGAGGACCGGGCTGCCTCCGGGTTCGCGTAGTCACGCTCATCCCTTCGCTGCTCTTTGAGTTATTCAAGAACTCTCATTCTAACCAAGCTCGGGACTAAAGCCCTGCGCATCCCTGGCGCTTTACTTAGTTAGCAATTTTGTCTTCTTCGAAGTTTTATCCGCCGTCTTCAAAGAATCGTTGCCAATGACCAATCGGTTATCTCTTAACAGATAACCCAATTTAGTATAGTAAAGAAAGAGGGTAAAGTATTTTGAAGGTTTCTTTCTTATTTTTTGCGAGCCTCATTAAAATAGCGACCTCATCTTAAAGAAACCGCAAATTGTAAAACAGATGGGTTTCTTTTAAAAATTTAACCAATTTATCTTTATCCTTTGATAAATAAAATATATATACATCAGCTACATTATCCTTATGAATCACTACTAAGCTGCAATATTTGTAATTTTTATCATATGTTGGATTCAATTCCAGATATGAGTTACTGCCCCAATCAGCTCCAAATTCATCTTTAACGGCATTTTCTGGGAACGGTTTCGATGAGAATATATTTTCAGGGGTCCCAGCAAGATTCTGGAGATTCATGATAAATTCCGGTATGTAATCATTCTTTTTCGGTGGAGCGATAACTGCATCAGGGTTATTTTTTTTAAATTCTGCTAGCTTCTTCAAATAAGCAGGAATTGAATATATAGTATAACGTATCTCGATTCCCGCCTCCACGGATTTTAAGGCATAATCATACCGGAATAGAACTTCTGGGTCCACCGGAACCGGACTGAACTTAGGTGGAACTATCTGACGAATTAAAACTTTCCTTTCTCTAAGCAATTCTTTGAAATTCTCAGCCAACTCTCGAGTCCGAGTCTTTTCCAAAGATTGACAATCCGCTACACTCGAAATAGCCAGGAACAGAATAATTGATAATTTCTTCATATTTTTCTCATGCTGTTTCACTTTCAACAAACGGTTGTCAAATAATTCGTCAGATCTTTTTAGACACTTTGTTCAAATGGGTAAAATAATAAGCAACATTAATGTCTTTTGCCGGAATCTCTATCCTATTATTGCCTATCTTCGAATCATCGATAATAAATTTCCCACCGTTTTCTAAAAAACCAATAACAACCACCCAACTAGCTTCGTTCTCCTTTGTCTTTATTCTCTTCGCAAGCAGCGGGAATCCTCGAGATATTATTGGTACAATCGCTGGGCCCAAATCGTCCGCCACCACTTGAACAGGGGAGGCTTTCTTTTGACCATTAAAGTCCCTATCTGCTAAAAGTATAATATTATGAAGATCTGTTTCATACTGCGAAGTGTTTCTCTTTACCCAGGCTACCGAAATTTTCGGATAAATTTGCCGAAGAACCGGATCTAAAGCGTAATAAAAATCAACATATTCAGCCTCAGTTTCAAAACGCAAAACTAAAGAGGGATCATCTTGTCCATATGCCGGAAACCAAAGTAAAATCAGAAATATACTGCAGAATTTCTTACTCTGCTCTGAAGCTTTAATTCTCAATTTTGCAAAAACGGCGAATAGTGAGACAAGCCCATTTTGCATTGAATTTACCTCTTTAATTTTTTCTAAAAACTTTATCATATGAGAACTCTGTATATTTAATCATCAATGTCTTTTGCAAGCAACAAGCCCCTTCTCATCAGTAGGTTTCGGTTCCTTATCGAATACGTTAAACTTCAAATACCTTAGAGTTTCGTTCGTTTTGAGCGTAAGAACATACGTGTCCTGTCCGCAAGGATCTAAACTTGCTATTTGGTCAAATTTATCTCTATCCGAATCCAAGATGGGTGAATATTTCTGAACAAAGGGCGGCTCATTTCTTCCGATCTTTGCCCCAAAATAGTATTTATAACCGCCAAAGACATTCTTAGGTCGCTTTAAAATAAGATAAGATAAGGATTCTTCACTACCATCATATCCATATGCAACTGAATCTTCAAGCTTCGTACTATCTAACAGTAATTTCCCCGTAAAAATTAAAATACATAGCAAAACAGCATTCAAAAATAGAGACAAGACAATCAGCATCTTCACAAAAATGCTTCCAATATAATGATGTAGAAAACGCGTTTACTCAAAAGCTACTTTAATCCTTTTTCGGCTCTTTCTTTATCTAACTGTTCTTTTTCCAGGATATATTTCTTCTCATCTTCGTCCGCTTGATTACTAAGTTTTTGTAATTCAAAATGCCTTTCTTCACATTCCTCGAATGTATCCTGTCTACCAAATCTAACTGAACGCATCCCAGGTCCTAAAACCAAATCGATATCTCCGAGAATACTAGATCCCTGAAGCCCCTTAAAATTCTGATAAACGCGAGCTTCTAACATATAATTAACATCCTCTGGCTTTCCTGATTCGTTAATATCAAACTTCAAAGTTGATTCACCATTTTGATAAATGAGTTTATAATTAATTGCGTCTATTTTAACGGCTTGCAATTCATATGTTGGCGGAAAACCGATAAATTTCACGAATGCTCTTTGTTCATCAGGTCTAAAATCAAAACAATAAAATGCATTTCCAACCTCTCCTTTTACTCCCAAGAAAGTCGCCATAGAGCCGCCCAATTCATATACCGAGCGTAATTTCCTTTCCACCCTGTCTCGCTGCTCGGCCACTTTATCATGACATGAAAAACAAACTTGAATTATCAAAAAGAATAGTATTTTGGTCCTTAAATTTTTCATTCGATATCCTATTTATAAACTGCGAATATTCTTAGTGAATTCCATGCTTCCGGCGGAATCACTGATCCATGTCTCAATGCCTTCGTATCTCCATTTTGATCCGAGTAGAGTATAGCTTGATCCGTATGATTTAAATATAAGGGCCTGCCGGCCTCATCCATTCCAATTTCATAATAATGATTGGGTCCGGGTTTACTCCTCATATTCAAAAGGCCGTCGACCTTACTATCAGTATCGGCCCAGACTTGCATTACTTGACCTGGCTTTAAGGTTCTATAGATCTCTTGGGTTTTATCAACAGACATCGGAGAACCCCCAAAATCATTCGCTTCATTAAATCCCATTCCAGTCGGCATCCAGTCAGCTCTCGCAACTTCCTTATCGAAACCTGCAAGCCTACCCCCATCAAGCACAATTCCAGTTTTAGTCGTCTCTTTTCCAGGTTCAATATCACCTGACAGGATCTTATTCATATAGTATTCCCCGAATGACCACCCGTGTTTCCCATTCGCTATGCCCTGCATAAAATTAGAGTCACCACGACATATTGCCGACTTGCTCGCTTTTGCAATTTCATCGGAACTATATTTATAATTTCCCGATTTATCTTTCGCAAAGATTAGATTATGATTTGCTTTAATCCTTTCTAACTGTTTTTCCCCTGTTCGCTCAGATTCTAAACCTGCGAGGACCTTCCGCTCTTTATCCATATTCTTAGTCATATCTTTCTCGAGAATTTTCATGGTTTTCTCATCAATATTTGGATTCTCTCGGAATGCTTTCAATGTATTTGCCATGTCGTGAAGCTTACCTTCAGATTCTTGTATCTTTCTACTAAAATCTTTGTAGACATCAAAGTTAGCAGTAAATTTTGAATCACCTTGAGCACGAAGATAGTCAATTACGACTCTGATCGGAATTTCCATTCCTGCATTTTTATGATCCGCAAATTGATCATTAAATTCTGGAGAAGTTAATTCTCTTAAGAATTCACCCGTACCTTGCGGCTTAAGCTTTGCAAAAGTCCTTTCCATTACTCTCTCGATCCTTGCCATCTCTAGCGGGATCATGACCCTCTTATAAAGATCTGCCATTTCAATCTTTGCTGAACTGATTTTCTTATTTAGTTCTTCTATTTTAACGACATCTTTCTTCGGGGTTGTTTTTAATGCTTTCTCCAATTCAGCAACGGATGTTTTTAGCTCTTTGGCTCTTGCCACATCTTTGTCGCTCTTAGCATTCAATTCGACATCTTTCGATAATTGCTTTGTATTAGATAAAAGCTTAGGATCGTTAAATTGCTCCTGAACTTTATTAGCATAGTCTTTAATCAAATTCTTTTGAATCTCTTTAACCTTAGTCGGATCCGGTTTTACGTACGATACTTTATCTGAACCGGTATCGACCGTTAAATTTTCCTTTCTGACAAATGCCTCTTGACCGTTAGGTTTGAAATACGCTACTTTTTCACCTCCAGGTTTACCATCGACAAATCCTCCCCACTGAAGTTTTTGCTGAATATATCCGTCTTTAGTTACACGAAGTTTTTCCCTCAATCCATCTGGAGTGGTTCTTTCATAATTCACTAAACCGTTTTCAATAACTTTATGATAAGTCTTATCACCCCAGACAAATTTATCGTATTTAGGATCCGCGCCTGGCTTACTTCTTTCGCTAAAATCGGTTAACGCTTTTGTATCGGTATTATTTAATCTATCTTCTTTAATTCTGACCTCATAATTATGCACCAGCACCCCGGCCTTCGTTACAAAATAACTGTGGTTACCCTCTACCTCGAGGTTATACACTCGATCATTCCTACGGATCTCTTCTATCTTACGGATCCCTAACGTACCCGCATACGTATCCGACCAATCAGATTCATAGCTTGCCGTAGGACGGATCGACGACAATGATGTTCCAATCGGTATTCGTTGTTTTACATTCATCTCGGATAGTATCGCTGTATTCTGGATACTGGCAAGTGTCACAGATCGATTCGATGGTGACAAATCCTTCACTTGAGTCCAACCTTGTCCCTTTACATAGAAAGGATGGTTCCACGTAGTCTCTACTGTTGTTCCGTTTGCATATGTGATCTTATGGATTAAAGGTACATCATGGATAAACGTCTCTGTGACTTTCTCATATGATAGCTTACCCGTATTCTCATTGTGAGATAATACGTAATCTCCCACTCGGATCTGCTCGATTGCTTTAAACCCGGTTTGAGTTCTTACTAGCGTACCGGCTACAAAGCAAGAGTCGAATTCAAACTTCTTACTTCCGTCACTTCGGACACCCCCCGTATCCGATACTCCAAACGAAAGTAATACGTCCGATTTCAAACGGGTCCATGTATTCTCGATGACTCCGTCCGACGACTCTCCTTTTTTAAGGCTAATATCAAGATCATATTTATCTTTCAGCGCTACCGCAGTATTCTCAAACTTCGTCTCCCAAGACTCCTGGCCGAACTTCTTGATCGTACTATCCTTATAGTTCTGATACATCTCGAGTAATTCATGTCCTCTACCTTGTGCGATCATCTCTTGCACCGTAGATTCCTTGATCTGACCATTCTCAGACAACACGTGACCCACTACTTCCGCGTTATGGTTCACTCCTTCGGCCTTCAACTCTCCCGCATGTTCTTGGATTACGTTATTGCCCAATTCATTCTGGAAGTTCGCATTCCCGTGTACTGATCCGAACTTATGAGTATTCGGGTCAAAGTCGACAGAGGCCACAGTCGCTCCTCTGTATTGCCCGCTCAGATTAAAGCTGCCGTCGTTCGAATACGTAAGGGAAGCTCCACCGTTCATGACTCCGTTCCAACGACTCGGGACGGTAGTTTTCTCTCCATTCGGTCCGAGTTTCGTCTCTTGGTCGTTACGACCATAGTTATAAAAAACTCCTGCATTCGAGGAACCGTCTTTACTCGCAGAAAGTGAAAGCCCAAGATGGTGGGTACCGTTCGGATTGAAATCGTATCCGCCGTTTACGGTATAATTGCCGCTTCCAGTACTGTAATCGATTCCGAGAAAGGATCCTTTTGGTACGTATCCACCATTATAATTTACGTTAACGTCAAGGCCGCTTCCAGGTGCAAAACTGACTCCAAGACTAACTTCACCGGTGGAATATCCGAACCCGCCCCCCCAGCCGCCTGCTTTTGCATCCTCTCCCATTAGAATATCTGCATTTCGGTGCGTATTCCAAGATACGAAGCCAGTCATAGGCGACTTACCCGCTATAGTCGCTGTCGATAAAATCCCATTTACAAATCCTGCAATAGCGCCGTTCGTTCCGCCCTGTTCACCGCCAATTACTGTTTGCGTAGCCACGTCTGCTATCACGGCCCCGGCCCTAACCATTTGGAAAACGTCCATTGCCTCTGTTGAAAACGTCATAACATTCTTAACGTCACTCGCTATCGCGGCAATTGTTTCTAGTAAACTTGCAGACCCTGCCCCTGCCGTGCAAAAGCTGATCACTGCCGAGGCAACAAGCTCTACAGCCTGTTCCGCTTCGTTGACCCTCTCTTCCCTAGCCTGCTTCTTAGCCTCGCGTTTGTCCATATACGATCTCAACAAGGACGCAAAGTTCTGCACTTCTTGTTCGCTTCCGTTCGGATCGATTGCTTTCGCTATAAAATCAAAGAGTAACTCTCTTTCCTTCTGTTTAATAAACGATTTATTAATAAGTCCTACCTGTGTCTGAGCCTCTAGTGCCGCTCCGGTCACGCTATCCGACCAATCTTTCGATTGATGATAGATACTCTTAGTATCCGATTTACTAAAGATTCCGAATCCCTTCCCTATATCCGCAAGTGTGACTAATACTCCCCGAGCAACTTTCATCACCATCGCTTCGATTCCTCCCTTAAAGAGGACATGGTCCAGATACAATAATCCACCGATTCCCGGTAGCGCAAACTCGGTCGTATGCAATTTACGCAGTTCCGCCTTTGCTTCTTGCCGAGTCAGATATTCCCCTACGATCTGCTCCATCTGTTGCGTATACGCCGGGTCCCAACCCGCTTGGTTCCCGTAGATCTCCACCGACGTCTTCGCTAACTCGATTTTCTCCTGTTGCCAATTCTTCTCTGCGTCTTTATACTCTTTCAGTTTAGCAGCATTCACGTCCTGGCGCACATTCCCTTCGATCTGCTTGTAATCCGCTCCTGTGATTAAATGCAGATCTCTCGCACCCTCTAACCCTACCTTAGCGACCGCTCCGATAACCTCAGCCATCGGTCCATGGCCATTCGCAAGAGCTAATTTCAGTTGCCCTTCGATTCGGCCCAACGAAAACATTCCCGACGTCTCTCCGAACTCTCTCTGCGATTCCTTATGTTTCATGTAAGATCCGACAACTTGTTGCATCTTACTGATCTCATCCGCAGACCACCCGTTCGCCTTGCCAAATTGTGCAGTCGCATATTGGGCCGCTTGGATTTGGTCGTTATGCCATTGAGTGATCGCATTCTTCTCGTCCACCAACTTCAGTGAGTTGATCACTCCTCTCATGTCCTTATCGAACGTCTTCTCTTCTCTCTTCGAGATCACATGTGCGTTCTGCAGAACTCTTGCAGATACTTCCGCTACGAAACCTACAGCTTCTGCAAGAGGACCTTCCAGCGACGCCTCCATCATTCGGACCGACCCTTCCAAACGGCCGATCGATAGCATCTGCCCTCTCATTCCTAGTTCGTTTTTAGCGTCGTTTTGTCTCACGTAATCCGTCATCAATTGTGACGCGAGTTGGATCGTATCCGGTGGCCAGTTCTGGGACTTACCATATTCGGTCATGATGAGGCCGTACACCGCAGTCTTATCATCCCTCCACTGGCTGATGGCCACCATATCCTGCGCATGAAATAGCCCTCCGCCAATTTTATAGATCAGATCTCCGGCTATATAATCGAGTCCGCTCAAAGGTCCCAAAGCTTGGAAGACGTTTCTCACCTCGCTAAGGGCTCGCATATTATGCTCGGCTGCCTTATATGCCTCGTGATCCATATACGCGCCCGCTAAAAAGGACGCCGCTTCCGGAGATAAGTGAAATGCATTCACAAGAAAAGTGGTATATGCGTTTTGAACCATATTACGGGTTTCATGAGCCACCCATTGCTGGGTACTCATCCCGCCCAAAAATACGCTTTCTACAAAATCGGCGACCATACCGGCAGTTTGAGCCTGGTTACTGGCGCTCATAGACGCCTTAGTCTCGTTCGCGCTGTTCAGAGCATCGTAACCCGCCAACTTGGAAAGGATCGCATTCGAATAATTGCTATTCGCAAAGAAATTATTCACTCCTGCAAAGCTAGCTCCGATGGTTTCCGAAATCCGATCCACCTCATGGTGATCCGGATTATTATCGAAGATATTACCCACTCCGCCCCCGTGACCGAGCAGGAACGCGGGCGACGGCCCGATCGTGATATGCTGAGCCCTCTGGGTAAAATGATAATTGGATGCGTTATCTCCCTGACCGACCGCATCCCCTGTATAGATAGCCTCGTCTAGTTGGATATTCCCTGCTGAGTCCACTCGTACATTCGAATATTTTAATGTCGTATAACCGTTACAGGCCGCTGCGGTAAGATCCGAGCCGCACTTGGAAGTTAAAAATTGGTCTATCGTCTCGTTCCCGCATTTGCTCGTCGCTGGGTCGCAATAATTAACGTAATTCCCGTCTTGGTTTACTATATACGTCCTACCGTCGTCACCTCGTTTCGTCGATAGGTTACCGCTATCTCTTAGTAGCTGATCCTGGCCGTTTTGAGTAAACGTCTTCTCATGCGATGGACGATGGCGCCTCCTCACTTCGTGAGGACCGGGCTGCCTCCGGGTTCGCGGAGTCCCGCTCATCCCTTCGCTGCTCTTTGGGTTATTCAAGAGTTCTCATTCTAACCAAGCTCGGGACTAAAGCCCTGCGCATCCCTGGCGCTTTACTTAGTTAGCAATTTTGTCTTCTTCGAAGTTCTATCCGCCTTCTTCAAAGAATCGTTGTCAATGACCGACTTGCTATCTCTTAACAGATAACCCAATTTAGTATAGTAAGAAAGGAGAGTAAAGATATTTTGAATACACTCAAAGTAAAAATCATCACGGTCGACCTCTCTTACACGCCTTTAGAGTCTTCTCATCTGCCACTTGCGGCTCTTTATCGAATACGGTAAACTTCAGATACCGTAGAGTTTCGTTCGTTTTTAGTACAATCACGTATACATCCCCACCGCATTCTGCAAGCTCTTCGATCTTATCAAATTTGTCTTTGTCAGAATCTAAGATTGGAGAGTATTTTTGAACGAAAGGAAGTTCGTCTTCAACCTTCTTACCGGCAAAATAGTATCTGTGAGCACCGAATACATCCTTCGGGCGTTTGAAGATTAGATATGTAATACCAGCTCCTGGAGAAGCTTGCGTTCCGAATTTTCTAAACTCGATCGTGTCTTGGAGATTCATACTTTGTTTTAGTAAGTAGCCGGCATATAGAAGTCCAGCGGTTAAAAGGAGAATGACGAAAACGCAAATGCTAAGAAGGGTTTTCATGCAGAAGTGAGTTCTCTCTTTACCTATCGATACTTTAAGTTATTGTATCCGGGAGGACGACAATCTTTCCAGGGACGATTCTTCTCATCACTTTCCCAGCAACCGGAAATCTCTTGTTCCATTTCGCAATCGAGAATCGTCTTAAAGCTTTTTACATGAATTGGATTTTCTAATAAATACCCACTAGAATACACTTCATCATACCTGATTTGAGGGTTAATCTCTTCGTTCAATTGAAAAAATTTGACGTGGACGCCCTTCGGAGTTTTACTCTCAAGTATAAAGACCCCTTTTAATATTTCTTGGTTTTCAAAAAGAACTTTAAAATTATTCTCTTCCATTGGTTGCAACTTAAGAGAAAAAATATTATCCTGACCGCTGAATTTGATTTTTATTTTTCCCTGGTTAGGCTCTATTTCTGCACAAATCGATCCCTGGCTTGCGCTTCCGAGTTTAGGGGCCCATCGTTCCGAAAAAGATATATCATACACCCCTTTAATGGTCGGATCGTTAAGCTTCATAATGATTAAATTTTTCTCTTCTTGCTTATCCACTTCGCTTACTGCAATATCACGCTTTTCTTGAGTATCTCGAGCATTTTCTTCCGACTTACATCCATCTCTACAAGAAAAAAGGAAAAACAAAATTGTAAAACTTACTATTAGAACCCTATTTAGTACCACTCGCAATATCCTCAATAATATATCTTATATACCTTCGTTCTACGATCAAATGGAATAAGCTCTTTAACCTTTGCTCCTCCCGAGTAACCGCCGGTATGATTGTAATTCACCCAACCATTTTCCGTTTTCAACCACAGACAGTAGTGATTCCCTCCAGGGGTTCCGTTAGTATCGTCGTATACTTGGATAACTTTGCCGGTAGGAAATTCATTCAATTTTTGCTTTAAGCTATCTACAGGTATTGGATTCACGATTCCTTTCAGCTCCCCGGTTTTCGGATCCAAGCGAACTCCGCCGAAATCATTCGAACCTTCCGTTTCCACTCCCCAAGACTTCGAAAATCCAGGGGTATGACCCAAATCAACCACCGGTGCACCCTGGCTAAAGCCCAAGTCTCCACTGATTCCTTTGTACGTATACCATTCTACAAAGCTAGCCTTCGTTACTTTAGCGTCGACTGCTTCTAAGTAATTCGTATACGTCCGGCAAATCTCCGCTGCTGTTTTACTTCCCAACTCAGGACTCCAACCTCTCTTAACAAACTCTACAAATTTGTTATAATTCTCCAGCCTTTGTGCACGGTCCGGTGCATCGTGTGGAATCGAGGGCTTTAAATCGCCTTTAGCATAGGCCTTCTGCAATAATTCAATAGCCACCGTTAATTGAACGGCTGTTCCATGAGTCCTATCTTGTGCACCTGCCTCTCCGCTATTTAAGCGCTCCATGAATTCTTCCTTAGATTCGCCGGGCCTTTGGGATATATCTTCCAAAGCGCGAGTCGCTGTCCTAATCCATTCCTCTCTTGGAACCTCGTTTTGTCTAGAAGTACTTCTATTATTAGCCAAATCTTTTACGATATCTTGGATTTCCTGCATCCTTGCCTTATACATGGGTTCGCCTGCTTTAAAGCCCAAGACTGATTGCGCTTTTACGCTAACTTCATTCATTAAAAGATTAGTATTTTGCCCTGAATTTCCGAACTCTCTCGGTTCCTTGTTGAATTTCGCAAACTCGCCCGTATATCTTCCATTCTCGTCTCGCGATTCGTAACCTAATTTGGTATAGGAAGTTTTAGCGGTTTCGTAAAGTTTATCCAATTCTTTATTAAGCCTAAATTTCTCCGTTTCTAACTTACGAATTCTGGCTTCCGCTCCTTCCACTTGAGATTTGTTAGCTTTAGTAAATTCAAGCTCGTGATTTACGACCGTTAGCTCCTTACTAAAAGAATTCATTTGCCGTAATTCTTTGACTCCAAATCCATGCTTCGAGCCATCGATACCTTTCTCTGACCAAAGCTTACTTAATTTATCCGTTATATAACGACTATCTGCGGCCTTTTCATACGGTGCGAGCGGTTCTTCTTTAAATCCATTCGCCTTATTGGCGTTTCTCTCGGCTAAATTCGTTTCATTCGCTTTAAAATATGACGGTTTCGATTCTCTCGCCCCAAGTCCCATAAAACCGCCCCAAACGGTTTTATGCTCTATATACCCGTTCGACGTAACCCGAATTACTTCTTTAGATCCGTTCGGGCCTTGACTTTCATAATGCACTATTCCCTTTTCAATTACACGATTGTAGGTCTTATCCCCCCATTTAACTTCGCCATATTTAGGATCGGAATTCGGTTTACTGAGCATTGCTAAATCATCCGTTGGGATCTTTTCTAATCGGACATCGACTTGATAGTTATGAACCACAACAAACTCATTCCCCACCTTAATGAAGTAGTTATGATTCCCCTCGAGCTCGATGTTATACACTTTCTGGCTATGGATGAATTCTTCTACCTTACGGATTCCAAGCGTTCCTTCTCTTTCCGTCTGCCAGTTTGTTTTATATTCTCCAATATACGAATTCTCTCCAAACATAATAGAAGCCGGAGATAACACAGAACTTCTGGATAGCTGCATCTTCAGCTTGGCTCTACGGATACTCCGTTTTGTAATGCCTCTATCTCCGATTTTTAAGTCCTCGGCTTTCACCCATGCGTTTCCTATCACTCCGGAATTCTGATTCCGATCACCTGGATTCAAAACTGCAAATGGGTGGTTCCAGGTAGTCGTGACCGTGACATCGTTCTCATAACCTATCTTATGAATCGATTTCACATCGTGAACAAACGTCTCCGTGATCTTTCTGACTTCTACCTCTCCCGTCTCTTCATTGAGTGTATTTACTTCCTCTCCGATCTTTAACGAGTCAATCCTGCGGGTCCCATTAGGGGTTAAGATCAATTGCGATCCGTCAAAACAGCTAGATACCCTGAACGTTCCGTCTTTATCGACCGCAAGTAGCCCAGAGTCCGAAATCCCAAACATCATCTTGATATCCCCACCAAGTCTGGCGAGTGTCTTGCCTATCTCTGTCGTCGGAGAATCCTTGACGTATTCTAGTTTCAGATTATTCTTCTCTGCAATTTCTCGCATGTCTCCGCGAACTCTTTCCGATTCCACTCCGTTGATTAAGGTTTCTTTATTTTGAGAATACAGTTCCAGAATCTTCTGCTGTCCATCCGGACTATTCATCATGGACAATCTTTCTGATTCAGTTATAATATTATTCGAGCTTAACGCCTGACCCGCAAGATCTGATATTTTCTCTAGATTCTTTCCGTAATTCTCACTTGAGTTCTCCTGAACTCTCGCAAGCAGCATCTCGTTTTGCCAGTTTGCATTGCCTTGCACTTTCTCGAATTTGTGACTATTCGTGTCATAAGATACAGAGGCTACCGTTCCACCTAATACCTGACCGCCTAAATTGAATTTACCGTCATTCGAATAGGTAAACGTTCCTCCTGAACCTCTCAAATTAGGCGGTGTGCTCGTTTTCCCGTAATTGTAATATGCACCTACGCTAGCGCTTCCGTCTTTACTTGCAGATAATGAAAGTCCTAAGTGATGAGCGTTTGTAGCACTACTCTTATATACATCCATCCCTCCGTTCGCTGTATAGTTCCCGCTTGAAAGGTTATAATCTAACCCTACATATCCACCGTGGAAATTATAATTCAAGTTCACATCCAAACCGCTACCCGGAGTAAACGTTAAGCCACCGTTGATCGGGAGTTTATATTCGCCTGGAAGTGCTGCGCTTATACCGCCTCCCCAGCCTCCGGCTTTTGCTTCTTCTCCCATTAAGATATTCGCATTTTGGTGAGGTGTCCAAGACACAAAACCGGTTATAGGGAGTTTATTCACGATCGTTGCTACACTGATGAGTCCGTTTAGAAAGCCAGCAACCGCTCCATTCTTACCACCCTCTTCATAACCCACATACGTCTGAGAACCGACCATCACCGCTTCCGATCCATACTTAACCGCATTTAGGCCATCCATCACAAATGAGGCTTTATCCGCTACGTTGATAAAGTTTCCGATATCCTCGAGCACTTGAGCTAGTACCCCGACTCCGCTTCCACCGGAAGCCGCAGTCAATAATACTCCTGCCACCACTTCTACGGCTTGTTCCGCCTCATCCATTCTCTGGCGTCTTGCCTGTTTCTTCGCTTCTCTCTGGTCAAAGACTTTCTGCAATAATTGTCCGATCAGTTGCTGTTCCGCAGGATCTCCGTTCGGATCCATCGCCTTGCCGATCAGATCGAATACAAGTTTTCTCTCTTGCTCCTTCCACCAGTGTTTATCTAAATCTCCTTGATGCGATTGCGCAGTAAGAGACGCTCCCGTTATACTATTCGACCAGTCTTTTGTTTGCTTGTAAAAGTCCTTCGTTTCCGATTTTGTAAATAACCCGAATGATCTTCCTATATCCGCCGAAGAAGTCAAAATTCCACGGGCAACTTGCATAAGCATACTACTCAATCCACCCTTAAACAAGCTCCGATCGAGGGCGGTTCCACCTACGCTGAGAACATCTTCTAATAGATGTAGTTTTCGTAACTCGCCTCTCGCCTGCTCCCGGGACACCATATTGCCGACCATATCCGCCACTTGGTTCACATATGCGGGATCTAACCCCGCTTGCTTCCCGTAAAGCTGCACCGCATCCTTCGAGATAGAGACCACGTCCGCTTGCCAAGTCTTGATCGCATTTTTCTCATATACTAGTTTGATTTCGTTGATCCCGTATCTAAGATCCTTATCGAATTTCTGTTCTTCCCTAGAAGAAATCATTCCGGTCGAATGCAAATCGTGAGTTATATTTTTTACGATAACACCTTCTATTTCCGCCAACGCACCGCTCATCGATGCTGTCATCGCATGGACCATTCCCTCAAGTCTAGGTACTGAAAGTAAAGCACCCTTCATTCCTAGCTCAGTCTTTGCGTCGCTCATTCGGAAATAATCGGTTACTACCTGCGATACGAGTGCGATCTGATCCGGGGGGAAATTCTGAAGACGCATCGCTTCTGATGCAATTAAGCCGTAGGCGGCATACTTGTCCTCTCTCCATTGATGGATCGCTCGTAGATCATCCGCGTGTGTGATATCGATTCCAAGACCGACTAATCCGTTTAAAAGACCTCCATCAAGAAACATGTTTTTTAACAAATTATCTATAGGTCTTAAAATCCCCATATTATGTTCGGCTGCCTTATACGCTTCGTGATCCATATACGCACCCGCTAAAAAGGACGCAGCTTCCGGGGATAAGTGAAATGCATTCACAAGAAAAGTAGTATACGCATTTTGGACCAGGTTATGCGTTTCATGAGCCACCCATTGTTGAGTCGTCATCCCACCTAAAAATACGTTTTCTACAAAATCGGCAACCATACCTGCCGTTTGTGCTTGGCTACTAGCGCTCATTGACGCCTTAGTCTCGTTTGCGCTATTCAAAGCGTCGTAACTTGCCAGTTTAAAAAGCGTTGAATTCGAATAATTGCCATTCGCAAAGAAATTATTCACTCCCGCAAAGCTAGCTCCTATGACTTCCGAGATCCGATCCCCTTCATGATGATCCGGATTAGTATCGAAGATGTTTCCCACTCCCCCACCGTGGCCTAGCAGGAATGCAGGCGATGGTCCGATCGTGATATGTTGAGTCCTTTGTGTAAAATTATAATTCGACGCATTATCTCCCTGGCCCACCGCGTCCCCAGTATATATTGCCTCGTCTAGTTGGATATTCCCCGCGGAATCCACTCTCACATTCGAGTATTTTAATGTAGTATATCCGTTACAAGCTGCCGCAGTCAGATCCGAGCCGCACTTGGAAGTTAAAAATTGGTCTATCGTCTCGTTCCCGCATTTGCTCGTCGCTGGGTCGCAATAATTAACGTAATTCCCGTCTTGGTTTACTATATACGTCCTACCGTCGTCACCTCGTTTCGTCGATAGGTTACCGCTATCTCTTAGTAGCTGATCCTGGCCGTTTTGAGTAAACGTCTTCTCATGCGACAAGCTCGTCGCCATCTGTTGCATATAGTTCATGCGATCGTTTAACAACGCGTTGTTAGTAGAAGACAAAAGGGTCAAATTCGAAGCGCCGCTGATCGCTTGATTAAACGAAGAGGAAAAAGAATTCAATAGTCCGAAATTCAGGGAATTATATTGGGCCTGCGGATTGATTCCAGACAATTGGCTAGTGACATTGCTAAATAAAGAGCCGGAGTTGGCGCCGGAACTAGGAGTGGCGGAAATATCCGTTCCAGAGCTAAAATTCAATTTTCCGAGCAATTCTTGGGAAAGTAGTTGTGCGTCAGCTTGATTTTGACTACTCTTCAATTTGCTATTGGCGGAAGCAAAATCTAGATTGGCCTTAGTTTGCAGTTGATTCATCTGAGTCAGCCAAGTCGTCTCACTCGTTTGTAGGTTCTGCAATCCTGTAGAGTAATCGCTCTGTGCCTGAGCCAAAAGAGTCTGCTCTTGTAAATGCCAAGCCGCATACTGAGCGTCAAAGGTACTCACCTGTGCCGTCCAATTGGTAACGCTCGGGAGCACATTTTGGTTCCAGTTGTACTGAAAGCTTTGCAACTGAGTGGCCAAATTCTGCCAGGTCGTTGCATTCGCGCCCGAATTAAAATTGGAAACTGTATAATTCAGGTTGAGAGCAATCGCATCCTCACTCCACTGAACCAATCCAACAGCGCAGATCAATGGCCAACCGTAGCAACCGGACTCATCCTCTAGATAGTCGTAAAAATTAGAACCGGGAGCCCCTGCAATCGTATGATTACTCGAATACGTCTGATTGGCTCCGATAACCGCCGGATCTCCAGTAAATATATTTCCATAACACCCAAGCCAGTCATGGCAATAGGCAGGATCAGCGCTCCAGTTATTTATTCCACCGGATGTATTACCGGGAAAGTTTATATCTTGAAATGCAGTTAAATCGGAGGAATTAATTCCAGTCACTAAAGAGCCTGGTCCAAACCCACTTAAATACTGAGCTAAACATGCGGCATTAAAATCATTTGCATGGAATGCATCGTTATTATAAAAAAGGGCTGGGCAAGCTGTGCTTCCACCAGCAGATAAACTTGCAGAGTATGCATTCGTTAAATAATTCATAAACGCAACTTCCGCCTGATGAGTCGGGTTCTGCAAATACTGCACGATATTCCAAGCGAGACCGACAGCTCCTGGGCTTGAAGCATTTCCACTTAGAAAATCTTGCCTCGTAATGTATACAAGAGTTGGTGACTGAGAAAAAGGGTTACCGGGGGTAGGCATAAAGGATCCGTTCTGGATATCTACGTTCGTGCTCCCTCCGGATTGGTACAGAGCCACCTGGCCCTGTGCATTCTGGATCTCCTGGGCCAAAAATCCGGAGATCGCATTCGCGGCATACACGAGTGAAATTTCCATGCTTTGGATATGACAAGTATCTGCAGTCGATCCCGTAGTCGGACAGGTAATGCAATTCAAATCTCCGGCAGGACAGGTATTGGAATAATACTGTCCCGTCAATGCACCTGCATTTGTAGCGTCTACAATCGCGTTATAGCAAGTATCTCCAGCAGGACAGCTCGCCGATGTTAAAAATTTCTGTTGGGTGCTATCATACCAACCTTGTTGACAAACTTCTCCCGTATTCAAACAACTCTGAGGGTACGAAAGCATCTGCGACGTGCTCTGATCGAATATGGCTAGACCGGTTTTTCCCTGAGTGATTGCCGTTTCGATATTATTGATTAGATTTTGAAATGCTTTTCCGTCCGCGTTCAAGGAAGTATGAATCGAAGCAAAGGAAGTACAACCGCTGGCTGCACTAGCAGGGCAACTCGGATTCACATAACTGGACGTCGTGGTATCGTACATCAGTTGTACGCAAGTATTCCCCGCAGGGCAACTGGAGACGAATTGGCTCGAAGTCGTATCGTAAAAATAATTATTGGAACAAACGTCTCCTGGCGGACAAGTCGCCGCAATTGCTGTTCCGGTACTCGTATCCTTTAGCGGAGTCACCGTATTCCAAAACAGATCGTTCCCGTTTAAAAACTGTTGATACCCTGCAATCGTTTGATTGATCTGATCCTTTACGCCGGATTCGTAGGATTGGATTTGTTGCAAATAGGCTTGGTATTGAGACTCCGTCTGGTTGATTTGTGCAAGCAAACCTTGATAACTCTTGGTCAAGCTTTGGAGCCCCTGTTCATAATTCCAAAGTCCGTTTTGGATATTAGAATTGAATTGGCTGTACCACCGTTGTTCCAACTGACTCAAGGACTGCTGAGAGGTGCCTAAAAGGCTAGTGTCTACTCCTTGAATCCCGGTAACATTAGGACTTCCTCCCTTGATGAGCGCCTGAAACTCGCTATCGAATTGATTCTTTAAATTGGTGACTGTGGTTAAATTCCCGCCGTAATACGTATCGATATATTGATTCCGTTGAGTTTGGATGGAAAATTCGGCGTCTCTCTGCCATTGGGTCAAAAGACCGGAAGCCTGGCTTTCCAACGTATCGTACACATAATTCTTATAATCCTGAACGCTCTGAAAACTATCCTGAGTCGTGATGCCGCTCACAATACTGGAAATCTGAGCCTGCACCTGAGCCTGCCATTCCGATTGAACTACACCATAGCTTTGTAATACGATCGCATCCCAGTTCGTGGTATCATGCGTTTGATTCGCGACCGAATATGTTCCCTGCATCTGGGACTGCCATTGCTGCCAATTATAAGCCTGAGGGTTCAGTTGCGGAGCGGTGACAGGCTGGGAAAAAACGCCGTCTTGAAGCGGGAAAAGGACAAAAATTATGGAAAAAACCTGGATAATATTCTTAAGAAACCGCCTACGATCAAAAAAAGAAAAAGAACGGTAAAAATTCGATCCTCTACTGGCGGTTTTTCCTGGAGTAACTTGAATCATCGTGTTCCCTCTTCTTTCCTTAGAGAATTCCAAAATAGAATATTGCGTTTCACTTACGTAACCGGTCAACCGGGCTCATTTCGCATAACATCAGCATGCATCGGGCAGACTCGGATTACTGAGGGGTGCTCGACACGCACCGCAGATAATACGAATTACCGGAACCTGCGGTAAAATAACTATAACCGTAGTAAAAATTCACGGTCCAAATATTCCCGTTATTTTGCGCATACTTCGTCGAAGACCAAAAAAAGTCCGGAACACCGCTACCGGAGGACGCCTGCCCCGGATCAAAGATCGAATTCAATGCCGGCGCAAATTGGGATCGATCCACAATGGACTTCAATTCTTGGATACTAGGCAGTCTCCAAGTAACGCTGCCGGAATTATAATTAGAACAATAACTACTAGCGTTAGAAAAGGTCAACGTGACTGAACCCGGATACGAAGCGTTCTTTTGACAGCCCGCCGGAGTCGCCGTGGACGAATACGAATAAGGATAGATACATTTCTGCCAATACAACTTAGTAACGTTATCGTTGATAACGCTAGCGTTATTCGCATTCACCGTAAACCTCGCTGTCTGCGCAAATACGTCCGAAAATACCCCGCAAAAAAGGATCCAAACTACTGTCCAAAAACCGAATCGCAAAACGGAAAGTTTCCCTGAGTCTAACATATACATCATACCGTTTAAACCGATCGCCTCATCATGGAACCGTGGGGGAAGAACCCGGAACTCCGGAAACGCAACGAACTATATGGGTAGCGCCGATCGCATCAAAATAGATATCCGGGTATTGAAAATCTACGTACCACGCGTTCGTAACCGTGGGAGCAAAAAGGGTGGAACTCCAATACGGAGCGGAAGCGGTACCCGAAAAGGAAGCGGAAGCGATGGAAGGACTAGTGTTGCTATAAATCGAAATCGAAGCCAATTCTTGCACGCTCGGAAGCCTCCAATTGGTAAGGGAAGCATAACCCAGACCTCCGTTTGAAACGTTCAAACCCGAGCATTGGTTCAATGCGGTGATATAATCCTTACTGACTCCTTCGTCCGTTTGTTTCCAAACCAGATAGGTATTAAAATCGAATACTACTAGATTGGTCCCGGAAAATTGGTTCGTCCATAACCCGTTAGGTGGTGTAGTCGATAATTGTTGTGCAACCGAAGTCGAAATACTGGTATCATCTCCTGCGTCGGTTTTCAAGACCTTGAACGCAAAGCCGTTGGCTGTCTCGAAAGTCGTGGTCAAAAAACTCTGCGTAATGGTGCTGGCCAATGCCAAACCTGCCGCATCCACGAGACTACCGGAGGCGATCGACCACTGAATGAGAGCGTTTTCCGGAAAGAAAATCCAAGGGAATTGGATCACCAACGTATCCGGTTGATTAACGCTTCCTAAAAATTGGTATTTTACGTTGGTAAGATCCAAGGAAACCCAGCTCGAAAGCTGAAACACCTGCACCGTCAAGTTCGGCAAATGAGAAGGATCCAATGGCTCGCTAAATACCAATGTCAATTGGGCAGAATTCGGATTCACGCCGGTAGCTCCGCCGCTCGGAGTTGCGGAAACCAATTTTGGAGCCATGGTATCCTTCCAAACGGGAATGCTCTGGCTTCCGGTTTGCATCCCATATTCCGGTTGGTTCTTCTGGTTCGCAACGCAGATAATGACGTTATTCTTGCCTGCCGTAAAATTCAAATTCGCAAGAGTCGTATTCACGGGGGTATTCACCACAATATCCGAGCCTGTCGGAGCGACCGTCACCACGTTACCGGAAACAAAAGAGCTGGTTCCGCTCGGTGCAGCCCCGTTATTGCATTCGCAATCCACTGAATTCGTGTATTTCGTTCCGCTCGGCCCCGCATATGTAGTCTTAGTAGTTGTGTTACCGTTTGTAGTCGTGCTCGTCGTACTCGCCGTGCATTGATTCCCGCCCAGCAATACCTTATACGATGCACCGTTACCGGAAAACTGCCAATTGATACCCAGATTGCTCGTAGCATTCAAAACCTTATTGGTGGGGGCAAAGCTATTGATCTGAATCGTAGGACGAGAAGAGTCGATCACATAAATCGCAGTCCCTACAGTGGACAAATTCCCCGCAGGATCCCGAGCCGTAAAATTCAGAGTCGTATTATTAGTCAGAGAGATGGCGCTCGCATTCGCCGGAGGATACGAAAATCCGTTGGTAATCGCACCCGTCAAAGAATTGATCCCTGGATTGCTACCGTCAGTCGTATAAGCCACTTGGTAACCGCTCGTAACCCCGCTATTATCCTGAAAATTCAGTTGAACGGAAATCGGAGTCACTCCGTCGTAACCGTATCCCCCGGCTCCAGGACTGGCGGTAACGGTCGGAGGAGTATCGTCTCGAGTGATCGCAAACGAATTTTGACCCGTAAACCCTGAACTCACGCAGATATAAATCGAATTGGAACCTAGGCTCAATTGGCTCGCGGAAATAAAAGAAGTATTATTCTGGTTCGCACTCGCAATCCCGCTTTCTATCACCGTCCCGTCCGAACATCCGGTCGCGTTCTGCCGAACGGAATAGCTGCCCGTTTGACTCGACTTCCAAACATAACTCGCAGTATTAACCGCTCCCGCGTTCACACTGATATAAAACGAACTAACCGGAGTGACGATCGTAACATTCGGAACGTTATGATTCACTTGGTACGAAGCGGTATTCACCCCTTCTAAATTCCCGGCCATATCTCTACAGCGATACTTGATCGTATACGAGCCGTCCCCGTTCCCTCCGATCGTAGTCGTCGTCTTAGGCGGATTCGTAATCGTCCCGTTCACCGGAACGAAAGTCGGAGACGTCCCGTCGGAAGTATAAGCCAAATTCCCGGGCGCCACGTTATCCGCGCATACGATCGTCACGGTTTGAACCCCTCCGTACGTACCGGAAGTGGGGGAAATACTGCTGCTAGGCGCGATCGTATCCGTCAAAAGCCTGGCGATAATCGGATTATCCACCACCCCGTCCCCGTTAGTATCAAAACCTTGATTCGGATAAATCGTAACCGCATTTCCGGAACAGTTTGTCCCGGTCGTCAACGTGACGGAGCCGTCGGAATGATAACATAAATAATAATCCGGAACCCCGTCTCCGTTCACATCCACCGCATACGGATTCACTGAGTTTCCTTGGTACAAAAAGAGCAAATTCGGAATTCCGTTTCCTTGAGTCGATAGACCCACCGCGCTACCATTCCCGCTCGGATCCACCACGATAGCAGACACGACTGTACTCGAATTCCCGTTCAAATTCACGGACTGTCCCGGCAAAAACTGGCTCTTCCCAAAGAAAGGAAGATTCAGAATCCCTCCCGAACTACTCCCGGAACCACCACCCCCGACTAACATTTGCTCCAGTGCGGACAAGATGGAATAATTTTGCGCCTTAGGACCGCACCCGACTCCCAAAAGGCTAGCCAAAACAATCCCCCAAACCGGGAAACCAACGATCGAATTACCTTTTTGAGTGCGTTCTAACATATATCCAACCAAACGTTCGACTTCCGAGAATGACAAAGACAGGTACGGAAAAAAAACAATTTGATAAATTCTGATCCTGAATACAAAACATATTTTTGCAACAAAAAAGAGCACAAAAAAGGCCGCCAACCCCCCAATTTTTCTCCGATTTCTTGCAAAATGCCCCCTTTCGACTGTTTTTTCTCGACATTGAGGCCGAACTATGTTGCTTTGGTCCAAGTTAAGGAGTTTTTATTCTTATATGAAACAATGGAAGACCGTTCCAGTTCTCTTATTCTTACTATCCGGAGTTCTCTTAGGTTCTTGTAAAAAAAGCAGCAGCGACGATACCGCCCAAAACCTGACCCTTTACCAACTATTAGGCATTGGACAATGCGGCCTGGTAATAAGCGGGGTTACAAAATTTGTCCCTCCTGTTGCCCTTACAAAAGGGCAATCTGGGACAGCTACTTTTATTGCGCTTAATTCCTCCTGGTATGTAAGCGCAATAACGATCACAGTTTCCGTCAGCGACCAAGTGACCGTTACGATTCCTGCAGCAGATAATTTATCGTATAGCGCCTATGTTGGCGGTTGCCCAGTGAATACTAACTCAGGAACAACGACAAGTTCTACGCAATTTACGGGCGGTGTGAGCGGATTAAATGGAACAGCTACAACAACATTTACAACTCAAGTCGCTGGAAAATATACGATCTATTTTACCGGAAATCCTCCGACCAACCCAGCCGTAACAGTCAGCATTCAATAACTAACTAACGTAACACCGATTTTGACCGGTCTCCTTGGGTTGGCACACCTAAGGAGACTCGGTTTCTTTTCTTAAATCCGGACTCCAATCGACGACTGCGTTTCTGCCTTATAGCCCAACTCCGTTGGCCCAAACTAAATGAAAGATTTACTTGCAATCCAGCCTTTCTGAACCAATCCATTTTAGGATCAAAAATCCGGATTCTCCGATTCCAACCGAACCAGTGACCGTTTTAAAACAAACCCGACTCCGCAAAATTCTCTTCTTCTGATTTCTTCATATATTCAACCTTCCATTGTCGCAAAACAAAATAGCTGATTCCTAACGATTCTGTTACTTCTTTTATCGTGAAAGAACCTTTTAATATGCGTTTTACCACTTGTTCTTTAAACTCCGGAGAGTATTCCCTTTTTTGCCCATCACTTCTTTATGCCTGATCCACATTCTATATCTTCATCAAAGATAGTTCACGGACCTTCCGATTGGCAAAATCTGTCCTTGATAAACCGCTTACCTTACACGGTTACGAAAAAGAATTCCAAAATCCCATTTTGGGATACCATTCTTTTACGAGCAAATAAATCGGCTGGAAGAAGATTTCCGATTTTATAGTCAAATATCGAAATTCGAAGACTTCTCTCAAAAACCTGTATAAAATCGTTCAACATACGAATTTTAAAGACTTTAACGAATTAAGGGAAACAGTTAAAAGCGCATACCGGTCGGCAAATTCCGGTCCTTACTATGAGTGAAAATAATTTTAGGACAATCGCTGCCTCATTATAATCTACGAAAAATCTTTATTAGATAGGATCTAACCCATCCTGAATAGGATAAAGACAAATGGAAGAAGGAATAAAGTAATGAATCTACAATCGGAAAAAATTCGAAATGTTTAGCCCGAAGTTAAGGATCTTTTTGTCCGTTCGTCCCACATCCCGAAAAGCGATATAAAAGGCTTTCTCGCACTTTTGGTCTCGATTAAACAGGAAATGCTGAAAATTGAAATAGTTAACAAAAGGCACACATCGTCATCACAATATTCATGATTGAAAGAATATCTTTGGGATGCGAATAAGAACGAACGGCTTAGGAAAGAGGGCAGTATTTATTTTGAGAATATTTTATTCCAAATTGAAAAGGGATTTCTCTTAGATATTTTGCAATATCCTAATTCGGAAAAATATCGGAGACAAAAAGATCTTCGTGGTCGAACTTGAAGCCTACGTTTACTTAGTTCCTTTCGTAGAATCTAAAAGTGAAATATTTCTTTAAACAATCATTCCGGGTGCGAAAAGCGACTCGAGATTATAGTAAAGATAGAGTAGACACTGAATGAAAAAAAGACCGCTGATTCTATTACTAAATCTGTCTCAATGTCCAAAGAAGAACAGGATATACTGAATTCTTTTGAAGCTGGAGAGTGGGTTTCAACATATTGCCGACGGATTACCTTGCCGCTTCCTTGAAAAAAATTACCGTCCACGACGGAATTGAAACTCTCTTTTGTAGGCTTAATAGAAGTTTCTCCCGGCACGATAAAAAGCGCACTTGCTCAACTTCTTCCTCGGATAAAAAGAAACGACTGGATTCATAGAGAAAAGCTGCTACCAAGACTTTAAGTAAGAACAAGAGAATTAATATAAGATTAAATCAAATCGATTTAGACTCTATTCAGAGGAGAGCGCTTGAGGCCGGCCTTACCAAACTTTGATTTCTAGCTTAATATATAAATTTGTCACTGGTAAGCTGATAGAGAAATAAATTAAGTCGGTGCAACACGAGCGACTAACGAATGTAAATGAAGGTTTACGATTCAAGAACTCCATTATCTCTAAGAATCTCCTCTGTTAGCTCGGTAATTTCTAGCACCATAGCAAGATCAATCCCTTTCATAAGCATTCTACGGGCATCGTCTAGCTTGCCTTCCAGTTTACCTTTCTGCATTCCTTTCCGCATTCCTGTCCATATACCTCGTCGAATCAATCTCTCAGCCGTCGTCATCGTTAACTCCTCATATCTCTCCAATTGTGTCCGGTGGAGCATTCAGAATTCCATGATTTCTAAGAGTCTCCTCCGTTAGCTCGGTAATTTCTAGCACCATAGCAAGATCAATCCCTTTCATAAGCATTCTACGAGCATCTTCTAGCTTGCCTTCCAGTTTACCCTCTAGTTTACCTTCCAGCTTACCTTCCTGTTTACCTTTCCGCATTCCTGTCCATATACCTCGTCGAATCAATCTCTCAGCCGTCGTCATCGTTAACTCCTCATATCTCTCCAATTGTGTCCGGTGGAGCATTCAGAATTCCATGATTTCTAAGAGTCTCCTCCGTTAGCTCGGTAATTTCTAGCACCATAGCAAGATCAATCCCTTTCATAAGCATTCTACGAGCATCTTCTAGCTTGCCTTCCAGTTTACCCTCTAGTTTACCTTCCTGTTTACCTTTCCGCATTCCTGTCCATATACCTCGTCGAATCAATCTCTCAGCCGTCGTCATCGTTAACTCCTCATATCTCTCCAATTGTGTCCGATGGAGTGCCTTCCTCAGGTCCGAAGGCTTTGATTTCCTCGCCCAGTATATATACAATAACAATTTATTTAAGTTCGCAACCCTTTTTGATTCGTCTTCAATTCCACTTAAAAGTAAAAGCAAACCGGAAAGGTGATTCACAAACTCGGACTCTCCGTCGCGGATTCTCTGGACCACTCCTAGGATGACTCGCATCGTTATGCTTTCCAGTTTTTCCTGCAATTCCACTTCTGACAGATCGAAAAGATCGATCCTGAAGTCCGGAATAAATTCGGACAAGAGATCCTTTTCCTCTCCGTTTAAATGAAACTGACTTAAAAAATTATTTTCCAAAGTCCACTTTTTTTCTCCGTGATAAAAAACGAAAGGAATCACAACCGAATATTTACCTTCCGTTCTTAGCTGGCTTCGATAGATCTCCGAAAGATAGCCTAATAGCTGAACGTAGATTCCGGAATCCAGATACGATTTATGTTCAAAAAGAAGATAAATTTGAGCCTGATTACCGGATCGTAATGGAACCGAATAGAGTAAGTCCGTCCGTTCTTCCAGTAATTCTTCGGAAACAAAACTCGATTCACACAGTTCAAGTCGATCCAAATTCAAAAGTCTGACGATATCCGGTGGTAAACTGTTTTTAAAAAAAGAACCTGCTTCCGATTTATCTTGGAATATCTCTCGAATCAGTCGGTCATGCGGATTATTAATTTCGGACATATCCCAAATCCGGTTCCAAAATCGAATCCGATGCTTGACATTTTATAAAAGCGAAACCCGAAGTTTCTTACTTGCAAAACCCTTCCTGATCGGCGAGCGTATTGATATGCAAGCGCCGATGTTTCGTAACGTTTTCGGAATACTCTTCTTCATTCTAGTTGTAACCCTCTCCTGCTCTTCGGGAAAAACAAAAGATCCGCAAATAACGTTCCCGGCAGGAACGGAACGCCCGATGGAAGTTCGAATTCTCTACCCTTCCGTCTATAACCGCTTGGTATTTTATCCGGTTTACAGAAACGGAAATACCGAACTCCGCAACGAATGGAAATCCGAACCCTTACCTACGGCCGACGAAAAGCAGAGATTGGAAAATTGGCTTCGCGAAAATCTAAAAGCGGCCGGCGCAGTCTTAACCATTCCCGGAGAACTGACGGCAAGCGGAGCAAAGATTACTATTGTCCCCCTCGGATCATGGATCCTAAACGAAAATTCCGGGATTGCCGAGTTTTTCGTATCGACGATCGAACCGAATCTAAAAAAGAACTGCACGGATCGATTCGCAGTGCGTACGGACGGAGACTATTCCCCCGAACAGTTCACGAAAATCTTTGCAAAGGTCGCTGCCGCCCGAGTGCCGACCTTAGTGAATTCCTGTCTTCACGAGATACGCTCTCCGGAACGCTCGACTTATGAATTTCAGCCTGACCTATCCGACTTTCCAACGGCGTACTTTCGAAATCTGTTACCGGGAGGAAAACCGATCGTATATTCCGGAACCTATGGGGCTTCGATCAAAGAAGAAGCGGCAAAATTACCCAAGACGATTACTTATTCTGAATGTAGCCAGGTAGCCGGAAGCACCGCCGGAACGGTACGCTGTATCGCGTACGCAAATTTCACCACCCCACCCATCCAATGGAGCGAAAAGGTAAAGGAAACTCCTACCGAATCGATCCTACAGGAAATCCGACGTTAAGTTCGTAGAATCTTGATCTGCTCGATGAATTTTTATGGTTTAAGCGCTGGCTAAGCTCTCTTTGTAATTTCTGATTTCTTTCAACTCGGCGGATATTTTTCACGCTCTTCTCGAATCTTATATTCATCTTGAATACCCATCCAAAACTCCGCTGAATTCCCGAAAAATTTGGAAAACCTGAGTTATAACCAGGGGATCGAATGAAAGATGAAGTCGATCTTCCACAAATCCGATGGTTAGATGCAAGGCTGGCAGTATTATTGTTTTTCACAGAAGTTGGCATAAAACTCCTGCTTGTAATACTTAATTGTGATACATTGTTTTTATGATAAGTTTGAGAATTCCGCCGGATTTAGAGAGAAAGCTTGATTCGTTTGCCAAATCTAAAGGCAAAAGCCGTTCGGAAATTGTTAAGGAATCTATCCTTGAATATATAAAGAATCATAGTTCAACAAAAACCCCTTTTGAATTAGGAAAAGACTTATTTGGTAAACACTCCTCCAAGCATAAGAATTTAGCAAAAGACGGAAAAGCCCATCTGGCTAATATTATAAAGGATAAGGATGAAAAACGTCGCTCTCATTGACTCAGGTCCTATCATTGCCTTATTCAATTCTTCGGATAATTATCACAAATCTGTTTTTAAATTTCTAAAAACCTTTAAAGGTTCGTTATTTACAACTTGGCCAGTAATAACAGAAGTTGTTTATCTACTTTCTTTCTCTATCTCAGCTCAATCAGATTTCTTAGAACGGGTTGAAAGAGGAAGTTTACAAGTTTTAGATATTCCTTTAGAAGATTTAAAATATATTAAGAATCGTATGCAAAAATATTCAGATTTACCGATGGATTTGGCAAATGCATCGCTTATGTGCATTGCTGAAAGGGAAGGAATTTCCAATATTATAAGTATAGATTCAGATTTTTCAATCTATAAAACTTTAAAAGGTAAGTATTTAATAAACTTATATAAGAGTTAAGACCAGCCCAGCGTCTAAATACGGCTCTACTATTCCGCTCAATCTCACTTCGTGACCTTCGCTCCGGGCACCACCACATTCCGCTTTGGCACTTCGTTTGCGGAGCAAACTCGCACCAAGTCCTTTCGGATGCGCAGAACGTCGACAAGCCTCGTCCGATTACCGAATTTCCCGGACTTTGCGCAGTAAATCCGATTCCGTTATAGATTCGTTACGACTACGAGAACGAAAAACAAAAAAGGTCCCAACCAGGTTAAAATCGCCCTACCGTAATTCTGATGAAACACGATTCGAGTCATTCTCAGATAAAAGACGCATTGCAGAATGACCGCTGTAAGAAAGAAAATTCCGTTCAAACTTAGGAATAACACCATCTTAAAGGTATCTTTCTGAATGGATTCCGGTGCGATCGAAAACAATATCAAAATAGGAAAGAAGGAAAGTAAAACATACAAGCCTGTCGAAAATGCGATCCCGAGCATCCTCTCATAAGACCGCTCCGCTTCGCCCAAAACCCAAAGAGCAACATAGCTGATAGTGGCGACGTACAATTGGAAGAGCAGAATAAAAAAGGCCATGAAGAGGATATTATACGGAAAAGCGTTCATGACGTACATGGATAAAGCGATCCTACCTTCTTGATAGAACTCCTTCATTCTATTCCCATAAACGTTCAGATATTCCAGATTAAAGAGGGAAACGAAAAGGTTGAATGCGATGTATGTGAGTAAAAAAAGACCGAAGGTCCGGAATGTATCTTTTAAGAACGCGCGCGAATCCGCCTTTAACACGCTTTCCGGATGAAGGTTATATTCTAAATTCCTAAAGAAACCTCTTGTAAAAAGATTATCAAGAAGATGTTTTTTGATTGTTTCGGTAGATAGATTCATTATTTCCGTTTCCTATTCTTGGAATGTTTCTCGTTTTTTTTCGGAGCGGAGTCCGCCGTCGCTTGATCTTTGTCGAAGATTCTGGTTTTCTCTCGATTTTCAAACCAGATACCTTGAAATAAAACACTACCGAATGGGTCCAATAACACTCCCTTACCGTGTCTCATGCCGTTTTTCCAAGCTCCGATGTATCTGGATCCGTCGTCATAGATCAGAACCCCCTCGCCGTCAAAAATCCGTCCTTGTAAATATCTCCCTACAAGCTTTCGATTGTCCGGGAGGATCATAGTACAGTCCCCTTCCGGAATATCCTCCTTCCACTCGCCTCGAAGAGTCGTCCCATCGTCCCATCGAAAAGCGCCGATCCCGTTCCTTTTATTAAAAACGAAATCTCCTTCGTAGGCTGTTCCGTTAGGATAACGATAAGAGCCTTTACCATGTCTCATTCCGTTCATCCATTCACCTTCGTAATAATCGCCTCGATCATTCCAAAAAACGCCCTTACCGTTCGGTTTGGAATCCTTCACAAGTCCCTCGTAAATATCCCCGTTCGCATACTGAAGTTTCGACAAACCTTCTTTACAAGTTCCCGAAATACATTTAGGCGAATTTCGATAACGCGCGATACCGACCCAAACGACAAAAATTGCGACGGTCCAAAAACCTAGTTTTTTCCATCGAAACGGATAGGCCAAAGACACAAGAAAGTCCTTCACTTTCCTGACCGTCAAAGAGAGGAGCGACTGCAAAAGAGATTTGAATTGGTTTGTTGGATTCATATAAAATAATTCAAGGTCTAACGAAAAGATTTTCGATTCATTCGAGAATCCTTTGCGGACCGAAAAAGATTCTCCCGTAAATACTGGATTAAAATTTGTTTAGGAAGGATTCCTTCCAAAAAGAGATAAAGCTTCGGAGTCGAAACCAAAGAGATGCCGATTCCAAGTAAGAGCGTTAATTCCATTTCCATCAAAAAGGATCCTCCTTCGGATGAAAAGAGCAGTTGCGGTGCAAACAAAGCGAGAATAAGTAAAAACGTTCTTCGCTTAAATCCCGGCTCGGGATCCTTTAATACTTTACCCAAACAAAGGATTTGAAAAGAGACCGCCGCAATCGTTAATAGCAGACCCAAATATACGGGTAAGGAAAGTTTTCCGAAAAGAAAGCTTGTAATGAGTAAGGTCAGAAAAAAAGGAAATAGAATCGTAGCGATCACTTCCAAAGCCTGCAAAAAGGATTCGAAATAGGAGGCAAACACCATGTATATAAGCAAAAAGGAAAATGCAATTACGGCATACAACCGATTCTCGGCTTCCAGAATCTTCTCAATTCCCCGCCCCAGTTCGATATGATAATTCTCCGGAAGATTCTTACTAAGTTCTTCGATGATTTTAGTCTTGATAGTATGATAGGAAGCTTCCGTCGTTCGCAAGGAAAAGGAAAGCACTCTCTTCTTGTTCTTACGGAAAATTCTCGCCGGGGACCTTGATTCTTTCTTGGAAGAGACTTCCGGAATTGGAACATATTTTCCGATCTGATTTTTGACCACGAACTTCTCTATACTCGAAGGAGATTTCCTAAACCCTTCCTGAGCGCGAATTTTAATGTCCAGCTCACGACTATCTTCCATAAATTTCGAGACAACCGAACCTTGGATCGCGGTTTTCAAGAATCCCGCGATTTCCGAATTATTTAAGGAGGCGCCGGAAGCCTTATTATTATTCAAGGACAGCTCGAGTTCGTCCCGGGGAGATTTATAATTCAAGACAGTGTCTTCCGAACCGCTGATACCGGAAGCCTTGCCCGCCAAATCCTTGGTCAACTGGTCCAGAGTATCGTAATCGTCTCCCAAAACGTCGATTTTGATCTCCTTATACCGAGAACTTTCCGATTCTCTTGAAAAGTAGCAAAAGGCAGGACTCACGTTACCTAGATCCTTACGGATCTTCTGGATAAAATCATCCCCGCTGATCTTGGATTCGTCTACAGTGATGACGAGTAGGGAATGACCCGGTTCAACCTTGGAGGTGACTTCCGAGGTCCCTTCCGTTTTTAAGAGCTTCTCTTCGATTTTTTTCGTGATCGAATTTGTTTGTGCAAAATTGAAACCGGCTGGTAATTCCACAAAGCCGATGACTTTGCGGTTTTCTGTGGAATAAAAAAGTTCCTTATTCGCGTCGATTAAACGAAAAACTCCTGCCGAAATCACGATCAAATATGCGGCGAGAAAGATCCGTTTCGGGAAAATGTCGTAGGCGCTTCCTCGGTTTCTTGAAATTCGCGTCTCTTCGTACGGCAACGTAGAATAAGAACGAAAATATTTTTCCTGAACCATCCGGACGGAAGAATACAAAGGAATGTATAAAAAATAGGACAGGGATAGATACAAGGAAAGGAACGCGCCCAATCTCATCGTGGACTGCCCCGTATCGGAATCTAAATAATATAATGGAAGGCATAAAGAAAGGATAATGATAATGAAACTGGCAAACTCTCCGATCGTATTCCTAAGTTTAAAGCTCCCTTGAGCCGAGTCTCGTCTCTCGCAAAGAAATTTATAAACGAAAAACCAAAGCCCGTATCCGATGATTTCCGCACTCGCAATAATCAGATCGAAATCGATCTTCGATAAAAAAAGAAAGAACTGAATGATGAAAAAATTCAGAGGAAGTTGCAAAAAAAGGGTTAAGTTGATTTCCGGACTGAACTTCCGTTGATTCCTAAAATGCAAAAACGCAATGAGCAAAATTCCAAGCAGCGTACATGTTAGAATATTCGAATATGTTTTTCTGACGGATTCGGATTGGTCGTAAACGACGCTAAAAGTAACGTCCGGCAGTCTTAATTCTTGCAGCTTGTTTCGGACTTCTGAGGCAATTTGCATCGTATTGCCGAGAGAAGATTTATAAACGAAGATGCTGACCATCTCCTTTCCACTGACGCGCGACGCGCTCTCCTCGTCCCGAAAAGAAAAGGAAACGTCTGCTACATCCTGCAGAAAAAAAACTCTTCCCATTTCGGGAGAATAGAAAGGTTGCGTTTGGATGTCCCGAATAGTTTGGTATTTCCCGGAAAGAAGCAGGTTGTATTTCAAACCGTTCTTTTCTACCGCCCCGATCGAAGCGGATTTATTATTTGTTTGAATGACTCTTTGAATATCCTGCAGATCTAAACCGTAAGCGCGGAGTTTTTGAAGATCGCAAGCGATCAATACTTCCCGGACCTTACCCCCCGAAGCGGCGATCTGACTCACCCCTTCTATGTTCTCCAAATATCTCTTGACCTCGTGATCTGCAATACTTCTGAGAGTGGTAAAGTCGAACTTCTTGCTTTCAATTGAGATGATGATGATCGGTTTTTGGTCGGGGTCGTACTGGAAAATGAGCGGCTTATGCGCTTCTCTCGGAAAATTACTGGCAACGGCGTCCACCCGTTCCCGGATCTCCAAACCTTTAATGTCGATATTGGTCCCTTTTTGGAATTCGATATTGATTTCGACCCTGCCTCTTTCGGCGGAAGATCGGAGTTCTTCGATCCCTCCCACGCTGGAAACCGCCTCTTCGATGGGAACGGCAAGGATCTCTTCCACTAAAAGAACGTCTGCTCCCGGATATTCGACGGAAATAGAAAGGCCCGGATATGCGGAAGTCGGAAACAAAGTGACAGGAACTTTAAAGAAAGATAATACTCCGAAAAGAAAAAATCCCGACAAAATCATCGCGACCGTTAATGGATGCCTGTTAAGGAAACTTTTTTCTCTGTTACTCATAACGATTATCCTCTCTTATTCTTTAAAAGAAGAAAGAACAGGACGGGGATGAGATACAAACTGAAGAAGAAAGATGTCAAAAGACCGACGATTACCACGATCGCCATCGGAGATTGGAACTCCGTCCCTTTTTGAAGTTCGAGCATGATCGGAAGTAAGCCGAGGATCGTCGTCGCATTATTCATCAGGATGGGCCGTAAAACGATTTTACCGCTATCCGTAATGACTTTACGAAGCGGGATGTTTTCCTTACTGAGAAGATGGACATATTCGTAATATAAAGCTGCGTTATCTACGACGACGCCCAAAAGAAGCACTAAACCCATAAACGAACTGACATTCAGACTTTTTCCAAAAAGAAATAGGGCGGGAAAGACGCCTATAAACATCAAAGGAATCGTGCATATCATAATTAACGAATAAAGCAACGATTCGAACTGACTGGCCAGCAGCATATAAATCAGAACGATCGCTAAGATGAAGGAGAAAGTCAAATCGCCGAAGGACTTATCTATATTCTCCTGTTCCCCTGAAAACCGGATCCGATAACCGTCCGGCAGGTTCATTTTGGAAATCAGATTCTTAACTTCCCGGTAAGGAGCGTTCGACTCTTGAAAATCGACGTCCGCGGTAACTAAATTCACGCGGGAATTACCCGTACGTACGATGGAAAGCGGTGAATCCATTCTTTCTATCTTTCCGATCTGGGATAATTGGATCAGATTTCCTTGCGGCGATTGTACGCTCATCGCCATGATTTTTTCCAAGGAATTTACGTCCTGCTTCTGAAAGAAGAGGCGAACATCGCTGCTTTTACCCGCTAATTTGATCTTAGTGATTACCGAACCGTAATTAGCCATCCTCAGATAATTGGAAAGATAATCGTTGCTTAAGTTGAAGATGCTGGACTTAACCGTATCGAAACTCAGCGCATATTCGGCCGACTTATCATCCATGCTGATGCGGGCATCTCTGATTCCCGGGAGTTTCGCAAGCTTACTCTTTAAATTATGACCGATTTCGCTTAATGTAGAAAGATCTTCGCCTAAAATTTCCAGACTTAAACCGTTCGAGTCGGGAGACACCACTGATGAAAGCACGTCTCCGCTGTTCTCAAAATGAATTTCGACTTCTTCCGAAAAATGAAACTTAGATCGGATTTTCGAAATGAATTTTTCCGAGGATAAATGCGAATTTTCCTTTAAAACGACTCGAATAGACGCCCGGTTCGTCCCCCAATTACCCTTCTTCCGAGTTGCAATTTGGTCCTCTTCGAATCCGATTCGCGAGATGACGCTTTTGACTACAGGTTCCTTTAATAAAAGACTCTCTACGTAACGCGTGATTTCTGAAGTCGCTTCTAAGCCCGAACCGTTTCTCGCCTTAACGAGTATGGAAAATTCTCCGGTATCGACTCGGGGAATGAATTCCATCGGAAGAATGAATAAAAAAAGGACGGACACGGAAAATAAAGCGCCTATCAAAAGAAACAAAGGTTTTGGCCTATCCAAGTAACCGGATAATTTAGCTTCGTATTTCGATAATAGATTTCTATGAAACTCTTCCGATCTCTTAAAAACGGATTCGGTCAGAAATCTCGGCTCCATCGGAATGCCGTACAAAACGGACGTTAGCATCGGAATCAGAGTTAAGGAAGCGACCAAACTCATGAGTAAGGCAAGAGTGATGGCGAGTGCCATCTCTCCGAAAACGATACCGATCATGCTCTTAAAGAAAATGATCGGCAAAAATACGATAACCGTAGTCAGAGTGGCGGAAACCACCGACCCAGTGACTTCGAGAGTTCCTTTTACTGCCGCATCCTTGACTTCGGCGCCTCGCGCTAAATTTCTTTCAATCGCGGAAAAGACCACGTTGCTCGTATCGAATAACATACCGATTCCGAGAGCCATTCCGCCTAACGACATCATGTTTAATGAAATTCCGAAAAGATAAAAAAGGAGAAGGGTGGAAAATAAACTGGCTGGTATCACCGTTAAAAGAATCAGAGGACTTTTGACGTTTCTGAGCAAAAAGACCAGAACTAAAAAAGCCAAAATCATTCCCGAGATCAAGGAGCTAGTGACCCCCGAAATAGATTCACTGATGAATTTCGATTCGTCGTAGACGCTCTGTGCCGAAATCTCGCGGCCGAATTTTTGATTAATGATTTCTAATTCGTTTTTGACTCTCTCGGAAATTTCTACCGAGTTGCGGCCGGACTCTTTGTAAAGGTAAGCGATCACGCAATCCTTTCCGTTGTATCGAGCGATTCCGGTTCTTTCCCGATAACCTTGCCGAACATTGCTAAAGGATGCCAACCGGATCGGAATTCCTTGGGCATTATTGCCCACGACCGCCTCCCCGATGCTTTCGATCGATTTGAATTCGCCAACGGCCCTGACTAAATAATCCTTGTCGCCGACCGGTAAGGTTCCGGCGGGATAACTAACATTCGCAAGGGAAATCGCCTTCCGGACGTCGAACAAGGAAATGCTATAGGAATTCATTTTCTCCGAATCGATCTCGATCGAAATTTCCTTTTTATAGCCTCCGGAAAATTGGACAGCCGCCAAGCCTTCGATTCTTTCGAAATACACTTTTACGTTGTCGGAAAGAAATCCCCTCAAGTCCTTTTCTTGAACTCCTTCCTTAGGAAATATTACAATTTCCTGAAATGCCGATTGGGAAGGATCGAACCTGGTAACCAATGGTTTACTCGCATCCTGCGGGAGGCTATCTCGAACCAAATCGATTTTTTCGCGAACGTCTATGATTGCATAATCCAAGGAAGTATGATTCGAAAATTGGACAGTCACGACCGACATGCCTTCCATCGATTCTGAATTGACCGATTCAACTCCGCCAATCGTTCCTATCGAATCGGAAATCGGCTTCGTAATGAGACTTTCGACTTCTTCGGCGGATGAATTCGAGTAATGGGTTACGATCGTTACCTTCGGAAATTCTAGCTCCGGCATTAAATTAATCTTTAATTTACTTAAAGCGATAAACCCGAATAAGATGAGAGCCGACCAAACCATAGAAATGGTGACCGGTTTGCGGACGCAAAACTTGAGGAGAGCTTCCATTACCTAAGAATCGCAGGACTGACTGGCATTCCGTCTCGCAACTGAGATAACTTATCCAAAAGGATCACGTCCCCGTTCTGCAGTCCGTTCGTGATTTCTATTTCGTCGCCGTGCTTCTTACCGGATTGCACTTCGGTTCCGTAACATCTGCCGTCTTTCATGACGAAAATGGAGGTTTTTCCGGATTCATTGGAGACGAGCGACGTCATTGGGACCAAAATTGTAGGAGCGGGATCTCCGAGAACTATATTCGCCCGGATAAACATCCCGGGTTTTAATTTCCTGCCGACATTATCCACAATTGCCCGCACTTCGACAGTGTGTGCCTTCTGGTCTACTAGAGGGCTGACTAAAACCACCTTGCCTGAAAATTTGGAATCCTTAAAAACGTCTGCGGAAAAATCCACTCGCATCCCCTTTTTTAGGACGGTAGATTCAGTTTCCGTAATATTAAAGACCGCATAAACTTTATCTATATTGATTACCGTCAAAGCGGGTTGATTTCCCCCTGATCCCGAAAGCAATTCGCCCTCGTTTTTATATCGCTTTGCTACGACTCCTTTCAAGGGGGAATAAACCATGGCCTCTTTCAGCATAGTCTTTGTCGAATTCACTTGAGCCTCGTGCGAGTGCATCACGCCTTCCGCCACTTCCAATTCGGCCTTTTCTATTTCGGTATTGATTTCCTTTAGTAGATTCAGCTTTTCTTCCTTCGATTTCGGGAGTGCAAAGCCGTTACGAATAATATCTTCGTCCGTCAATCCGATACTATGAATCTCTAAATCCCGTTTTGCGATACTGAAGCTCGACTCTTTCGCGGTAAGATTAAGCTTGGCATTCTCGAACTCTTCCCGACTCAGACCGCCGGCTTTATAAACTTCCTCTATACCGAAGAAGGTGTTCTTCGATTTCTCAAGATCCTCCTTCGTTTTCTCGTAGATAACTTTACTTTTTTCCATCTCTTGAAGCTTGGCAAAAATTCCCATTTTTGCCTTCTCATACTTCTCTCGTGCAAGCCTTACTTGGGACTTAGATGATTCCAAGGTCGCCTGCTGCTTCATGAGTTCGAGCTCCATCTGCAGACTTTCTACTTGAAAAAGCTTCTGTCCTTGATGAACGTCCTCTCCCTCTTTAACGAAAAACTTTTCGACTCGACCTCCGATTTTGGAATAGAGATCAACCTTATCGGTGAAGTCGATCAAACCGGATACGTCTATATTGGGTGAAATCAGTTTAGACTCGACCTGCTTTGCCGAAACGGACATTGCCGATTGACTACCGGGTTCTCCTTCGGAGATTTCGTCTTTACCTTTCGAACCGAAATCCAAGGGCTTAAAAATGGCTGCCCCCGACCTGGAAAGGAACGAGTTTGAATTTCCTTTCACAAGCTTGGAATAAAGCAGATAAAGAACCAAATAAATAGCCAAAGCCGATAAAACGAATCTGCCGGGCTTACCGAATAAAGAGGACCGAATTGATGACATACGATAATATCCGTTTACGTTTCTAATGATCGGTTTAAGCTATTCTTTCGAAGTGAGGTTTTCGAACTTTCGTTGGTGAAAATTTGCTTTTTGCGTAATATTTGCTTTTTTGTAAATTTCCGCCAATCTTTTGTGAGCCAATGCCAGCGGAAGTGTTTGTAAAACGACTTGGTTATAACTTTGAATCGCCTGATCCGTCTTTCCGGATTCTTCCAGCAAACGGCCGTTCATAAAAAGCAGCTCGATATTACCGGCATCGCGTTTCGCAAAAGACTGAATATTATCGAAAAGAGATTTATCTCGAATTCCCGCCGCAAATTGGGTTTTTATAATCCATAGCAAAGGAGTTAAATTCTCACGATCCTTGTCGTATGCTTCGGTAAAACACTTTAAGGCATCCTGGAACTTCATATCGAAATAATAGGCTCTGCCCAACGTAAAAGAGACGTCTTTATAATCGGGTTTGGCATCGTAAACTTCCTTTAAAAGCTTAGCAGCCTCCACTCTTTTATTCGCCCAAAAAAGCCCCTGAGCTTTATTATATTTTTCTTCTAATTTCTTTTCGTCGGGGCCGCACTGGTTAAAAAGAAATAACGACGCAACGATAAGTAAACCGATCGGCACCCTTCTCGATCTAATTCTAAATGATGTAACTAAAGTATTTTCCACCAAGGTTTCTTCTCTTCCCTCTTATCTATTTTATCTATGATCCTCGTGCAAATCACCTTCAGTAGCTCCGCTTCAGTTAACACTTTCCCTTCTATGGTATAATTAATGCTACTGACGATTTTGCCCGATTTATCGAAGACCTCTAAAAAGACTATTCCACTTTCCGTCTTATCGATTAGTCGACGATTGTCACCCATCGATATCGCACCCTGGATAAGAAAATCGAAGTTCGTAACGCTTTGAACGGATTTGATTTCCGATTCTTTTAAAAGCCTGGAACTCAAATCCGAACTGATATGCCCTGGGTCTCCCGCTAGTAACGCTTTATTACCTTCGGCTCCGAGTAGGAGGTCCTTCTTCGGGTTTCCTTCATCGCCTTTTACATAATCATCGATCACTAAGATTCCGTAACCGGCATCCAATAATTCGAATTTAAGCATGCTAGTTAAATTTTTCGTATTAAATGGATCGAAATGGTTATCTCTGTTTTCGATGAAACCGAGCAGATACGTGGATTTTACTGCTTCCCGTTTCGTTGCAACTCGGATTGCCCCGGTATTAAAATAGCTGCAGTCAATGACCAAAATAGCAAGTAAGATGAATGACATTCGTCTCATTGATTCTTTACCTCGTAAAAATTCATACCCCTCCATAGATCATTGACTCACGAATGAGAACGAGAAAGGAGTAAGTAATTGTCTTCCATTAACGTCCGTCGCCGAATTTGCCACTTGTAGGGTATAAACGGGACCGTTCGGATCGGTCGCAATTACGGTGTAAGGAATAGCACTCGTAAAGTCGAACCCGGCCCTTGTCATATTATAATCGCCCGATGCGCCGAAGGCACTGCTGCCCCCGCAGCTGGATTCGATCTCCGAGAATTCCAAATCCAGCACTCGACACCCGTAAGGAAAGGAAAGTTGACAATCCCTCCAGACCCATGTAGCCAACCGGATTACCGTGGAAGTCCCGGTAATCCGGTTTAAGGAAATCGCATTCATCGTCGTGCGAGCGTCCATATAATTATTGAATATGATTCGGAAATCATCCGTTGTTTGATCTGCGCAAGCGGCCGCATCATTAAGACCGTCGTCTCCTCCGCGGAACTGATATGCGCTAGGAGAAAGGATCTGCTGTGAGTAATCCCACCAACAAAAACCCATCGACCAATTCCCGCCAGTGGAACTACCGGAACCGGGAAACGACGTTGCACAACCGGGTTGACTAACTAAACCTACTGACTGGACCGACGGAGACGGATTGATTCCGCCTGCGACAAAAGAGGCGCCGATCGCTTGCTGCAATGGAACGAGATTTGCACTCAATGCGCCGGTTCCGATGGCGACCGTATAACGGGTTCCGAATCCTAACGTAGAATCCGAAACGAGCGTAAGTGTTTGATTTCCGTTCGACCAAGTATAGCTACCTGAAATTGCCGGGGAAAACGAAATCGCGTTTTGCACACTCTGCGTGTTCATCGGTAATCCGAAATTGAAAACGACCGTATTGGTTGTGGGATCGCCTAAACAAGCGTTCGTAACGTTACTTGTCAGAATATTCGACGCGGTTCCGATACCTGCCTGGCAGCCTGCCTGAGAACCGGTTAATACTGTGAGTGAAGTTACAGTCGGTGTCGCATTTCCGGAACCGACTAAAAAGCTTCCTTGCACGCTTTGTTTCATCAAGATTCCACCACTATCCGCCGCACTTCCGCCAACAGTAAACGTATACCTTTGGTTCAACGCTAGCGCGTTATCCGGAGTAAATGTGAGAATGCTCCCGGATGACCAGACAAAACTCCCTGAAACACTGGGACTAATCGATATTGCGGAATTTGTCGAGTTGGGATCCATTGCTCTCGAAAAATTGATAATGATTTGGTTTTGGTTTGGGTCCCCCATACACGCATTCAAGACGGACCCATTAAGAAAGTCGGTTAGAGAAGCGCCAGCCGTATTGCAAGCAGATGTAGTTCCTGCATAGACGTACATGTTGGTTACAGTCGGATTCGAACCTAAAGAACCGCCCGAAGCGGAACCTCCTACCGCTACGGAAGCGCTAAACGGGTTCTCGATGTCCATACCGTTGGGATCTTCGCAAGACTTCGTCAGTGTAAACGTATAGGTTCCCGGATTTAGCGCTGCAGTCGGAGAAAATGTGAGAATAAGACCGTTCGTATTGCTGAAAAAACCGGAGGTAGCGGGAGACATGGTAAAAGCGGTTTGGCAACTATTGACATTCATAGCTCGACTGAAACCGATCGAAAATGATTGGCTCGTAGGCAAATTCTGTGCGCCTGTAGTAGGATTGCTAAATAGAACTTTGGGAGGCGCCGTCTCCCCGATAAAAGGGTCGATTTTCAATAATTTATCCGAAAGCTTTTGACAATTCCCGAAACCAAACACCGATAAAATAACGAGAGCCGGCAATAAGCTCTTTTTTTGAAATCCTCGTTTCATTTTCATAGACCCTAAAATATTTATAAATTCTCTCATTCTCGACTCCACAAATTACGGAACGGAAGACTCCATTGCAGCTGCGCTTTTTGGATCGCGATTGAATAATAACGCCGCTATGAGAGAATTCCCCTTACCTTTTTCATATCTGATTATCTTTTTATTATTTAAATCTATGTTAGCCGCAAATGACATTTCATAGCAGCTGATAATATACCCGACTAGAGAATCCGTGAGTTCTTGTTGCGATTTGAGGAATTCAAGTTCGGAGCTTAGATTTTCTTCTTTCCGGAATTGTCCGGCGCTGAGTTTCGCGTTGCTGATTTTTAACGTCTCCCAATTTAACAAAACGCTAGAATTAGCGATTTTCATCATTTCCCAGGATTCCGTTACTTTATCCAGACTCTTTTGAACTTCCAAACCGACCTGATTTTCCAGGTTTTTATAATTCATCAACGCTTCCGTTAACTGAACTTCCCCTTCCAAAATCTTTCGCGAGTACGAGAGGTTATCGAAAAACTGAATCCGACTAGATTCATACCCGTTGATACCGGGGCCAACAGTCTGATTTCCAAAACCCGGATAAGTTTGAATACCGGTTCCGTCTTTCTGAACACCCAAATTCCCGTTTGATTGAACTACGTTGCTACCAAGCGGAAGCACCAAATTAAAATTAACTCCGTAAATTTCGTGTTTTAGAGGAAAATCATTCCCGTTCTTACCGGCGTAGCCCCCCAAATAAACCTTTGGAATCCAATAATTATCCGCAATTTTCTTTTCGTTCTTCAGCCTTTTGACAATGACTTGGGACTTTTTTATATCCTCGCGAGTATTAATGGCTTTAATGACGGCCTCTTCTGTATCGAATCGCGGAACATCTATGATAAAATCGGTAAATAGATTTTCTTCTAATTCAAGATCTATGTGAAAGTCAAGGGAAAGTATCTGTTTCAGATCCAAGATCGACTGATTGTATTCGTTTTTATATTTCAAAAAAGTGAATTGAGATTGTTTAACCTTATTGGAAACTTCTGTGAGTTGTATTTTAGAGATCAACCCTTGGGTAAACTCCGCTTTAGCTTTTTTTAAAGCCTCTTCCATTTTCTCTACGGATTTTCTTCCTAAAAGAATCTTTCCCTTAGCGGCGAGCGACTTCAAATAAGCCTTTTGAATATCTAACTTCAATTTGGCCGCGTTGATCTTGAAATCTTGCTCGTTCAAGGTTTCGTTTAGCCTGGCGATTTCTACCTGCAGACCGGCTTCACCTCCGTCAAAAACGAGCTGCTGGACCGTTAAGCGAACGTCATTGTATAAATTATCCAAAGAGCCAACGTTCGTATTCCTGAGTCCCATATACTGGACACCTACTTTCGGGAGAAATTCTCTCCACTTTTCGGTAATTACCAACTTAGTGATTTCTTTTTTAGATTCAAGTGTCCGCAACAGTACGTTATTCGTAGTACCGATTAAAATCGCTCTATCTAGACTCAATGGAATTTTAGTTCTAGATCCGTACGTTTTTAAAGATTGAGGGTCGATGGATTGTGGGCGAAATAGAATTATAAGTGCTATAATTAATAAAAGGAACTTAGAGCCGATGAACGAAATGGTCCGCCTAAGATCAATCGAAGCAGTAGCGACTTTAGCTTTGGCTACTAATCGTTTTCTAATGAATCCAGCCATTCCTTATCGCTTCCTTTAACTCTTGATTCCCAAGACGAAAATTTCTTATAACTTCGCTGAATATTCCCAAATTCTCTTCAGCCGAAAATTGGAATCTCCAATCGATACAAACCGCATTTATTTTCATTTTTCAACGCCAGGAGCGAATGTAATCACTCGTACTTGCTGCATTTGGTGCCGGATATATGTCACTAAGGATAAAAGTGTAGCCATTCAAATATATATTGCAATTTCTGCTATATCGCTTGCGCATTGAATCCATTTAGACCGATTTGATCAAAATGTTTCATTGATCACAAATTTTTGATCCTCTTGATGTAAACTTTCGAAATCATATGCAAAATCTGCAAACCAATTTCTCAACTCAGTACTTATTTTAATGTGATAAACGAAGCGATGCAAAGTGACTTAATATTTCCCGCAGTTTATAACGGAGTAAGAAAAATAAGCTATTATTACTTAATGAATAATTCGCTTCCTTTAAACTTAACCGATCAGTTCGTTACACAACGAACATAATACGTACTTCCTTTGGAAGTAAACGGATTCATTTGGCCGTTATTAAAGTAAACGTACCAAGCATTAGAGGGCGATTGTGCATAAGAAGTCGAAGTCCAGTAGTAGGAAGAAACTGTCGCTGGAAAGGTAATTGAATCGATCGAAGGATTACTTTTGGAATAATCAGCGATTGATCGGAGTTCGTTAACGTTGGGCAATCTCCATGTTTTTCCGGCGGTCGTCAGGGCATTGCATCGATTTAAAGCGTTTTGCCAAGTATATGTAGTCGCCGTTCCGCTAGAACAATTTGAACCACTTAAACCTGCCGTACATAATTCCCAAATCAATCCGGTTCCATTATCCGTAACGAATCCTCCTCCCGAATTTACTGAAAATGTATGGGATGTCGCGTTTGAATTTTGAGCCGATACGCACATGATGGCATTTGAATTCGGTTTCGTAACGGGAGAAATGGAGCCGTCAGACAAATTAACGATCCAAGAGAAATACGGATTACTAAAATTTCCGGTTCCTGTCCAAAGATTTACCCAATAATTGCTAGCTTGGCCGCTTGTCGGATTCGTGAATGCGCTAGTGTCTAAGGCGGGACTAACTCCGGAGCCGTATTTCAGAATAGTTGCCAATTCGGCCAAAGTTGGCAATCTCCATGTATTAATCCCGGCATAAGAACTTGAATTTAAAGAAGCGCAAGCGTTTAGGGCTGAGTATTTCGTTGGGGTTCCGCTAGTGTCGACGGAATAAGTCCAAGGTCCGATTGGGGTCGCACTTTTTGTGCAAGCTCCCGTGTGAATTTCCCAGTCCATTTGACAAGTCTTCCAAATTAATCCCGTGGAAGAATCCGTCGTAATAGAAGTGTTCGCCGTCGTCGTAACTTGGTAGCTTCTAGCGGTTCCAGTTTGCAGAGCGCCGTCCTGTCCCGTACTACTGCAAGGAACCGGATTCCCGTTTACGTCCCAGCAAGCCCCCTGACCTGTCGTTAAAATTCCGAATTTATTCGGGCTCGGAGCGGTGGTAAAAGTAATCTGAGCGGCGGTCGCCAGCGCATTCCCCGCTACGTCCGTTAAACTTGATGCTGGAATCGTAACTTGAATCTTTGTATTTTCAGGAAATGAGATCCATGACAAATCGATTTGAAGAGTGGTGCCTGAATTTAACCAAGTAAAGTTGGCAGTTACGTCCGCGCAATTTAGAGAGGTACCGTCATATATGTCGGCTTCAAAATAAACGGTACCAGACTGAGAAGCAGGGCAGGCATTTAAATAAGAAGAAGGTAATTGCGATGCGTTCGTATTCATACTTTCGCTAAAAACGATCGAAATCCTGGAACTGGAACTGGCAACCCCTAGTGAATTATTTGATGGAGTCGAAGATTGAATGGTAGGAAGGATACCGTCTTTAACGATTGTAGTACTCAAGCTTCCATACTGAGGCGCCAAACTTGCGTTTGCCACGCAGATAAGCACCGAATTATTTCCGTTTGAAAAATTCGAATTATTAAGCACGGATACTATCGGGGTTCCTGCCGTTGCATTACCACCAACATTAGTACCTGTAGCTAACGTTCCTCCGGACGTACAATTCGAAGTCCCAATTAAAATTTGATATGTACCTGCGAGATCCGATTGCCAAGTAATCGTCATTGTCGAACTTACCGAAGCATTGATCGACTTGCTCGAAGGTGAGTATGAGTTAGCTGTTATTGTGGCTACGGCAGAATTGATAGTATAAGTGCTTGTCCCGACTGAAGAAAGATTACCTGCAGCATCCCTCGCGAGATATTTTAGCGTCGTCGTTCCCGAGGTTAAGGAAACGGGCGAATTTGAATAAGCTAAACCGTTTCCTACTACGCCTGTAATCGGATCGATAAACGGTGTGGATCCGTCCGTCGTATAAACTATCGTACAAGAGCTGGAATCGACACAAGCAAAAGATATATTCTGCGGGGAGGTTCCGAACGTACCAGCTCCCGGATTCAAGTTAATGGAAGGAGGAGTATCGTCGCGACTTATATTGAAGGAAAGAAATCCCGTTAACCCGGCCGTTACACAGAGATACATAGAATTTAATCCGACAGTAAGCTGATTCGCTAAAATCGACGATGTGATCGGAGTGTTCGCGGTTACGCTACCCGAACTAATGACAGTGCCGTCTGAACATCCGGTCGCATTTTGTCTTAAACTATAAGTTCCAGTTTGGTTTGATTGCCATGATAAACTGGCGGAATTAAGGGTTCCAACATTAATGCTGATGCTCGAAGAACTCAATGCACTAGTTATCGTTACGTTAGGTATATTATGATTTACTTGATATACGGCCGTATGAATCGTCGATTCGGAATTCCCTGCTAAATCGCGACAAAAATATTTAACCGTATAGGTCCCATCTCCCGCACTGCCGATCGTAAAACTCGTTGCGGCAGGATCCATTACCTTACCGATCAAAGGAATAAAGTTAGGAACCGTTCCGTCGAGAGTATAGATAATATTACCGGGTGCAATATTATCCGAACAAACTACAGTTACCGTTCTACTACCGCCATAAATTCCCGGATTAGGCGAAATCACGCTACTGGGAGAAACTACGTCGGACGCAACCGAAGAAAGAATTAAATTATCGGGAACTCCATCACCATTCGTATCATATCCTTGGCCAGGAAAAACTATAACTTGATTTCCGGTACAAGCTCCGCCGGTCCGCAACGTAACGACCCCTTGGGTAGTGCACAAGAAATAGTCCGGATTACCATCCCCATTGACATCGACTGCATAGGGATTTCCTGCAGAATTATATAAGATGATGAGTACGGGAATTCCTGAACCCTGTAAGGCGATTCCCACTGCCGTCCCGGCATTGCTTGGATCGACGACGGTTCCTAAGGCTTGCGGCCCCGCATTTCCATTCAAATTTATTGTTTGGCCGACCGAGAACGGGTTAGAATTCGGGTGGGCCGAAAAAAGCTGGCTAAGCACGGACAAAATAGCCTGGCTTGTATCTTCCGAAGCTTTGCAGTTAAGACTAAAGAAAAGGAAAAAAAGGGAAATAAGAGATAGGAATAAACATCGGATTCCCGTAGTTCTAGGAGAAAAATTCGATTGTCTATTGAATGATAAAAATCCCAAAACCGAACCCAACTTTACTGGATAGCACAATCCAGTGATAAGCAGAACATCCATATTAGATCGGTTCTTTGCAACAAAAAATGACAAAAAAAGACATCAGGTTTCATCATTTTGCATTTTTCCCGAATTGAACATTAAAAAACAGCGAATTAGCCACGCCCTCTGTGAAAGTTCTTATGTCCCAAACCTAGTCTAAGCTATATTCTCTGGATGTCTAGAAACGGACTAGCTACATATTAATTCCCGTTTAGCGAGATGTTCTAACCAAGCCAGTTCGAAGTTTATCTTACTATGCTAAAAAATTGCGAAATTTTCCGATTCCAAAAGACGCCAAATTGACGTAGAAATCAATCCTACTGTCCCCAAAACAAGACTCTCGAATCTACCATTCCCGAACCCAATTCCATCAAAAAGCGTCCCACCCAAAATCCCGTTTCATAAATCGAAAGGAAAAGAAATTCTTTTCAGAACAATGGATCTAAATAAAATTCCCAAAGAGGAAAATGGTATGAAGTTCAGGGCATGGGGGTACTATACTTTAGTTCTTTTCTCCTGTTTTTTTTCGATTGGGGCGGAGGAGAAAATAGTAGAGGGAAAGCTTCTACAGTTCGGAAAGCTCATCCATTCCGGTGAAGACTTTATCCAAATCGAATCCAACGATCTCGCGCCGGAACTTTCAAAATACCAACAGCATACCATCCGACTTTTATGCGAAATGAAAGATCAGCATTGCATGCCATTGCGTTTCGATCTATCTCCTTTTGCCGAAGAGACCGGTATTCATCCTTGGACGTTAAAAAAAATTCCCGACTACGTAAGTCGAAATCAATATTCGATAAACCCGACAGTAACTCCCGACGGGCGCTATTTATTTTGGACCGTATTTCGGCCCCAAGGAAGGCACGGAACTCAAAAAATTTGGTACGCGGAAAAGGACGAAAAGGGTTTCTGGAAAGACGGAAAGGAAATGCCCTACCCTTTAAATAACGATATGCCGTCAGCCGTATTATCCGCTTTGCCCGGTGGAAACGAACTTTATGTCTTTGGAAGTTACGATGAAGAAGAACAAAGAAAGAAACTCGATGAAGAATTGGAACTTAAAAGAAAAGAAATATACCGGGATATCGACAACGACCCGAATGTTTCCGCAAAACTCGATGCGGTAGAAAAAGAGCATCGGAAAAAAAAAGAGGCTTTGGCCAAGCGCGTTCCTTTATACAAAAGCTTTCGCGAAAATGGCACATGGTCGGTTCCCAAAATAATAGATTTTCCCGGCTTTTATAATAACTATCGAAAAAGCAGTAACCCTTCTCAGGAAGTCTTTGGCGGTTCCACATTGTCTTCCTCCGGTAGAGTCATGATCTTCTCGGTTCAACGGGAAGATTCGGTCGGAAAACTCGATTTGTATATTAGCTTCCAAAAGGAAGACGGCACTTATTCGTTCGGGCAAAGTCTTGGAAATTCGATCAATACGGAAAAGGAAGAAATGGCCCCCTTTCTCGCAAGCGACGATCGAACTCTTTATTTTTCCAGCGACGGCCATCAAGGCATCTCGATATATGTGACTCGCAGAATAGGGAACGATTGGACTCAATGGACTAAGCCGATGGAAGTTTCGGAAAATTTGAAAGGCGTTAATTTTTTCTCGATCCCCGCCAACAGTAAATGGGCTTACGTCAGCAAAGATGGAAAATTATATATGGCGTATCTACCTAAGGATTTCCGTCCGAATTCCGTCGTCGTAGTAAACGGAAAAGTATCTGATGAAAACGGAAATCCGATTTCCGCCGAAATACATTACGAATCTTTAACTAATTTCAAGGAACTCGGCGTCGCAAAAAGCGACCCTAAAACGGGAACTTTCAGCCTAGTACTCCCTTACGGTGAGAAATACGGATTTTTTGCGAAGAAGGAAGGATTTCTTACCGTCTCTCGAAACTTGAATTTAGGAATTTCATCCGATCAGGAAAAAGTCGACGTCGAGTTCGTGTTACCTTCCATTGCGATCGGCCGACAAATTCAACTGAATAATTTATTCTTCGAAACTAAAAAATTCGAAATTTCGAAAGAGTCCGAACCGGAACTGAATCGACTTGCGGAATTATTGAAGTCGAATTCGAATTTAAAAATTCTTGTGGAAGGACATACCGACAACGTAGGTAAAAAATCGGACAATCAAATTCTTTCCGAAAATCGGGCAAATGCTATCTCGGAATATCTTAAAGTGAAACACGGAATCAACCAAGATCGAGTGCAGACCAAAGGTTACGGAGATTCTCAACCGATTTCGTCCAACGAAACCCCGGAAGGTCGACAAAAAAACCGGCGAGTCGTTTTCCAAATTATAGAATAATCGATCTTAACTAAATCATGGCGTCGTTTGCGATTGCAAAAGAAAGTCGTAGAACGACCCGTTTGTTTCGAACCCTAACCGAATTGCACGATCTTAATCGAAAATTCTACCTAGTTCGATAAACGAACTTTTCATGAATTCGCTTAAACTAAGGATAAACGCACAATAGACAAACCGCCCGAGGGTCTATTCGTTCAAGAGAAACTTATTAAATTCTTCTTCCGAAAAGCGGTAAGGACGCTTTGAATGAAGATTCATAAAAAGACCGTAAAAATTTCCGCGACATACGTGAACGTTTCCGTTTTCCCTAAAAATATCCTGAACGATGACCAGCCGGTTCTTTTCCCCTCTTTCAAATCTAGTTCGAACTGAAATCGTCTCCGGAAAATGAAGGGAATCGAAATATTCGATGGTTGCCTTATAAATTACGGGCCCAATTCCATCTTTATTCATTTTATTTAAATCGATTCCCACCTTCCAGAATGACTTAATTCTCGCATCGTCAAAATAATACTGCAAGGCGGAAAGAAACGGATGATTTTCCGGACTCATGTCCGTCCATCGAATATCGATACTGTGATCGAAGTATTTAATCGCTTCGTATCCCGGCGATCGTGACTTCTTTTCAGGATCGACGGATCTAAATCTAGCGACGGCCACAAGCACGTTGTCGGATTGCCGATACATCTCTTGAACGATCTCAAATTTGGCCGTCTTAGATTGCGGCAGAAAAGTTACGATTCTTGCCGAATTCGGATGCCGCAGCTCCGCTTTATATTCCAGAGACACGGATCCGAATGGAGACGGCAATTTTTCGGAATTATTGCCGGAAAACCAATCTTCGTCCGACTCGGAAATCGCCGCAATACGCGCTTCCTCGAAATAGCTTTGGTAGGTTCCGTTATTGACATGTCCGTTTGCGTCCAAATCGACGCGGCGAACCTGAACATCAAACACATGCGTGCGGAGATTGCTTGTTTCTCGCAAAATTTCTAGAGTTTCCATAAATGCCTCCGAACCGAGTAGACTAACTTGTCTACCCACAGGGATACCATAAAACAGGTAGACAAATCTGTCTACCTGTTTTATGGTCGAGATCGGGTATTTTAATATGGATGATAAAACGAAGCCGTCGTCTTCGACGTATAGTTCGGCGCGAGACAGAATTATGTCGGCGGCTTTGCAACTTTTCTATACAAAGGGATATCCGAACACTGGAATCAATGAAATTCTAGAAACTGCGGGTTCTTTCAAGAAAACTCTCTATATCCACTTTCCGTCCAAAAGAGATTTAGGAAAGTCTTATCTGTCTCTTCAGGAAGCGTCCATCTTGTCCCTCGTTGAAAGAATTATGAAGAGGGAAAGAATATATTCAAAATTTATTAAGTCTTGGATTAGAGTCGTAAAGCGGGGTATTAAAACATACTATCAATTCGGCTGTCCGATTGCGAACTTTGCCAATCAAACTCACGAAGACGATGAATTTCGAAACTTAACGACCGATTTTATCCATCGATGGCAAAAACTTTTCGAAAATTACCTTTCGGAAATAAGAACTCGAAATAGAAACAAGGCGACGCGTGAACAAATTCGAGACGTGGCGGAAACGATTCTATTGTACTACCAAGGAGCAATGCAATTATACGGAATGAGCGGAGATGTGAAATACCTGAATAAATTGGAAAAGCAACTTTTAAAACTCAAAGATGAGTTAGGATCGTTTGCCTAATTTCAATTTTTTAACGTGATCCATCTGCTCGAATTGAGCCGCTCTTGATTCTATCAAGAATTGTTGAATGACTTTCAATTCTTCGACGGTATACTTTGAAAGCAGTCTTTTACCTACTTCGAAGAACGGCCCCCAAATCATTCCCACATTGTTTTCTCCTTTTTTTGTGGGCTCCAAAAGGATTCCACGCCTATCGTTCGGATCCGGCACTCTTTTCGCGTAGCCGGCTTTCTCAATTCGATCTAAGGCGGTCGTCATCGCACCTCGAGTCAAACCGGTGATTCTAGCAATCTCGCCGGCCGATACCGATCCGTTCTTAAAGATGATTGCCAGACATTTTAAATCCGTGCGATTCAATCCTAGAACCTCGGCAGCTGCATCGTCAAACGCTTCAGTTGCTTCCTGAAACAGTTGGACGGCTTGACCGATTGCATGAATGTATTCGCTTTTAGTTACTTCTCGATTGGTCATCATTCATTAGCCAATAATGCTCATTGAGACGGTTCCCCTCGAGTTTTCTCAACCTTTTATTTTTTAAAGAAAAATATCCTCGGTCCTGTTCCCCATACTTTTCTTAAAACCGATAAATTTTAGCAAAAAAAGAGTTGACTATCTCTCAGAATGTTTGATTTCCATATAGTTAGATTTTATTACTATTTACATATCTAACTATATGGAAATCGGTCCGATGGAAATTCTATAGCTCTCGGCCATTATGAATAGGAAGTAAAATACGATGATTGACAAAGGAGATTAAAACGATGGAAGAAAGCGATGAAATGAAATACGCCGAGATGTTCAGCAAATGGTACAGTTGGGGGTCCCCGGTCGGTCTGGGAATTTTCTTTATCAGCCTCGCGATTTCAACGATGCTGATTTGCACCGCCGTTAAGAAGCTGATGGAAGTCGGCCAAAAAGGATTCGAGATCGAACAGAAAATTAATAAAGAATAATATACCTTTTTTGGCGCCTTAAGAAGCCGACATTCCGCCTTTCTGGAGCGGAATGTCGACGACTATCCCGAATCGGACCTGCGGAGTTAATTTGAGTCGTCAGCCTTATTTTTAAAATAGAATGGAAGATAAAGGATGCAAAACAAGGCCGATCCGATAATTTGCATATTGACCACATAAACAGGCCAGCTACCTAGATGATCGATCAACGATGGATTGTTTGGCTTCTCCATTAAATAACCGTAATTTGTCTTAAACGAATAATCGATGAGTATTGCTGATAGAAAATACGTTTGAGAGATAAGGATCACACGGGGAACCGCCCATCGTTGGGGATATAGCTTTAGGCCTAAGACCACATACAGCGCACCGATAACTAATCCGGAATGAGCGATAAAAAATATGAAAAAATAAATGTGCGGAAAGGAAACTTGTAAATCCGGAGTGACTACGCCGTTGATTGAACCGGCTAAAACCCAAAAATAAGATAGTTCTGCCATCATTTTATTCCGCGTCAAAAGAGCGATGCATGTGACGATTATCGCCCAATCGCAAAATTCCATCGGAAGATCATATCGAATGTCCCAGTAACCTAAGTTGATTCTGTAGGCGACGTAAACGGCGTAATTCAGGATTAGAATCGACGCAATGAACTGCCCAATCCTCTTCGGAAGCGAGCTATTAGAAGTTCTCCTCGCCATATAAACCAAAACCGCCAAAACAAGGAAAGTTCCGAATAAGACAAAAATATGCGTGATCGACCAATGCTCAAACCGAGATTCCAAACCGGCCCCCTAAATTATATTTTTCTAATTACCAATGCGCAATATCGCGCATATGAATTTTTTATCCGCTCCATAAGATGCGTTTCAAAAAAGAAAGTCGTTCGATACGCTCCTACAGAAGAAAATCCGACGATCAAGAGAATGAAACGTTTACACGTACATTCAAATGCAAAGATCGAAATTCAATACCGCTCAGCAACAGATTATAAGGGATACTTCTCAATACATTCAAGTAATAGCCGCAGCCGGATCCGGAAAAACGAGCACCATGGTCGGCTATGTGGAAAGGTGCATTTCGGAGGGAACTGCTCCACAAGAAATTCTTGTACTTAGTTTTACGAGAAAGGCCGCGGGGGAAATCAAGCACAGAATTCAAATCAATACCGGACAAAAGGGAGTTCGAGTTCATACCTTTCACTCCTTTTGTTTTCAATCTCTGGCAAGATATCATCCGGATTTTCGGAGAAAGACGCCCCGCATTTTACTGCCATCGGAACGAAACGCTTTTTTTCGAAACTGGTTTCGGAAAGACCCGTCTCTGATCGGCGGAATTCCGTACGAGTTGCTTACGAATGCTTCCGCTCTACCTGAGGAATTTCCGAAAGATTGGTTACCGATATTGCATACTGAATACGCTAAGTTCAAGAAAGATCAGGGTAAGGTGGATTTCGACGACCTTGTCGCCATATTTCTGCAGGCTTTAGAAACGAAAGAAACCTGGACGGAAGCCCCTAGATCCTTTCTTAGAAGAATCTTGGTCGACGAATTCCAAGATACGAATCAGGAACAGTTAACATTCCTAAAGCTTTTATCCGACACCGCTTCAATTTTAGTCGTGGGCGACGACTCACAAAGCATATATTCTTTCCGAGGCTCGAACGTTCGATTATTTCTTGATTACCCTAAGCTCTTTCAGGGAACTCATCAGCATGCGCTAATTACCAACTACCGTTCTCTACCGAAAATCGTGGAAATCTCCGCAATTCCGATTGAGAAAAATAAAAGTAAAATCCCGAAGCTTGTACAAGCTCATCGTTCGGGAAAAGCGTTAGTAGGCCGCGTTATGATAAACAAAATCAGCGATCTTTTTCCCTTTCTGGGTCAAGCGTATCGATTCAGTCGAGGTGAATTAAAAATTCTCTGCCGCTCCAATCACCGCATCAGAGAATATGTACGTGCTGGCGTTCCGGAAGAACTTCTAATGACCATTCATGCGTCGAAAGGTCTTGAATTTCATACCGTTTTTGTGGATATCGCCGACGGTTGGAACGTAAAACGTAACTCTCCGCAAGAAATCCTGGAAGAAGAGCACCGAATCCTCTATGTGGCATTGTCTCGGGCCAAAGACAGCTTAGTAATAATTGGATCCGCTAGAAATTCCGAGAAGGAGACCGCCGAAGATCTTTTCTTCTCCTATTTTGCAAAAGCCCTTCCGACATGGAAAAAACCTCCAAGATAAACGCGTCTTATACTTTGCATTTATCGAACGTAATAAAATTTTGGATCGAGGATAGAGTTAATGAAATTTTTCTTAATCGAGTTACTATATACCGTTCCCCTGGAAAAAATCGACGGGGCAGTCGTCGAGCACCGTAATTTTTTACAAACCTTATACGACAAAGGAATTCTGCTTCTCTCTGGCCCTAAGGAGCCTCGGGTCGGAGGATTGATCGTAGGAAAGTCAAAATCTTTGCAGGAAATCCAAGATATTTTCCGGAATGATCCGTTTCAAAAATACGATTTTGCAAACTACAAATTCACCGAATTTTCTCCGGTAAAACACCAAGCATATATCGCTGATTGGATCGGACAAAAATAGAACGCTGCTACTGATGATTCGTTACGTTTCCGGAAACTAAAAAAACCGACCTCCCGCTCAGTAATGAGCGGGAAGAGCGGAGCAAGTGGATTGGATGGGTGCTAAATGGTCGCTAACGCAGCGTTAGCAAGTTCGTAACCGCCGGTTTGATCCGGGTGAAAACTCGGTTTGAAATAAAGAAGCGCCATGGCTGCAAGCGCCGGATACAATACCCGCCCTTGGGGACGCGCACCGTTTAAATCCTTGAAGTATTTGCGGAATCCGACTTTCTTATCCGCGAGTAAAAACCAATGCTGTAGGAAAATCGAATATCCCCAGAATATAGCCGACGCGATCAAGAAGCCGAAAATCCTTAACGTGTAACTTTTGGACACCGTTTGCAGGACATCGTAAGCCACCGATTTGTGCTCGATCTCTTCGCAGGCGTGCCAAAGAAGTAGATTGCGCATCTCGCCTTCGGCATAATCATAAAGCCGGTTTCTCAAAACGACCTCGCCCATACTCGCGGTATAATGTTCCAGTCCCGCGGTGACTGAAAGCTTCAATTTTTTTCCGAAAAAAAACTCTAATACGGGCAATAGAATACCGAAAGCGGTTTTAATGTAAAACTTTAACATGGCTTTGACGGGACGACCTTGGGCTTCTAGGATTTCAAGAGCCTTCTCATGCTCTTTTCCGTGTTGAACTTCTTGCCCGATGAAAGCTTTAACTCTATTTTGCAGTCCTGGGTCCTTTACTTGATCTGCGAAAGCCTTTACGCTTTTAATAAAGAATCTTTCCCCTTCGGGAAAGAGGATATGATAAGCGTTTACGTTATGCGTTAAATAAGAATTGTCGGCCACATAGTGATCGGATACGTTTTCAAGGCCGACGAAATCCATTTTGCGAACCGACGGCGATTTTGCGTCGATCGGCTTTAAATTTCTCTTTTTAGCTGTTGTTTCATTATTCATTCTCTTCACCAAATTTAAATTATATAGTTGCTAATGCCGCGTTCGCTAATTCGTATCCGCCGGTCTGATCAGGATGAAAATCCCGTCTAAAATAAATCAGAAACGCTTTGGAAATATCTTTCCAGAGTAATGCGGCGTAAGGACCCGCATTTTTCATATCTGCAAAATATCTTTTGAAACCGATCGCAGGATCCGACAAAATAAACAAATGCTGTATTATAATTGCGTAACCCCAAAACATAAATGTCGCGATGATAAAACCGAAAGCCCTTAAAAGATAGCTTTTGGATACTGTCTGCAATACGTCGTAAGCAACCGATTTATGTTCGATTTCTTCGCAAGCATGCCAGAGAAGAAGGTTTCTCATTTCACCTTCGGCTTGATCGTGTAGGTGATGACGTAACGAAATTTCACCCATAGTAGCAGTATAATGCTCCAACCCTGCTGTTACGGAGAGCTTCAGTTTTTTTCCAAAAAGAAACTCCAGGATAGGCCAGATGAATCCATATGCTGTCTTTACGTAAAATTTCAGAATCTTACCGACCGGATACCCCTTCTTCTCCAGCATCTCTAAAGCCTTCTCGTGCTCCTTACCGTGCTGCACTTCCTGTCCAATGAATGCTTTGATATTGTTCTGAAGCTTCGGGTCCTGGACTTTATCAGCGAAAGCTTTTACGCTTTTAATAAAGAATCTTTCACCTTCCGGAAAAATAATATGATACGCGTTTACGGTATGAGTAATATACGAATTCCCGGCAATATAATGGTTGGAAAGTTGATCCAAACCCTCGAAATCCATTTTACGCACGCTCGGCGCTTGCGCATTGATCGGCTTTAAATCTTTCTTTTCACGTTTCGTTTGGACGGTCATAGGTGTCTCCCAGTCAGCACGTCGACTTTTGTAGCGGTTACTATAACCTAAGTTCGGAATGGCCGCACGCCGATCTCGGAAAATCCTGGCTAATTCCGAAATCGGTAAGGATTATTGGGATTTTTTTCCCGGAATCGGAAGATACCCGGAGGAAAGAATGAATAGCTCAGGGCAAGAATTTGGAATTGCAAAAGAGGGGAATTGAAAGAGCGAGAAGGGAAGCAATGAGAATCTTAAGGCTAAAAGGCTTTACGGCAATGAATACGGCAAAATACTGGTCGCTACCGGGGGATTAGCTCAGCTGGTTAGAGCGCTACCTTGACATGGTAGAGGTCACTGGTTCGATCCCAGTATCTCCCACCACCCCGCAAAATTTTCTTCAGTCGGCTATCTAAAGCGAAAGCCGACTTTTCTCGAGTTTACTTTCCGCTTTGCTCGGTGAACATAAAACTAGTAGCGGGCATCTTAAATCCGATCACATTCGCTAAGTCCTTCTTAATTTGTTCACGAACTATCGGCTCGTGCTCGACGAGCAAAGCCTCTCGGAGGGAAAATTCTCCCGCTTTCAAATCCACTTCTCCGACTGCCATCGAGGCTCTATAACGGACCATCGGTGATTCATCCTTTAAAAAGGAACAGAGATCATAGAATCTTTGATTCGCAATTCTATTGATGGAAACGATTGCGTTCAAAATGGCGACTTTCGCGAATGAATTTTTTTCTTTATCCAGCGCTGCATTTAGCTGGGTTAGAGTTTCCTTTCGATTCAAATTTTTCAATCCGTCGGCCGCCGATGCGCGAACGTAGAAATTCGGATGACTCAATCCGGAAACAATAGTGTCTTCGCTTTCCTTTAAGTATGGAAGAAGTCCGATACTTCTAAGCACTTCTCCCACGGAAATCGTTAGGTTATATCCTTCGGGGGAGCTGAAACTCGGAATATCCATTTCCTGGACAAGAGGGGAGATTCGTTTGAATTCATCCATAAGTCCGGGAGCGGCGATATCCGATTCCATCGCTCCCAACGCTTGAGCAACGGCGAATTTAAGCGTAGGGGAATTCTCCTCCGATTTAGGAACTTTCGGATTCCCTTTTAGAGCATTCAAAAGAGGTCGGACCGCAAGTTTGCTTTTAACGAATTTTAGGTAATCGGCGGCCTGGATTTTTTCCTCCAGGGTCCCACTTTCTAAATTATGAACTTGTTCGAAGAATAGTTTATCCAGTTTATCATGGATGGGTTCCTTCGCCGAAACTGCTGAGGAAACGAGTAAAAAAATACCTAGGAATAGGTTCGAAATTCTGGAAACGGTCATGGCCCCCCCTTTCCCCTAAAATATCGGTTTTCGGGTCCCCCGTCTTAACCCGGAAGGGCCTAAGAAAGAAGAATCAGAGAGAGTCCTTGTCTCGAACCCTTTCCGCGATCTTCCGAATTTTCTCCGAGAAGTCCTCAACCGCCAATTCCTTTTCACCGCTTTCTTCCAATTCCCGACCCACTTTTTTGAGATCTTCTTGGATTTGCTCGCGGTTTTCGCTGGCTCTTTGGGCCAAGTGCGTGAGAAGGTCCTCTCTATAACTTTTGACTTCTTCCAGTTTTAATTCTCCTAAAGCTACCATGCTTTGGAGAATTTTATCCATTTTTTCTCTTGTAAGATATGCGAGTCCGATTCCGCCCAGAACCAATCGCCCGAACAATGCGCTGATATTTTTACCCGTCTCACGGATTAACGCAGAAAGCATATAGTTGGAAAATTCTTCGTTCCTCTGTCCGAGGCTGACTTTTAGGAACGTCTGGCCTAGGATTTTCGGCGTAATATCCCGGCCGGTCATGTTATCGATCACCTTGATTTCACTTCCCGCGATAATCATTTCTGCGACATCTTCCAAGGTGATGGTTTTGCTAGTCTCGGGGTCGTACAACCTGCGGTTTGCGTATCGTTTGAGTACCTTCATTCGGGCGTTTGCCTTTGCTTCGAAAAATCCGAGACCGATGCGCTGGATCCAGAGCCGAATAAAGAGGGGTCCGTTTTTTGTTTCGGATTGCCTTTCTAGTTGCGGGTTTTTCGCAACGCACCAATTCTAGGATCGGGTTAAAATCCCCAAGGTCAAGGAAAAAACCCGTTCTATTCCAAGCAGGCATGAATCTACTCTCCGATGTTTTACTTCTAAGACGACTCACTCCGGAAGAGCGGGAATTTTTGTTAGCCCTCCTCAAGTGGAAAGGAATTTCATCTTTCGAATGGGTGACATCTTCGGGTTTTCCTTCCGTTTCAAAAGACACATTAATCTGGAAGATAGACGCGCAACCGGAAGACGTTGCGCAGACGAAAGATTGGTCGCGCGAAGCTTGTTTACTTGGAAGGTTTGATCAGGAAGAAAAGAACGCTTTTTTGAGAGCCGGAACGAATCGAATTTACGATTTAACGATTTTCCCCTTGGATGAATTTCCGATATTTCGCCCGAATAAGCCGGTTCATCCTGAAGCGATTCTATTAACGCAGAACGAAAATTTATATTATAGATATAGATCTCTATTTAGGGCGTCCGGGTCGAATGCATATTGGTGTAGAGATATTTTCGGACTTCCGAATCTTTTAAAAGAAACGAAACCGGGATTATTGATCCTGGATGCGGAATCGTTCGAAGCGAGAGAATTAATCGAGAAGCTTCGTCCCGTTTTAGGTGTTCCGTACTTTCCGCTTAGTTTTTGTTTAATCGATTTCGGAAGAGAAAACGTTTACCAAGACCTTGCCAGAGGTTTAAAGGATTTAGCAAAATCATTCTTCGATCCTAAAGATCTGTTGCTTTTTATCCGAGATCGTTTGGCTTTAAAGTCGATCTGCGAAGAATCCGGGTACCAGGCCATCGCTTGGGGGGGAACTCCACGGAATATCCGAGAATACGAATTCCCCAATATTCCGAAAATATCCGATGATAACAGCCAATCCGTTCTTAATGGGAGGATCCGTAGAATGTTTCTCTGGCTGGGAGAAGGCGCAATTCGAGGAGATTCTTCCACATAAAACTGCGATTAAACTCCTTCAGATTGTAAACGATCGAATACTTCTAAAAATAGTTCGGAAGGCTGGGCTCCCGAGACCGCATATTTCTCGTTAAAAATATAAAATGGAACTCCGGTAACTCCCATGTTCCTGCCTTCGATCTCCTCTTTTTCAATTTCCGATAATAATAACTTATCTTCTTTTACCGAGGACAATTCCGTATCCGGAACGCCCGCCTCTCGAAGAGCTTCCAAGAGGACCGATTCGTCCGACAAATTTTTTCCATCCGAAAAAAAGTTTCGGAAGAATATTTCGGCAAGCTTAGATTCCTTGCCGTATCCCCTTGCCTTGCGGATCAAAGCGTGGAGAATAAAGGTGTTAGGTTGATGACCTTTATCTAAATTAGAAAAAAATAAACCATCTTCCTTAGCTATATCCGTGACTCTTCCGGTCATCGAACGAATTCTTTCCAAAGAGCCGAATTTTTTAACCATATGAGCTTCGCGGTCTTCTCCGGCCGGAGAAATATCCGGGTTCAATTCAAACGGTTTCCAATTAACTTGGATCGTATCGTCAGGGTGCTTGACCTTCCATTGTTCGATGGCGTTCTCTAATCGTTTTTTCCCGATATAACACCAAGGACACACTACATCCGAATAAATTGAAATTTCAGTTTTCAAGAAAAATGTCTCCTGTAACCGTTAGACTTACAAGAAGGTTTAGAATTGCATTCTTTTTTCTTCCAAGGATGGAACGAATTCGTAAAAAATAATCCGCAAGGTAAATTCTACTCTTCTTCTAAAAGTTCGTCGGCTTCCAAATCTTCAAGGCCTCGATGAGGAAAGGCCTGCTCGTAAAACAAAGCGGAAAATAGGTTGAAATCTTCGTCTTCCGGTAAGTTCTTTTTTTCCCAGTATTCATTCCGACGCTTGATCAATACCGAAATTGTTTCATCTTCGAGAGAAAACGCTTTTCCACCTTGATTGAGTCGACGAACCAACCAATTCAGATTATGCAAAGTAAACGATCCTAAAAATTCCAATGCGGCTAAGGACGGTTCGCGTTTCATCAATGCTTCGGTATGATACAAGGGAATTCGTAAATAATAAGGATCCTTCGTTTGCATGTACTGCTGATATCCCGAAGAAACGGATTCGAAAAATTGCAGCGTGTTGACGTATGAAGTATTTATTAATTTTTCTTTTTCAGGATAGGAACGGATAATTTCCATCAAATCAATGAAACTATCTTTCTGTATCGCTTCTCTTAATATCGCATCTTGAGGAGCCGGCCTCGGCTCCACGTCGATCAACTTTACGAAAAGATATTTTATTTCGTACGCGAATCTAGACTCTCTCGGTATATAATATTCGATCCAAATAGGCTCCTTATAATATTGGATCAACTCTTCCGTCGGAAGATCAGGAGTGACGCTTAACGATTTGAGTTTTTTTACGTCGTCAGTGATTACTTTTTTCCCGCCGACTCTCGTCCGGGAACGTTTAATTTGACGGAGCTCGCTTTTATTGAGTAGAGGTTTTGGCTTGTACGAGTCCATTTTAGAATCCTATCGGAATCGGGGGCTCAGTAATTCAGAGTCGACTTACGATATTCCATTAGATTCGACGATTAAGGCCAAAAGATTTTCGCCCAGATTAATCGGAGAAAAATGCCGAAAGGGCTCATTATACCGGATTCCGCAAAACGAACGCTTCCATTTCCGTCCAAAATATAAAAACTAGGATATCCGCCGATACTCCAATCTCTGAGAAGAATCGGATTCCCGGGGATAACGGGAAAATCGATCGATTTTTTTTGGATAAAATCGTTTAAAGCGATCGGGTTTTCACCTTCTTCAACGCTTAAAAATGTGAAACCGGATCTTTCCTTTAACACCGAAGCATACCACTTAACAAGCGGAAGATTGGTAGTACATACGCTACACCAAGTCGCCCAAAAATAAACGACCGTCGTTTTACCTTTTATTTCGGCCTTCTTTCCTTCCGGAATACGAAACTCCATTCCTTCCAAACTTAGCACGGGCTTAGTGTCTAACGCTCTAAACCAGGCTAAAAAAAACGTGGCAAAAAGGAGCAACGCGAGCGCCGCACCGTATTGAAAAGCACTCTTTGTTTTCGCGTTCATCTGTTGTTTAGACTCGACTTAAAGGTGAATGGGTAAGCTTTGACCGGGCCCGGAATACATTATCCAAACCACCAAGAGGAGCCAAATGAACCCGGCCACCAACACCCCCAAATCCGTCAAAATGGCTCTCGTAGGATTGTGGCCCATATTCTTTATGTAAATGATGTAAAGAGAGCGAAAGATGGCGTATACTACGATCGGGATCGTATACACCATCTTATCCGTTCCGAGATTTTCGATCGTAGTCGGACTAGTCACATACATTACGTACGTCACTAGGGTCATCGTTGCGACGATTCCCATCATCAAATCGAGAAAGTTTACCGAATATTCTTCTAAAATCTTTCGGTGTCCGATTGCACCGTCTTCAAGAATGATAAGTTCTCCTCTTCTTTTTCCGAAACCCCAGTAAAGAGCCAACATAAAAGTACAGAGTAAAAGCCAGGACGAAAAGCTGACTCCGACTACGACGGAACCGGCCACTGCTCGAACGACAAACCCGATAGAAATGCTCATCACGTCCAAGATCACCATGTGCTTAAGAAAACGACTATAGATGACATTGAAAACCAAGTAGAACGTAACTAGATAAAAGAATTCAGGTTGTAAACGAAACGATAAGACGAGGGTCCCGGAAAGTAGGATTGCCGTCAGAAAGAGAGCGACCGTAGGCGTAATGGCGCCCGAAGCCAATGGCCGATGTTTTTTTTCCGGATGCAAGGCGTCTTCCTTTCGGTCCAGAAAATCGTTAATTACATACTGACAACTTGCAGTGAGTGAAAATAGGAAGAATGCAGCGATCGCACGCTCGACGGATTCTAGTTCTCCGAGTTTTTTGCCAAAAATAATCCCCGCAAAGAGAATAATATTCTTAACCCATTGATGAGGACGTAGTAGCTTGATGTAAGGGACTAGCATTCTGGCTCCAAGGAGAAATGTCGTTCGTGAAGGACAGGATGTTGTTCTTCGCAAGAGTTTCAATTAAAAACTGAACCCAAACTACCGGTATTAACTATGATAACGATCCTCTGATCGTTAGTCTCGAAATTGAAGGAAGGGATTAACTTAAGTAACGTTCCCGCGAAGGGCAGGAACTCCTACAAAGAAATCCGAGAGAAAAAACGCTTTTCAATAGGTGACAAATCGGATAAGGAGCCCGGGTACCGCCGCTTCGCTCCGGCCCCCACCCAGGAAGGGCGGGGATTAAAATCCCTAGCCGAATACCGAATCGATCATCCTACTTGAATCTTGATGCCGTCGTCCTTCGAGCCGAGGCTACCCAGACCCGAATGTCCCGTAAAGGCGATTAAAAGAGTAAATACTCCCACCCGCCCTACATACATTATGCAAGGGTAAAAGAATTTTTCCAATCCCGTAATATAAGGCGTCAAACCCTTCGTTAAGCCTACCGTGCCGAAGGCCGACATTACCTCGAAAAAGATATCCTCGATTCCGTGTCTATGCTCGTTCGTAACGGTGATCACTAACATAAAAAATACGATGGCGATTGTCGCTAGAAAGTAGATTCGAGTGGAAATTGCGACCGAGTTCTTGGAAACTTCTTCGCCCATTATCGTTACCCTTGCCTGAGGGTTTATTACGTTTCTCAAATACATTAAGAGAATTACGAAAGTTGTAATTTTGATCCCTCCGGTCGCTCCCTGAGGCCCTCCCCCCACGAACATCAAGGAGCAAAGAAGTACATAAGTCGGGCTTCTAATTTCCGAAAGGTCGAACGTGTTGAATCCCGCCGTCCTGGAAGAAACGGAAAGAAAGAACGAGTTGAATAATTTATCCATGAAACCGAATTTTCCGATCGTATCCGGATTATCCCATTCCGCGAAAAGAATCCCCAAACCTCCGACGTGAACCAATATTAAGGATCCATAAAGAATCACTTTCATCTGAATGCGGTTCGACTCCCCGTGAAGGGCTTCTCGATAAAGGCTCAGGCGATCCTCTGCCCAGAAAGACAGGCGGATCAAGAGTAGGTAAATCCAGGAAGGCTCCTTCCCTTCTTCCAGCGCCCGGGACATTAAGTACGTCTCCATCGCGACTTCGACGCGATTCATAATCTTGCGAAATGTTTCCAACAACGTCTTCTCGAAGAAGATGATAACGGGAAACCCGATGCCTCCCATCACTATCAACCCTTGTATGATGATAAGACACACCGGTTCGCCTGCAAGAAAAGTGATATCGTCTACTATCGAAAACCCTGCGTTATTAAAAGCGGATACGGCCGTGAATAAACTTAGGAAAACCCGATTCGGATCGCCGGGTAATTCGCTTAAATTTTTTGGCATGGACAGATAAAGCAAGAATGCGCCCAGCAATTCCAGCGAAATGGAAATATTAACGATCGAAAGCAATATTCTTCTTACATAATGCGCTTTTTTGGAAGATTTTTCCGTTCCGTCTTCGGATTCATGCGAATCGATCGCCTCGAAAACGAAGGATGCGATTCGGGTACTCCGAGATAAACCTCTGACGACTAGTATTCCGACAAGTACCGTAAAGGTGATGATCCCCAATCCGCCGATCTGGATCAGAAACATCATAATCACCTGAGTAGAAAATGCCAATTCGCTGACGGAAACGGTAGTCAATCCCGTGACGCAGATAGCCGAAGCTGCGAGGTAAAACGAGTCTGGATAACCGAGTCTGCCCGACTCGGAAGCATAAATCATAAACGAGCCGAGCAGGATCGCCGCGGCAAAGGCTAAACATAGGATTCTTGCAACCGAAAGCAGTAGAAATGCCCGGGCGATCCGATTGATGTTTCTCTTAAAAAATTTAATCGACTGCATGGGGTGAGGGAAACCCTCTTCCGAAGGGATATTTTTTTTAAATAAGCAACACAGGCAATGAAAAACCCGATTCCGGAGTCCGAAGAAGGGATTCGGTTAAGAATATCTTTACAAATGAGGCGCTTCTAGAAATCTGGTAAGAATTAGGGCTCCTTTACCCTGGGAGTCTCTGACGTTTTTATAACCCAATCTTTATTACGAGGACCCTATGAGTACTGCAGTCGCGGATTTTAAAGCCAGTGAAAAACTCCTCAAAACCAGGAATATCGGAATTTCCGCCCATATCGACTCCGGAAAGACCACCCTGACGGAGAGAATCCTATTTTATACGAACCGTATCCATGCCATCCACGAAGTTCGTGGAAAAGACGGAGTCGGGGCGAAGATGGATAGTATGGAGCTGGAAAGAGAGAGAGGGATTACGATCCAATCCGCAGCTACCTACTGCAAATGGAAAGATTATACCATCAATATCATCGATACTCCGGGCCACGTGGACTTTACGGTCGAAGTGGAACGCTCTCTTCGCGTTCTCGATTCCGCTATCCTTGTGCTTTGCGGAGTTTCCGGCGTTCAATCCCAGTCCATTACTGTGGACCGTCAGATGCGCCGTTATAACGTACCGAGAGTCGCGTTCATCAACAAACTGGACAGAACCGGCGCTAACCCGTTCCGAGTGATCGAGCAACTTCGCGATAAGCTCAAGCATAATGCCGTAGCCGTCCAAATTCCGATCGGCCTAGAAAACGACCTGCAAGGAATCATCGATTTAGTGACGATGAAGGCAGTTTACTTCGAAGGAAATGGAGGAATGCAAATCGTCGAGAAGGAAATCCCGGCGGAACATCTGGAACTCGCTCAGAAAAAACGCGAAGAACTCTTAGATGCGGCCTCTATGTTCTCGGACGAACTCACGGAAGCGATGCTCGAAGGCGAGCCGACGGTAGAACAAATTAAGACGGCTATCCGGAACGGTACGATCGCTTTAAAATTAACCCCCGTTTTTATGGGTTCCGCGTTCAAGAATAAGGGCGTTCAGAAATTGCTCGACGGAGTTTTAGACTACCTCGCATCTCCAGTCGATGTCACCAACAAGGCTCTTGACGTTAACAATAACGAAGACCAAATCGTGCTTCCTTCCGATCCGGAAAAGCCTCTCGTTTGCCTCGCCTTCAAATTAGAAGACGGACGTTACGGCCAGCTTACTTACGTAAGGGTTTATCAGGGCAAAATCCAGAAGGGCATGACGATCTACAATATGTCCAATAACAAGAAACATAACGTAGGCCGCCTCTGTCGGATGCACTCCGATGAAATGGAAGATATCGATTCTGCCGAAGCGGGAGATATCATCGCGCTTTTCGGCATCGATTGTGCCTCCGGAGATACGTTTACCGACGGTAAAATGAAAGTTTCTATGGAGTCCATGTTCGTTCCGGCTCCGGTGATTTCTCTTACTATCGAAGCCAAGGAATCCAAACACCTGAACAATTTGGCAAAAGCTCTCAACCGCTTTACCAAAGAAGATCCGACCTTCCAAACCCATGTGGATCAGGAATCCGGCCAAACCATTATTAAAGGAATGGGCGAACTGCACCTCGAAGTCTATATCGAACGTATGAAACGTGAATACGGCGTAGAATTGGTTACCGGAGCGCCCCAAGTCGCCTACCGGGAAACGATTACCCAACGTGCGGACTTTGACTATACCCACAAAAAGCAAACCGGTGGTCAGGGTCAGTTCGGTCGCGTAGCCGGCTTTATCGAGCCGATTCCTCAAGAAGAAGGTAAAAATTACGAATTCGTAAACGCTATTGTGGGCGGATCGATTCCTCGTGAATACATCTCCTCTGTAGATAAAGGATTCAAGAGCTGCTTGGATCGCGGAAGTCTGATCGGCTTCCCGATTATCGGAGTAAAGCTTACTATCAATGACGGATCGTATCACGATGTGGACTCGTCGGATATGGCCTTCCAAATCGCAGGTCGCTACGCATTCCGCCAAGGTTTCTCAAAAGCAAGCCCTCAGATCCTCGAACCGATTATGAGAGTAGAAGTGGATGGACCGGCGGAATTCCAAGGAGCTATCCTTGCTTCTTTGAATCAGAGAAGAGGGATGATCCTAAATACTACGGAACAAGACAGCTATTGCAAAGTGGAAGCCGAAGTTCCGTTAGCGGACATGTTCGGATATTCCACCGTGATCCGTTCCTCTACGCAGGGTAAGGCGGAATTTTCAATGGAATTCTCCCGTTACGCGCCGGTCCCACGGAACGTTGCGGAAGAGCTGATGAAGAAATACAAGCCGAACTCGAAAGAAGAAGATTAATCCGAATTCTTCAGGATTTTTCCTCGAAAAAGGGAGCCATAGAAGGCTCCCTTTTCTTTTTCTATCCGACCGATTTGCCGATACCAAAAGTATGTGGGAATATCTCCGAGTCCGGTCGATTTTGTTTCCGTTTACAGCCGGAATTCTCCTTTTAATCTCGCAATCTTCCGAAGGCGGCGCTCGCTCTTCTTCGGAATCCCATACCGTCCAACTCAAAGAGACTGCATTTTCCATCGCCAAAAAGCACGGAATCGATTGGCGCCTTCTCCTCGAATGGAATGGAAAGAAAGAATCCGACGGATTACGGAAAGGGGAAGTCTTAAGATTGCCTCCCAATCCGTCAAAAGTTGCATCGCCAAAGGGAGAATCGATCGGACCCGAAACGGTTTCAACCCGACCGAAATTCCGAAAACCGCTGGAAAGACTTCCACCGGTTGCACTTCCCTTTTCAAAAGTCAGTTACTATCCGAATAAGGGAGTGCTGTTCAAAGCGGGAAGGCATAAAGAAGTGCGAACGGTGTCCGAGGGAAAGGTTGTTGTGGTGGACCAAATGGACGGCTATAGGAAATATATTATTTTAGAGCATGGCGGAGGGTATTCCACAATCTATGCGAATTTGCGTTCTGTGGGCGTTAAAGAAGGCGAAAGAGTAAAAAAAGGCGCACCAGTCGGCGAATTGGAAGAAGGAAGAGGTCTGTATTTTCAGATCAATCAAGGAACGAAAGCTCTCGACCCGATCCCTTTCATCGGCCGCTAAAGAACCGAAAAACGAGTCTTAAGACAGGAATAAATATAACCCGATGGAATGGGAAATTGTTAATGCCAGAGCCGTGACTCCCTCAGGAATCCTAGAAAACGCGACGATTCGCGTAAAGGACGGGAGAATTGCGTCCATCCGTAAAGGAAAGCCTTCCGATAGTCTCCCGATTCGTTTGAATCTGGGCGGAATGTTCGTTTATCCCGGATTAATCAACGCTCACGATCATCTGCTCGGTTCCTATCTTCCGAAGGTAGGGACCAATCGTCCTTATCCGAATTGGCTTCCGTGGGACAACGATCTCAAATCCTCCGTCGTCTTTGCCGAACGCCAACAATTGGAACCGGAACAATTATACTTTTTAGGATCTTACAAAAATTTAATTAGCGGAGTCACCTCGGTCCAAGATCATATTCCGCATTTCGTGCAGGAACCGTTCGTCGATCAGGTCCCGGTTCGCATCCTGAATCGATATACTCTCGCTCATAGCATTTGTTCCTATTCTTTAGGATGGGGCGACGGCCCTACAATCGAATACGAAAGGGCCAAAAAAGAAGATTTACCGTTCATAACCCATATCAGCGAAGGATTCGATGAAGAATCCGAAAATTCCGTCCAAACCTTGGAGTCTTTAGGAGGTTTGGGAGAGCACAGCGTATTAGTGCATGGAATCTCCTTCGATGAAAATGACATACAAGCTATAGCAAAAGCTAAAGCACATTTCGTCTGGTGTCCCGAATCGAATCTTTATATGTTCGGAAAAACGACTGCGATTCGAGCCATTTTAGAAGCCGGGATCAATGTCAGTCTGGGTACGGATTCCCCCCTATCCGGCTCGTTGAACATCTTAGATGAAATTAAAAATGCGCGCTCATTTTTTAGGAAAGAATATGGAGAAGATCTGGATCCAAAGATGATTTTCCAGATGGTTACGTCCAATCCGGCAAAAGCATTCCGAATCTCCAAAGATTTGGGAAGTTTAGAGGAAGGAAAAATTGCGGATATCATGGTGCTTTCCTCAGAAAAGGAAGACGCCTACGAAGCGCTCTGCTCTGCTGACTTGGACTCGATACGATTAGTTATCAAGGATGGGAAACCCGCATATGGGGATCTGACTTTGAAAGAATTTTTCGACGAAACTGGAATTCTTGGACGCGAAATAAGGATCGCGGGAACCGATAAATACCTTGCAGGAGATCCCCTAGGGTTGGTAGAATCGGTCACTCGGGCCCTTGGTTACAAAAAGGATTTGGCATTTTTTCCCATCGGGTGAGATTTAGAGTGGAAGGTAACGGTTTTGGCTGGGCCCATAATCCGGAATTATAAAGGCGGCTCCATAATTTACTTCGAGAAAGATCGTTCTGAGGATATCTATGTCCTAAGGAACGGTCGAGTCGTACTTACGTACACTGCGATCGATACCGGTTATGAAGTAAAAGAAGACGTAAGATTAGGCGAATTCTTCGGAGTCAAATCGGCCTTGGGAAAATACCCGAGGGAAGAAACGGCGCAAGTCGTAGGTGGAGCAACGGTTTTAGTATTCAAGCTCCATGAGTTCGAAATCTTTGTTTCGGAAAAAACCCACCTCATTCTAAAGATGATGAAGGTGTTCTCTAGCCAATTACGCCAGGTTCATAAGAAGTTGAGAGAAATTCTAGGTCAAGCTGAAGCGCGGAATCCCGCTTTTGAGCTGATGAACGTTGCGGAAGTATTTTATAAAAATAACAACTTCGAACATGCTGCGTATGCATTTTCAAAATATTTGGAACATTATGCAAGTGGGCCGTATGCAGGTCGGGCAGCCGAACTCTTAGATTTGGCAAAAAAAGGAAACCCCTACCCGATTAACATGCCGCCACTCGTATATGACGCAAGTTCCTCGCCTCGTATGAGTCCGGAAAACTTGCAGAACATTATGAAACCGGCTACTGAGAAATCCAGTGTCGGATCGGGCGTTGATAATTCCATAACTTCGCTTTATAATAGGGCTCATACGTTCTTGAATGTCGGTAAATTCGAAGAGGCGATCGGGATTTTCAAGGATTTGACCGGACGAAACGACTTCAAATACGATAGCGAGAAAAAACTTGTGGATAACGCTCTCTTCCAAATGGGAGTTTGCTTTCTCAAGTTGAGTAACTTGGAAACTGCAAGTAACACGTTTTCTACATACATTAAAAAACATCCGTCCGGTGAATCCGTAAAAGAATCCTTGTTTCATTTAGCGGAAATAGCGGAACAACAAGGCGATCGCCAGCGGGCCGGTATGTTATTTGGTAAAGTTGCCCTACTCCCTCCGGAGAGGGATAGTCTCTCCCAAAAAGCCCGGCAAAAGGCCAAGGAGCTTAGCGCTTAATGGATCTGATGCTTGAATCCATGTTTTCCAAGTTCGGAAAGACGTACGATCCGAACCAGATTATTTTTTGCGAAAACGAACCCGGGAATGACTTCTACCTGATTCAAACCGGCAAAGTGAAAATCACTAAAACCGTCGGGACTTCCATCAAGACGCTAGATATTCTCGAGCAGGGAGACATCTTCGGCGAAATGGCGATACTGGAAGAACAGCCTCGCAGCGCCACTGCAATCGCTATTTCAGAAGTGAAGGTTTTAAATTTTAACCGAGCTAACTTCGAATTGCTTTTAACCAAGAACCCCACTCTCGCACTCAAGATTCTGACGATTTTTTCCGTTCGCATTTATGATGCGAAACGACGCCTACTTATACTCTTGTTAGATGATATTACGGGCAAAGTTGCCGACGTATTCCTGATGCTTTACGAAAAAATGCACACTCATACGGATTTTAAGGAAGTCGTGTTGAGCATTACCGTGGAAGACGTTGCGGATTGGTGCGCGCAGCCCGTAGGCGAGGTCCAAAAGGTAGTGAATCAATTCTCAAAAAGCGGTAAAATCGAGATGTATTCCGATAAAATCGTTATTCACAATATTAACGACTTTCAAAGAATAGTCTCCCAGAAGCGCAAACCGTCGTAATGACGGCTGAGCAATCCCAAGCCAATTTTCTGGGATTTATATTCGCTTTAAATTCGGTCCCGTAGCTCAGGTGGACAGAGCAGAAGTTTCCTAAACTTTTGGTCGGAGGTTCGAATCCTCTCGGGGCCACATTCATTTTATCATGCCGGATCCTCAGGATAGCGTCCTTAACTTACTAAAGAAGTCGGAAGAATTTCTAAAGAAAAAGAATATTCCTTCGGCTCGTCTCGACGCGGAATTATTACTTGCCGACCTTCTCAAGATTCCTCGCGTAAAGTTATATGTGGATTTTGAGCGTCCGCTTTCGATCGAGGAGAAGGACGCGTATCGGGAAAGAATCGTAGAACGTTCTAAATTCCGCCCGACGGCTTATATTATCGGACGGAAAGCATTCTTCGATTCGGATTTCTTCATAGATAATAATGTGCTGATTCCGAGACCGGAAACGGAAGAGTTGGTAGCTTGGATACTGGAGGAATTTCCGGATAAGAATAGTCGGCTAAAATTTTTAGATCTTTGTTCCGGAAGCGGATGCATCGGAATTAGCCTCGCAAAAGCAAGATCCGATTGGTCGCCGACTTTCTCCGATATTTCCCAAGAGGCGTTGAAAATCTCGGAACGGAACGGATTGGAAATTTTGGGAAACGAACGCGCGATGGACTTCTTCACCGGAGATTTACTCTCTCCCATACCCGCGATATTCTCTTTCGATTTTATCGTCGCGAACCCGCCTTATATTCCCGAATCGGAAAAAACGGAAATCATGCAGGATGTGATCGGCTACGAGCCGCATATCGCTCTCTTCGTATCGAATTTCAAAGAATTCCATGCGAAACTTATGGCGGATGCCTTGGCTTATCTCGCGACCGGCGGAAAACTTTATCTAGAGACTCATCCGGATTATTCTCAATGGCTGTTTGAAGAAGCTCTTTCCATCGGATATTCGGAAGCGACGATTCGCAAAGATCTATCTTCCAAAAATAGATTTATTCGTTTAACAAAATAGGTACAAAAAAGGGGCCGGCATATTACCGACCCCAAGCAGGTTCGACTCGTTTGGGGGAAGAATCAATCCTTTAGATAGCGGAGCTTCCTCTTTCGCCGGTACGGATGCGGATAACATCCTCAAGCGGAAGAATCAGAATTTTTCCATCACCGATTTTTCCGTCGCCGGTCTTGGCCGCTTTCAAAATGGCATCTACAGTCGGTTTGACAAACTCGTCGTTTACCGCGATTTCCAATCTTACCTTACGAAGAAGGTTTACTTGGTATTCATGACCGCGGAAGACTTCGGTCTTACCTTTCTGCTGCCCGTAGCCTTGCACGTCGCTGACCGTAAGCCTGTAGATTTCGTTCTTTGTCAGCTCGGCTTTGACTTCTTCCAGTTTGTGGGGCTGGATAATTGCTACGATTAATTTCATATGCTCTCCTTTACTTATTAAATCAAATTTTCAAAGGATTAAAGAATATAACCCTTCTCTCCGTGAATTTCCGAATCGAGACCGGCGATTTCTTTCTCTTCGGAAATTCTGAATCCGATAGTTTTCTCGATAACGAAAGCTAATATGAGGGAAACGATGAACGAGTAACCGCCAGTAGCTGCAACGCTAATCAACTGAACAACAATCTGATCTCCCTTGCTAGCGACTCCGGCTCCTAATGTAAGAGTGAATACACCCGTTAGAATAGCTCCAATCGCACCGCCGACTCCGTGAATGCCGAACGCATCGAGAGAGTCATCGTACCCGAGTTTGCCTTTAAGAAGAATCGCACCGTAACATATCGGAGCGACAATCAAGCCCATGTAGATTGATCCTACTGGACCGACAAAGCCTGAAGCAGGCGTAATAACTACGAGTCCAGCTACGATACCTGAAGCAGCGCCAAGAGCGGTTGCTTTTTTCGTATGTAAATACTCGATCGCTAACCAGGCAACTCCTGCGGCAGCTGGTGCAATCAACGTTACGACGAATGCACGAGCGGCAATACCGTTAGTGGCAAGTCCGGAACCGGCATTGAATCCAAACCAACCGAACCACAGTAGACCGGCACCGATTAAGGTATAAGTCAAATTATTCGGTTGAACAAGAGAAATGCCTTCTCCTTTACGTTTTCCGATAACGATGGCTGCTGCCAATCCTGCTATACCGGATATCAAGTGAACGACGGTTCCTCCGGCAAAGTCAAGCGCGCTCATTTTAAATAACCAACCTGAACCGGCCCAGACCCAATGTGCGACAGGATCGTAAACGAAAGTCGCCCAAAGCAGAATAAAAGCGATGTATCCTGAAAGTTTAACTCGTTCAGCAATCGCACCGGAAATCAGTGCTGGGGTAATCAATGCAAACATTCCTTGAAACAAGAAGTGAATGTATTTTGGAACGGTCAGTTCCAAAGTATTTTCATCTATTCCGTTCAAAAACGCGAGCGCAAAGTCGCCAAAGTAAGGATTATCGCCGGAAAAAGCAAAGCTGTATCCGAAAATAGTCCACTGCAGAGTCAATACGAGAATAGCGATAAAGCTATGCATCATTGTGGAAAGAACGTTCTTAGATCTTACCAGACCGCCATAGAACAGGGCGAGGCCGGGGATCATAAAGAACACGAAGGTGGATGCTACGATCATCCATGCAGTATCACCTTTATCCAAGGTGGGCACGGGAGCTACTGGTGCAGCCGCAGCGGGAGTTGCGTCCTGGCCCCATACTAGGGCTGGAATCACGAGGATCAGGAACGGAAGAATTTTTTTAACCGATTTCATTTTCTCAAATCTCATCTCGGGCATTTTGTTTACTCCCCCTAATGCAAAAACAGTACCCGGACTAGAATTAAGAGGAAAAAAAAGTAAATTTACCGATTCGCCAGGAAGAGAAGGCGAAACACTGATCTGGAAAGGGTTTTTCTAGCCCTAAGTTTCCATTTATCTCTCAGCGGCTAAGTTTCTTAAGGGTTTTAGAATACGATGATCGGCACTTTGCTTATTAATTAAGCACATTTTGGGAAATTGCCGATATTTTGAGGAGATTGGACCTCTCAACTATTGGTCAAGCTTCCAAAAACAAAAATAAAATAGAAATATTCGTAAAAATTACATTCTAAAGATCGCATAGGAGGGCTTCTGCCCTCTCACGGAAAGATCCGAATATAGCGCGAGGCCTAGCGATTCACGAGTTCGCGCCGGGTCCAAAACTCCATCATCCCAGAGCCTTGCAGTAGAATACAGATAAGAAGAACGATTCTCGTAATCTTCCAAAATGGGTTTCCGAAAAAGTTCCTGTTCTTTCTCTGACAAAGTTTTTCCTTCTTTTTCCAGTTGATCCATTTTTACCGTAAGCAAAACATTCGAGGCCTGCTCACCTCCCATAACGGAAATACGGGCGTTGGGCCACATCCAAAGGAACCTCGGGCCGAAAGCTCTCCCGCACATTCCATAATTCCCGGCACCATAAGAACCGCCGATCACCACAGTGTATTTCGGAACCACCGAAGTCGAAACCGCGTTTACCATCTTCGCACCGTCTTTCGCTATCCCGGAATTTTCATATTTCTTACCGACCATAAAACCGGTGATATTCTGTAGAAAGATCAGAGGAATATCTCTCTGATTGCAAAGCTCGATAAAATGAGCCGCTTTGAGAGAACTTTCGGAAAAAAGCACACCGTTGTTTGCGACTATGCCGACTAACTTTCCGTAAATATTTGCAAACCCCGTAACGATAGTCGTACCGTAATTTTTCTTGAATTCTTGAAATCGAGAACCGTCTACGATCCGAGCGATTACTTCTCTCACGTCGTACGGTTTGCGAATATCTTTCTGAATGATTCCGTAAATTTCGTCCGCAGGATATAGCGGTTCTTCGTACGAAATGGATTGGATCAACGAATTTCCCGCTGAACCCAATGTAGAAACGATGTGCCGTGCGATTTCGAGGGCGTGCGTATCGTTTTCCGCTAAATGATCCGTTACGCCGGAGATCCTACAATGGACGTCCGCTCCACCAAGTTCTTCCGGAGTAACGATTTCTCCCGTTGCCGCCTTAACAAGCGGCGGGCCGCCTAAGAAGATCGTGCCGTTTCCGCGTACAATTACGGACTCGTCCGACATTGCGGGAATGTATGCACCGCCTGCAGTGCAACTTCCCATTACGATCGAGATTTGAGGAATTCCTTCCCTCGATAGATTTGCTTGGTTATAAAAGATTCTTCCAAAATGTTCTTTGTCGGGAAAAACTTCGTCCTGCATCGGAAGAAACGCACCCCCGGAATCGACCAGGTATATGCAAGGAAGACGATTCTCCCTCGCGATCTCCTGAGCGCGAATATGCTTCTTCACGGTCATGGGATAATAAGTCCCGCCTTTTACCGTAGCGTCGTTGGCGACAATCACGCAAGGAGTTCCGCAAATTCTACCGATTCCCGTTACGATACCTGCGGCGGGGACCTCATCGGCGTAGACTTCCTGCCCGGCCAATCCCGAAAATTCCAAGAACGGAGTACCTGGATCAAGCAGACCCTCCACTCGTTCACGTGCAGTCAACTTTCCACGACTCTTATGGCGTTGAATCGCTTTATCTCCGCCGCCCTTTCTAACTTTTTCCAAGAGCCGACGAGTCGCTTCTACTCTCTTCGATAGATCCTCGTAATTTTCTTTATATTCGGACGAAGACGTGCGAATTTGCGATTCTAAAACTTCCATGGTTCCCTCCTAGGAAGAATCTACTTGCGTACTTTAGTTTCGTAAAGGACTCGAATGAGTTCGGATTCGGAAGAAGAAAGTTCTCGGTTACGTCGAGCCATGATTTTTCTGGAGTCGCGTAAAAATAGATCAAGTATATACGGCTCTCCGTTTACCCATGAGAAAGGAGGTAAATAACCTCCGACTCTCGAAGAGACGATATTGCAGCCGAAATCAATGACGGTTCCAGTATTCAACATCACACCGATACCGACTTTCGAATAGTCGCCGATGATGGATCCGAATTTTATCGACCCGGTGTTGCATTCGACGTCTTCTTCTTTGATTTTTACGATACCGTAATTGTTTTTCAAGTCGGAAGTGGTGGCCATGGCTCCGATATTCACCCAGCTTCCGATGACGGAATGGCCGAGAAACCCCTCGTGATGTTTATTAGAATAATCTAATATAATGCTTTCGCCGACTTCGCCGCCTATTCTGCAGGCCTGCCCGATCGTCGTACCGCCGGTTATTCTCGCGTTATCGATCCGAGCGCCGGGGCCGATATAAAGCGGGCCTTCTAAAAAAGAAAACGAAGTAATTTTTACATCCTTATCGATAATGACGGGTCCTGAGGTGACATCGATCACGACCCCCGGAAAAATACTGGCAGAAGGATGTACGTGCAAATGCTTGGATTTACCTACGATTTGAAAATCTCCGGATTTCACCTTTAATTTTCGGATCCATTTTCGTAGATCCTTATTCAAATCGATATCCTGCTCTATCGACCGACCCGTCCCGTCTATTAATTTCCAGGGTAGGAATTCTTCGGGTGTAATGATCAAATCGACATCGCGACCATCGTAGATATTGATTCTGGAATTCCGCTCTAAAAAAGCTTTTTCGAATATCGGTAGAGAATGAGCGTAGAAGAATTTTGCCTCTCCGTATTGGGCCTTTAATCGCTCGAGCGGGGTTAGAATTCCGTCACGAATTTCGGTAAAAGACCTAACTCTCGTTAAAGCCTTTAAACCGGAGGGGACTTCCCTCTCATCGATTAGGATTCTCTGGACCCTCGCCATCGTTATTCCACGGTTACGGATTTAGCCAAGTTTCGCGGTTGATCCGGCGGACAACCTCTCGCTACCGCAGAATAATATGCCAGAAGTTGAAGAGGTAGAACGTTCAGGATAGGGCTTAAAATTTCAGGGCAATCCGGCACTTCAAAACAATAATCGGAAAGCTCTCTAGCTTCTTTGTCGCCTTCCGTTACGATCGAAATGATAATTCCGTTTCGAGCTTTGATTTCCTGGATGTTCGAAAGCATTTTAGAATAAATTTCCGATTTAGTCGCGAGACAAACTACGGGAACTTCGTTGGTTATCAATGCGATCGGACCGTGCTTAAATTCACCGCCTGCATATCCTGAAGCGTGAATATAGGAAACTTCCTTCAGTTTCAAGGCGCCTTCAAGTGCGACCGGATGATTATAAGTTCTTCCGAGAAAAACGAAATCTTTGGTTTTGGTGAAATCAGCTGCCCAAGATTCCAAGAGAGGAGCCTTTGCTAGAATCTGATCCATTTTTCCGGGTAAAAGTCGAATTTCATCCAATAGAACTCGCTGCTCCTCTTCGGAAATAATCCATTTCAATCTCGCGACATATAAGGAAAATAACAGAAGATTGATCACTTGAGCCGTGAAGGCTTTGGTACTCGCGACTCCGATTTCCGGTCCTGCATCGGTTCTAATATAGGAATCCGACTCTCTGGCAATGGTAGAATTCACGTTATTTACGAGAGATACCACTTTAATGAACTTTGCCTTTGCTTCCAAAATCGAAGCGAGAGTATCGGCAGTTTCACCCGATTGGGAAATTCCGATAATTAAAGTATCGCCTTCGACTACGGGATTACGGTATCTGAATTCGGAGGAAGTTTCCGTATCGGTTTGAATCTTCGCAAAATTTTCAAGATAATGTTTTCCGAGCATTCCCGAGTAATAACTCGTTCCCGCGGCTTGAATGATAATTCTATTGACTCTGGAAAGTACGTCTCTCGAAATCGCGGTTTCCGGAAATTGTATTTCCCCGTTATCCGAAATCCTAGATTGAATGATCCTTCTAAAAATTCCGGGCTGCTCGTGGATTTCCTTAATCATGAAATGCGGATATCCGCCTTTATCCACGTCTTCGAATTTAATCTCTTGATTCTTGAATTCGAGAGTTTTTTCAACGCCGTCGAATCCGAAAATCTTGCATTCGGTTTTTGTAAAGTATCCCCATTCTTTCGAATTGATATAGTAAACTTCCCGACAATTGCGAGTCAAAGGAGAGATATCCGACGCGAGATAATATTCTTCTTTGCCTTTTCCGATCAGTAAAGGAGCTCCATCTTGGGCAAAATAAACGCGTTCAGGCTCGTTATCGAAAACCACCGCAATGGCCCATTTCCCGTCGACCTTAGAAAACAATTCTAAGAAAGCTTCCTTATTGGATTTTCCCCTCTTTCGACTTTCGGCCAAGAGATTCGGCAGCACTTCCGTATCCGTCATGCTGTGAAAAACATGACCTTGGTGTTTTAGTTCCTGACGGAGTTCTCCGTAATTTTCTATAATTCCATTATGAACGACGGCCACGATTCCCTTCGAATCGGTATGGGGGTGGGCATTAATTTGGCTCGGCTCGCCGTGAGTCGCCCAACGAGTATGGCCTATACCTACGTTTCCGCGAACCGGATGCTCTTTTAGATAATTCTCAAGATCCTTGATTTTACCCTTTTGCTTACGAACTTGGATTTCACCCTTGTCCAAGACTGCAATTCCCGCAGAATCGTATCCCCGGTATTCCAAGCTGATGAGCCCTACCACCAAAACGGACTCTACATTTTTATCACCGGCGTATCCTACGATTCCACACATACTTATGAATTCTCCATAATCTTTCCTGCCGTTTCTATCAAAGCAGAAAGATCTTTTTTCGTTCGAGCTTCGGCGATGACCCTCAAGATAGGTTCAGTATTCGACGGACGAATATGAATCCAGGAATCCTCGGAGGATAAGCGCAAACCATCCCTGATATCTTCTCCATGATCCGGAAATTCGTTTCTGAATTGGGAATAGATCTGCTCCGGTTTTTTACCGCTGATTTTATAGGCGATTTTTCGCATATGCACTGCTGGAAGACCGCTCAGCACAGAATCGACTGCTTCTCCCTTCAGGGCAAGCAGATTCAAGACATGTGCCACCCCGGAAAGCGAATCTCGACCAAAAGAAGGAATTGCCGGATCTATCACTCCACCGTTCCCTTCCCCACCAAACACCGATTTTCGCCGTATCATTTCCGACACAACGTTGGCCTCGCCGACTTTAGAGCGAAATGTCGGAATTCCTGCAGATGACGCAACCCAATCATTGATGAAGCTTGTGGATAGGTTAACCGTGAGGGAGGCGCGCTTTGGAACTTTATTGGAAGCAAGGTAAGACAAAAAGCTCAGCGGCAAAGTGTATTCCTCGGAAATTGCTCCTTTTTTCGGAGTCAATATCACCAGGCGATCCGCGTCCGGATCCAAAGCAAACCCAACATCTGCCCCCGATTGTCTCATAGCCCTCGAGGATTGACGTAGTGCATCCGGAGTCGGTTCGGGCGGACGAGGAAACGTCCCATCCGGTTTACAATGCAGTGCAATCACCTTGCAGCCTAAACTCTTTAATAATTCGGGTAAAACGAAGCTTCCGCCTCCGTTTACCGCATCGAGGAAAACGGAATATTTTTTCTTCTTAATGCCGGCGACATTAACTCTAGCGAGCACGGAATCGATATGCCCTTGGATTTTGTCCCGACCTTCTTCCACTTTTGAATTCGGCTTAAATTGGAAGGGCTTATAACTCTCGGTTCTAACGACGTCTAGAATTTCTTCCAGGTCACTTGCACCGGTAAAGAAGCCGCCAGGTCCTATGAACTTGAAAGCGTTCCAAATTACGGGATTGTGCGACGCGGAGATCATGATTCCCCCCGCAGCTTTGGTTTGGTTTACGACCGCTTTTACGGTCGGAGTAGGAACTACACCCAGGAGAATTACGTTCTTCCCCATTCCTTGCATAACGCCAATCGCGATGCTTTCAATGAAAGCTCCGCTCGGGCGAGAATCACGACCAATTACGACAGTATTGCCTTTTAGCCAGGTGCCGAAAGCACGGAGGGCGTCATAGATGACGTCGGAACTGAGTCCCGTTGGAATAATTCCCCGGATTCCGGAGACGGAAACCATCAAATCGGGATGTTGGAAAACCGGTGATCGTGGATCTAAAGCCATGGTTCCGGATAGAATCTCTTGAAATTAAAAAATGACATGGGCGATGACAGGATCGAACTGCCGACATCCTCCTTGTAAGGGAGGCGCTCTCCCAGCTGAGCTAATCGCCCGTTATGAAAACGGTCTTTACGCGGTGGCAGCTTGGTTATTAATGCGCAATGCCATCCGACTCTTCTTACGATCAGCGTTTTTAGAGTGGATGAGGTTGGTTTTGGCTGCTTTATCGAGAAGAGAAGCGTATTCCTTATAAAGGGTTTTAAGCGCTTCCTTTTCACCATCTTGGATGGCCTTTAGGATCTTTTTTGCTTGGGTCCTAAGGCGATTCCGATTCTGGGAATTTGCCGCATTTCTGCGCTTAGTCCTACGGATATCTTTTTCTGAAGACTTTATGTTCGCCAAGGATCGACCTTCCTATAGAGGGATGTTATCCAGGTTTTCGCATCTTTCTTTAGTGTCAATGCGGTTTTTTACCTTTGGATGATTTCATTATAATGTGACACTTTAATTATGTATTCTCCCGGTCCTCGATTTTCTCCGAAAAGAAGCATTTCTATTATTTCTCCTACGAGCTCCTCCTTTTCTCGGCCGGCGAAGGTAAAATCCTTAGAATCCAACCTCGGTTTATTAGAGTATGAAGTTCTCGTTAGGAAATACAAAAGGTTAAACGTGCAATAAATACGAGGATTCGAACAGGTTGAATACGCCCGGCGGAACATTCATTTAAAGAAGGTTCGGATTTCTTCATGAAAAATCACTTAAATAGGGGAGCTATAAGAACCTCATTTCGATTATTCGTTACGAGAATTTGATGATTGGAAATTTTTTTCTTTCCTTCCACTTAAAAAACCCCTTCAAATAAAAAAAGGTCGGTATTTTTTGCGGGCATGTTGCCGTCGAATCGTTACGTCGCTAAGAACGAATTCATTATGATTCCAGGACAAGAATCTCAATATATACTCGTAAATTCGATCAATCAGATCGATCCGAATAAGCTTTCCCTATCGCAATTGGGCACGAAGTATATGGATCGTCTCGGCAATCGGTATGCGGTCCGCTTTAATAAAGAAAGCCGCAAAGCGGAATTAGTTCGAATAACGTTACAGAAAGCGTCCGAAGCTCTTCCGCCGCAACGCCCTAAACCGAAATCCGGAAAAGTATCTCCTCCTTTGGATCTGGAAAAACTATCAACCCTCTTAAAGAATACAAAACAACAAAATACCGAATGGATAGACGCCCTTGTGGAAAAGGCGAAGGAAGCGAAGGCAATCGCTCCGGCCAACTCGGAAGGAATTCCTGCTCGCGAAGCCGAAATGGTCGCATCAGCGGCAGATCTCTCCGAAGCGGTCGCAAAAACGTCTCCGGCTAATTTCGACAAATTCGATCTTTCTAAAATCGATTTGAATATTATGGAAAGTAGAAATACTGCCGTCGACGAAAAGGACGATACTCCGTTTTTTATCGAACCCTCGGAAGATAATTCCGGACGGGAAACGAAATTTATCGAAGATACTCTTGCCGGAGTTCAGCGAATTAAGGAAAGAATCGAATCAGTTCTGAATAATATTCGCAACTCTAAGATCTTTGAAGCAACCGGGGATCCGTCGGAGAATAAAAACATCATCGGCAATCTTAATCGGGAATACGATCTGGAGTTTTTTCAAAAATTAGACAAGATCCTGAATTATCATAAGGAATTGACGGCTTTCCCGAGATCGATTACCTACTATGTTGCAAAGTATGAATCGGGCAGAAAGCAGGCGCTTCAGTCGAGATCCGGCGATCATGAGAAATTACAACTCGTGATCCGCTGGGAAATGCAGGAAATGCTGCTTTCCCTAACAAAAAAATTGAAGAAAATGATGCTCGATACTTTGAACGTTTTAAATACTAAGAATGATAACCACCTTAAGCAAATCGCCTATAACCAGCAGCAAATGTTTAAAGACGCTAGGAGCGCTTTATTATATTGCTCGGAGGATGTAGGGGCACTACTTATATCCTTGCAAAAATGGGTCGATAGCGAAGGGTAGAACCTTCCGCATGGCTCTCACTGACGAAGAACTCAAAAAAATCGTGGAAAAAATCCGGTCTGAATACCGGGAAGGCGCTCAACAGAGTCCGAAACTTTTCGACAATAAAGGTTTTGAAGACAGGTATATCCAAACCCTAAAGCATCGGGGAAATCTGGAAAAATTCCTGAAGGACGAGGTCGGCTTTTTAGAAAAAGTAAAGGAAAAACACCGGGAACTAGTGGAGCGGCGCAACGCTTCCAAAGGGGATACGATCAATCGGATCTTGGATGAGCAGGAAGAAAAACTTTCCAAGTACCCGAGAATCGATTTTCATCCTTTGGCGAGAACGGAGATGAGATACTTTTACGGAGCAATGACTAACTTCGCAGAAACGGAATATCCTGTTTTAATCCATATTTTCCGGGGAACTCCCGAATTTTCCTCCTTCCAAGATTCTCTCGCAATGATTGAAAGAATCGGGGTTTCCAGAAGAGGAATGCCATCTTTACGAATCGCGGAACACATTAAAGCGTTGTTAGACGCCAATGGAAACCAATCTAGCATGGAGCGCGATAGTCAGAATATCCTGAAAGAAGTGTCAATAGCTTTGGCGAAGTTGATGCAAACCATTAAGGACTGTATCGAAAAAAATCGGGTGAGCGATCGAATGACGGTACAAGTGTCCGAACGAGAATTTCCGAAAGCCGCAGAAGCATATAAGAATTTGCTTTTCGGCATCGCGTTAGAGAAAATAATAGTCCGCGTCGAAAACATCATCCGGGATTTCCGAATGAGCGAACTAGTGGGCCTGGATCCTAAATGAAACTTTCCATCGTTATTCCCTGTTACAACGAAAAACAAACCATTAAAAACATCTTGGAAACGGTTCGCAAAGTCCCTTTCAAAGACAAAGAAATCATCGTCGTCGATGATTATTCCGCCGATGGCACTCGAGAATTATTGCAAACACCCGCTTTTAAGAAGCTGTACGACCGATTGGTTCTTCATGAAAAAAACCAAGGAAAAGGAGCCGCACTTAGAACCGGATTTCAATCGGCGACGGGCGATATAGTCATAGTGCAGGATGCGGATCTCGAATACGATCCTTTTGAAATTCCTATCGTCATAGACCCGATTTATAAGGGAAAAGCGGACGTCGTTTTCGGAAGTCGCTTCATGGGAAATCGTCCGCATAGAGTCGTTTATTATTGGCACAGACTCGGAAATTTGGTATTAACCACTCTTTCAAACATGTTTACGAATATCAATCTTACCGATATGGAAACATGCTACAAAGCCTTTCGCCGGGAAATTATTCAAAGCATCCATATTAAAGAGAACCGATTCGGGTTTGAACCGGAGATTACGGCAAAGATAGCTAAGATTCCCGGAATTCGCATATACGAAGTGGGCATATCCTATTACGGCAGAACTTACGCGGAAGGTAAAAAAATCGGGTGGAAAGACGGATTTCGCGCCATCTACTGCATAGTCAGATATAATCTTTTCGGATAATTTACCCTTTTTTAATATAGAGAACTCTTATTTAATTATATATTCCCTATATTCCCAAATTTTTCTCGAATCAAGATTTTCTTCTCCGAATCTCGTCCGTAAAGAATCGAGCCAAAAGTCTCGATTCTTTTTTTCTGAAAGCACCGCTGATAAATATTCTCGGACATTGCCTGCTCCGTTTCTCTCTTCGGAAGCCATCTTGTAGGCTTTTTCTCCGTACGAAATAAAACCTAGTCGCTTGCCTTTGTAAGATTTGGATATGTCGTTTAATAACTTTTGGACCCTCTCGGAGGAAATTCCATTTGGGGAACATAGGACGATTTTTTTAAAATATTCGGTCCCGGTCGAGTTACAAAGAACGGCGTCCGAATAGATCAGTATATCCGGATTTCCATTTTTGGAAACCAGTCGCGTGTCCTGAATTTGGCGGATACTAGCTCTATAAATCAAGATCCCGGCAAAACTCATTAGAAAAGAATAAAGTAATAGCAGGTTACCGATGCCGTTCGCGAAACCCGAAAACCGTATGGTCTTCCAATCTGAGATCGCCCAGATTCTTGAAAGGAGGATTGTGAGCGGGAATAAGGACAGTCCAAGATATCTGGGTCCCCAATTGGAGATTCCGTTATTGGGAGATAAAATCGCAACCGCAGGAATAAAAATGCAAAGTGTGCAAAATAAAGTTTTTTCTACGGAATTGATTTTAGACCAAACGAAGAAAATTCTGCCTGCCAATATCGCAAATACCGGCAAATACAATAGAAATCCGGGCATCGCATACGACCCGATTAGAATATCCCAAGCCCAGCGAAAAAGAGTTCCGTCAACCCCTGGATCCGGCTTAAAATTTTCTGAAACCCGAGGTCCTAAAATATGATGATAATCCCAAAAATTAAATAAGAAGAATAAGAAAACGATTAAGGAAAAAGATAATGAGAAGTAAAAAGATTTTCGCAGCCAATTTTTTCCGAAACTAATCCGACCGGCAATCCAGAACGAAGCGAAAAAAACTAATGTCTCAGGACGTAGCCAAACTCCAAGGCCGAAAAGCAAACCGGCGAATATCATCCCTTTGCGTTCGAATTTGAAAAATTGCGTAATGCCTAAAAGAAGTAGAAATAAAAGGATCGGATGTTCGGAGGCGTCCGGCCCCATCAGAAAAACGTACGTTCCAAAGAAGGCAAATGCGGTCCAGAACCAGGATAATTTCCAATGATTTCGCAAGATCCATGCCGAAAACAAATGAAAGATCGCGCCGAAGAAAGGGATTAGCGAAAAAGCTTCCCAACTAGTCAGTGGAAGATATAACACCGACAGGAAAATCGGGAAAACTCCGATAAACCCCTCTGCGGACTTAAATGAATATCTACCCTGCCAAAGAAAAAATTCATAATTCGGATCGATAGCCTTTCCCGGATACCAAAGCAATTCCGAATGAAGGCCGGAAACGACGAGAGAATAGGATTCATGAATTTTTAATAATGAATCGGAAAAAAAACCGTTCCACGGTTTGAGCCAAATTAGTAAACCTATGTACGCGGCGGCAAAAACGAGAAAGGCTTTTAGATTCTTATCACGCACTTAATACTTCCCTTAGTTCGAATGGGCCGTGCAATTTTGATACCGACCGAAACGGATAAGACAAGATAGTCAATGGGATTGACCTCATCCACAAAAATCTGGAAGAGTAAAGCAATTACTGAAAAAAACGGAGGATGGCACCTCTTTCGCGAAAAATTCCAGCCCGGTATTTTCCAAAAAATACTTGTAATTTAAACTATTACAAGTTGAACTATCCAAATCAAACTCCATTTGAGTCAGGTAATTACCTATGAACAAAAAAAATATTCTATTCGTCCTGTTGGTCGGAGCATTCGCTCTTACTAGCGTACAGGCTGGCAACTTTAAGTTAGACAACGCTCATACTTCCGTCGGCTTCAAAGTAAAACACCTTGCTATCTCCAACGTTCCTGGAACATTCAAGGAATATAATGGCAAATTCGCTTTCGACGAAAAAACCAACAGCTTAACCGGCTTAGAAGTTACGATCCAGGCTGCTTCCATTTCCACGAATGACGCAGATCGTGATAAACATCTGAAAGGAAAAGATTTCTTTGATGCTGGCGAATTTGCCACCATCGCGTTCAAGGCAACCAAAGCAGCCGTTAAGAAAGGCGGAGTATCTAAAGTGGCCGGAGAATTGACGATTAAAGGAGTGACCAAGCCGGTCGTACTCGAAGTAAAATACGGCGGTTCCGCAAAAGATCCGTGGGGAAACACTCACCTTGCTTTCGAAGCGGAAACCAAAATCAATAGAAAAGATTTCGGCTTAACTTGGAATAAGACTCTTGAAACCGGCGGCTTATTGGTCGGGGAAGAAGTTTCCATTCGCATTGAAGGCGAAGCAATTCCCGAATAATAGGATCGCGCAGGCGGGATCGATTTCGTTCCCGCCTTGCAATCTTTCGACTAACCACAATCTCAACCGACGCCCTAGTTTTCCCTTTTTCCCATTCAATTCCGAACTAAATCGAAATTATCCTTTTCACATTTATAGAACTTTGTAACCATTTCTCCATCAAATCGAATTAACAAAAGATTAACGGAAGTGCTTCAGTTCGTAACAAACGAACTCCTTTCCGAATTTCAAAACGGAGAAATCGAATGAACGACCTAACTAAACATTTACTGATTGGAGCCGCGTTGACCGGCTTATTGACGACAGGAGCCATCGCTGAGGATAAAACCGGATCCGACTCGAAGGGAGAATGCCATGGAATTAATTCCTGCAAGGGAACGGGAGATTGCGGCGGTAAAGGACATTCTTGCGCGGGAAAAAATTCCTGCAAAGGCCACGGCTGGCTTTCACTTACCAAGAAGGATTGCGACGCAAAAAAAGGAACCTTTAAGAAATCTTAATATCCTTTAGGAACCCTCCTCGAATCAAAGTGGATAAAAAATCCGCGACGGTTTTAGTTCCCGACGGTGGAACTCCAGTCATCTCCACTGCCTCGAGGAGGGTTCTATTTTCCTGTAGTCGTTTACCGAACGTCCACCCCCATTCATCGAGAACTTCCGTTCGAATATCATTTCCCTTTTTACCCATTAATAAAAATTCGGCACTTTTTTCTTCCGGAATTTGGCAGGATTCCTCCTTTCTCTTCTTCCATAGGCCGTAAACTGGAAAATCGTTTTTCAAGAAAATTGCCGTGTCGGAAAAAATAAACCGAAGATCTCCCGGTTCTTTTCCTTCCAAAGAATGTTTCGGATCGACCGTCGGGCCGGCCGGTCTGTGGAAAAGTTGGGCAAATAAATATTCGAATTCCGCCAATTCCTTCAAGAATAAGATTTTCGGAAATTTCCGTTCTAGGTAGGCGGGAAACTCTTTCCCGTAATTCGATAAATTATAGGAGATGGAAGGGACATTATGTAGAAACGTTTCCGCAACTGCAAAGAATTCCTCGTCCCCCAAAACTCGCCAAACTGTTTCAAAAATTTCACTTAATGCTTCGGTTAACCTTACGGTATATCCGGAGGAATAAATTTCTAAAGCCGAAACATCATTCAGTCGTGCTGCGGGAAGGATTTCCTTCCGTAATGGATTTTTCCAATTCGAAGTCAGAATGGAATTAGCAAACTGCTCTCGAAAAGTATTCTCGTTCATATCGTTCCAATCGATAGGAATTCCGCGGCTTTCAAGGCCTCCATTTCCAATTCCGGAAATGGAGGGATATCGGCATCCCATTCCAGTAATACCGGGATAGCTTGGATTTTCTCGGAATATGCGGCCATTAGATCCCAAACCGATTTGGACACCGGTTTTGAATGCGTATCGAACAAAAACTCACCCGTATCGGTAAATCCGGCTATATGAATTTGTCCTACCGAATCCCAAGGAATCCCGTCCAAAAATTGATTCGCAGAAAAACCATGATTAAACGAATTAACGTAAACATTATTTAAATCCAATAATAAGCCGCAACCGCTCCCTTTGAGAACCCCCGTTAAAAATTCCCATTCCGTCATTTCGTCCGAACGAAATCGGAGGTATGTCGAAACGTTTTCAATCAGGATTCTCCTTCCCAGGAACTCTTGAATTTTTTCGATTCTTTCGATGGCAAGTTTTTGAAATCCTTTGGTAAACGGAAATGGGAGCAGGTCGTGCAAATAATGACCGCCGTTATCCGTCCAGCAAAGATGATCCGAAACGATCACGGGATCGATTCTTTCTATCAAGGACTTCCATCTATCCATGTAACGGGAATTCGGAAAAGATTCTCCGAGTAATGATAGAGACACTCCGTGCAACGCGACGGGAAAATCCTTCCGAACCTCCTCTAACATGACCAGAGGTTTTCCTTCCGAGTCCATATAATTCTCGGAAATCGCTTCGAACCAAGAAATTCTAACCGGTTTCTTTTCCCGTAAGTACGGATAATGTTCCGATCGAAGGCCGACACCTATCCCCAACCGATCGAGAGAATCGATCGGTTGAATTTTATTTTTCTGAATCGGCATCATTTACCACGCCTCCTAACCTTGAACCGTACAAGGAAGATTCGAGATCACTTCCGTATCTGCATCCATTTTTAGACCCTTGATAAAACGAACTAGCATAGAATCCAGGTGGAACTCCCACAAATCTCCGGAATAAAAAAGAATTGTAAGATATTGAATTTTATGATATGCGACATTTTCCACCGCTTCGCTCCGGCCCCCGCCCAAAAGGGCGGGGATTTTATCGAAAAAATACGAATGCCCGCGCGGATAAAGCCGAGAATTTATCATACTGATTGAAGACGTACGTAACTTACTTCGATTTAGAACGAAGCTTGTTACATGAACAAGTCACATTTTCTTTTTCCTTTTTTCGTACTTTTCGTCGCCTGCAGCGGTGGGCAGACTGTTGATCCGGTATTCAAAGCAGATGGTTTAATTGCGATTCGCGGTTATGATCCTGTAGCTTATTTTTCGGAAAGCAAGGCGGTAGCGGGAGATGAAAAATTTCAAACCACTTGGAACGGAGCGAAATGGAAATTCTCTTCGCAGAAGAACTTGAATGCATTTAAGAAAAAACCGGAAAATTACGCCCCTCAATACGGCGGATATTGTGCCTACGCAATGCGCGACGGCGAAACTTATGAAATCGATCCGAAGGCATGGAAAATCGTAGAGGGAAAGCTATATCTGAACTATAATGAAAAAGTAAACGGATTTTGGAGTCGGGACATTCCGGGAAATATAAAGAAAGCGGATAACCAATGGGCAAAGCTACCCAAGAAAACCGTGATCCCGTAATTAATAAATCCGTTATTGAATGAAGAAACGCCTATTCGTTTCTTCCTTTCATGACGAGATAGTTATACGAAGCGACGATCCTCTGGGTCATTTCAAGACCGTCCTTATTTACGTCGGGATGATATTTCTTAATTAATTCCTTGTACTTCTTCCTAAGATCCCCGCCGTCGTATTCTTCTGCCAATCCCAAAAATTCTCTATGACGACGTGTCTCTTCGTCCTCTTCATAAGAATTTACGACCCTTGATCTACGGTTTTGGGCTTTGGTTTTTTTCTTCTTTTGTTCATCTTTTCGGAAACGACCGAAAATTTCATAATAGGCACGATCCCTATATTCTGCCGTGAACTCCCGAAGCGGAAACACCTTCGTATTTAAGATTTGGTAAAAGTACTTTCGAAGGAAAACATCCGCTCCGTAATCGGCCGGGATGGATTTCCGATCCAAAAATTCCGCAATTCCATTATCGACTAAACGTCCTAGATCGAATTTATCGTCGAAGTAGGAATCGAAAGCGTCTTCAAATCTCTTAGTGGAGGAAATCAAGAGCAGGAGCAGCTCTTTATCCAGATCGTGTTTGTCCAATTTAGCGATGACGATTTCTTTTAAATGAACTCGAAGTTCCTCGAGATAAACATCGTCGAAATAAACGCCTGCTTTCGCAAATTCGTGCTCTAGTCCTTCGATCTTTAAAATCTTGCCTAAAAGAAGAACCAGAATATCCGCTCTGGATTCCCGAAACCCTTGCGCACCTTTCGAAGAATACGCCATGTCGGCCCGAAGTGCGTAGAGGATCTTATAATAATCCTCCCTTCTGATATCCAATATTTCGATTATTTTGTCGGCAGAAATATACCATTCACAATCCGTACTAGAGGATTGGATTTCAAAAAGTATATCCTCGATAGAGGACTTCACTTGATCGAAACTTTTCGCCGTCACATCAGGTCCCTAAATTAGACCCTGTTTCTTTGAGGTTGATTGTCCAATCCTTTTCCCGGTAAAAAAGGTTTGATCGGTGCCGGGTAAGGAAAGACCTTTCCCCCATGCTACCCCTTATTACCGTTCTCGGATGTTTCTTCCTATATTTTTTAGGCTATAAATTCTACTCCGGATATCTATCTAGATCCGTTTTCCAGCTAAAAGATACGACAGGGGATACTCCGGCGCATAGATACAACGATGGGGTAGACTACCTTCCTACCAAACCGTCGATCCTATTCGGTCACCATTATGCCTCGATAGCTGGATTGGCTCCTATTCTAGGACCGGCCGTTGCGGTGATTTGGGGTTGGCTTCCGGCTATGCTTTGGGTCGTTTTTGGAGCGATTTTTATCGGATGCGTTCATGATTTTGGAGCTTTAGTCGTTTCCGTTCGTAACGAAGGGAAGTCCATCGGCCAAGTGGCACAAGATTTATTGGGGCCGCGAGCCAGGAGTTTGTTCCATGCAATTATTTTTTTCCTGGTGGCCCTCGCGATGGGCGTATTCGTCATTGTGCTTGCAGAAATGTTTTCGGCGGGGAAGAAAATAGTCCCCCAAAATCCCAAGCCGACCGTTTCCGTTCAGGAAGAAAAGATTCCTGCAGTCCATACTCATTCCGATGAAATTCGAGTCGAGAGCCCTTCTCCTATTCAATTAAGAAGTAATTTCCCTGAAGCAGTGATTCCGACCGTCGGACTCATGCTTCTAGCTCTATTGGTCGGTTGGTTACATTTTAAGAAAGGGTTCAAACTTGCTCCGCTTACGATACTCTCGGTGGTCCTTACATTAGTCGTGATGGTTATCGGAATGAACGAATCGGTTCTGTCTTGGACTGGATTAGGAGATATTGAGAGATCTCCGAGCATTCCGAGCTGGAAAATTTTGCTTCTGCTCTACGCATTTTTAGCTTCGGTAACACCTATTTGGCTTCTGCTACAAAGCCGCGATTATATTAATTCCTTTCTTTTATACATCGGCATCATCGCCATATATCTGGGTTTCATTAAGGGAAGCATATTCGGAGAATTCACTTCTTTCAATGCGGACGCGGTTCGTTCGGAATCGATCGGATTGGATTTAGTGCCTTTCGTCTTTATCACGATCGCTTGCGGAGCCGTTTCCGGATTTCACGCTCTGGTAAGTTCCGGAACCACCGCCAAACAATTAAATCGCGAAGTGGATGCACGACCGATCGGTTACGGCGGAATGATCGGCGAATCTTTACTAGGCCTTACTTCGGTCGTCGCCTGCACGATCGGTTTTTCATCCGCCGCCGAGTGGTCTTCTTTCTATAAATCATGGGCGGGAATTCAAGGGTTGGCCCCGCAAGTCGGAGCTTACATTTACGGAACCGGTAGATTCATCTCTCAATTAGGATTCGATCAGGGATTTGCCCAAGGATTCATCGCACTGATCGTGGTAAGCTTCGCATTAACGTCCTTAGACTCGGCTACTCGTTTGCTGCGCTATAACGTGGAAGAAATTGCCGAAAGCACGGGCGTTGATTTTTTAAAGAAAACATTAGGAAATCGATATATTTCAAGCACAATCGCCTGCCTTGCGATCGCCTTTTTTGCCTTTCTCGAGGTCGAACAAGGAGGAAAGAAAAAAGCCGCCGGGTTGGCTCTTTGGAAATTGTTCGGGACTACAAACCAATTGCTGGCAGGCTTGGCCTTACTCGTGGTTACGATTTACTTATTGTATTCGAAACGAAAAACTTGGGTTTCGTTTATTCCGATGTTATTCGTATTAACTGCGACCCTATGGGCGATGATCGTGAACTTTTACGAATTCCTATTCGATAAAACTCCGAATTACCTGCTCGCGGCGGTGGGTGGAACTTTGATTCTTCTCACTCTCTGGCTACTCGTGGAGGCAATTCTAGCTTGGAGGCGGTTTTCTCGGACATGAAATTTTGCAGCGTTTGCGGTTCCGCAGTTTCATTGAGGATCCCCGAAGGAGATAGTCTTCCTCGGTATACCTGCGAAACGTGCGGTACCATTCATTATCAAAATCCGAAGGTGATCGTAGGAAGCATACCGATTTGGGAAGGCAAGATTCTCCTATGTAAGAGGGCGATAGAACCTAGAAAAGGGTATTGGACTCTTCCCGCAGGATTTCTGGAAAATCGGGAAACCGTCGAAGACGGCGCTTCTCGAGAAACTTCCGAGGAAGCGAACGCGCAAATTCAAATTCTCCGACTCCATACCGTATATAGTATTCCTCATATAAGCCAGATTTATATGTTTTTCCTAGCAAACCTCGTGGACGGAAAATTCGACGTAAGTCCCGAATCCGAAGAAGTGAAGTTATTCTCACCCGACGAGATCCCTTGGGAAGAAATCGCCTTCGCTTCCGTCACTTACGCCCTACGTAAATATACCGAGGAAGACGGAATTCCCGAAAGCGGAATTCACTTAGGTTCTTTATCCGCAGATCGAAAGAAAAAGAACGGAGAATAACACTTTCCCGGCCAGGACGCCCGCCGTATTTCTTTAGATCCAATGCTTCGACACTAGGAAAGATTTGAAAAACCGATGCAATTTTTCCTAACCGGATTATTCTAGGAGCATGTGTATCAAATTGATCCCGCGTGCGCTGATCTTCGGGGTTTTTTTGGGCTCGGCTTTACATGCTAATTCTTTGATTAGCACGGAAACTACGACATTCTCTCCCAATCGAGACGGTTCGATCGATTCTCTTCGATTTAAAATCCATTCCTCCTCCCTACCGAAATTGCAAGATTGGGAACTCACGATTCGAAATGCCTCGGGAGAGTCCGTTCGAAAATTTGAAGCAAATCGTATTCGGAGAAAGGAATTCGTCCTCTTTTGGGACGAAAACGAATTCGCTCCGGAAGACGTAATCGTTCCGGAAAATCTAGAGTGGAATGGGGAGGATGAAAACGGTAATGTCGTGCCGGACGGCTATTACACTTATCAATTATTATTATTAACTTCCAACCAAGAAAGGATTCTTTCGGAAGAAGCTGCCATTTATTTGGATTCGCACCCGCCGAAAGTCGAGATCGGTACGAAAAACCGACTGCTTCTTTTTGAAGACCGAAATTTATCCAAGATACAAATCCAGCAGAAAGGAGTCGGAGAATCGGCCGATATTTTTTTAGGCGAATTTTCGGATTACCAAGGCCGCTTAATAAAATCTTACAGTTGGCGAACGAGAGATCTCCCTTTTACCTTGAGTTGGGACGGAACCGACGCATCCGGCAAACAGATTCCTGCCGGCCTCTACTCTTACAAACTAACTGCAAGAGATCCGGCGGGCAATGAATCGTCCGCCCGAATCGATAATCTATCCCTTCGATCGGAAGCGGTCGGAGCCGATATCAATACGGACACGGAACTTTATTCCACTGACCCAACCGTTCCGTTAAGCCGCATCCGATTTACAACGTTCATTTCCTCCAAATTAAAATCGGATTCGTTCGAATGGGAAGTTTTTAAACGGAAAGGCGATGAAGAAACTCAAATCTATTCGCTTAAAGGACTCGGTGAACCTCCTGCCGAATGGACCTGGGAACCGAAAGATAAAGAAAATCACCCTATAGGCTCCGGAGTATATTTTGTTCGCTTAACAATCCACAGTCGTTACGATAAATTTTCGAGTTTCCCCAAGAAATTCGCCTTAACCGACGATAAGGTTAAATTTTCATCCGACGTTTTTCCGAACGGAGTAACTCCCGATGACGACTGGTACAAGGATAGTTTGGAAATTCGGATTCGCTCAAAAAAATTGCCTATTCTAAATTGGAAAATTTCCATTTTAGAATCTTTCGGCGATGATGAAAAAGAGGAAAGAATCGTTCGAGCTTGGTCGGGACAAAATCCGATTCCGGAAAGACTGTCTTGGTCCGGCAAAGACGATCAGGGAAGACGGATCGGCTCCTTAGCCCCGTTACGAGTCGTCCTTCATTATAAAGATCTTTTTGGAAGAGAGGGAGAAGAGGAAATCGGCCGTCTTAGAACCGGAATTTTGATTATAAAAGAGAAGGAAGGCTATAGAATTTCGATTCCTGAACGGCTCTATGAAGAACGTTGGTGGACTCTTCCATCCACTCTAAAATCCATCTTGTCCAAACTGCCGGGTTATAAAATCGAACTCCAATTTCATACTTCTCATCATGGAGACGATGAATACAATTTGAAACTTTCAGAAGAGAAGGCCCGCAAAATCTTCCGTTCTTTCTTCGGAAAAGAATCCGAATTCGGTAGATATCGATTTCGAGGATTTGGAGAAACTCTTCCATTGATCTCCGGAAACGGTCTGTACGAAATAGACCGAAACCAACGAATTGATTTTTTTCTAAGCGTGGGAAAATAATAGATGTGTACAGCCTTAATATACAGAGACCCGGCTCGCAATCTCTACGGTCTTGGATTCAACAGAGATGAATCCGTAAAACGTAAGCCTTCTCTTTCTCCGGTTTTATTGGAATCTCCAACGGGGAAGACGATTGCCCCTATAGACGGAGATGCGGGCGGGACTTGGATCGGAATCGCCCAAGACGGGGAGATCATCTGTCTTTTGAATTACTACGAAGCCACCTTAAAACTTCTGCGCAATCCGACAAGTCGGGGTCTTTTAGTACGCTCTATTCTTTTGAAGGAACGCACTCCGGAATCCTACTCCCTTTCTGAACTCGAGCATTATTATCCTTTTAAATTATTTCGGATTCGTCGGAACGAAACTAACATTTTCGTTTGGGACGGTAAAACGTATGAAATTGAAAAAGATAAGGGTATCTTTACGGTGTTCGGAAGTTCTTTTACGCAAGGTCCGAAAGCGCAGGTAGTTAGACGAGATATCTTCGAAAAGCATTTTTTGCCCCCCGTATTGCCGGATTCGAAAGGATTCGTTTCTTTGGCAAAAAATTTCCTTTCCTCGCACTTGCCGGAAAAAGGAGCTCTTTCGCCATGCATGCACCGAAGAGATGCGACGACGGTTTCTAGAACTATTTTTGTTGTCGAAGGAGAACAAGTTCACTTGTTCTATAAGCCGATTCAACCTTGTGAAGAAGGGCACGAAGAAGAGTTCAATTTCACTTTGACTGAATTTCGAACCTCTCCATGATTGTCCTATGGCGGGCACGCACTCTCTTTTCGACGATAAATACGAGTACCGGGATCCCTCTCAGCAAAAGAGGAAGAACGCTCGCGTCAAAATCACGATTGATGCCGATTTTTCCGTAAAAGGAAAGTCTCAACGGTTTCCGGTCCATGTAGTGGATATCGGAACAGGGGGAGCCGGTCTAGAAACGAGAACTTCGGTTTTCGAAGGAGATCGGATTTTCCTTTTTGCCCCCATCAACGGTAAAAACATGGAACTGGAATCCGAAGTGATTCGAGTTTCCGGAAAGAAAGCCAATGTTATTTTTGTAAATCTTTCGGATGAAGATCGCGAACTTATTCAAGATCTGATTCATAAAAAGTTTTTCGATAAGGACAAAAAGCCTTTAGTTTGATGTCCTTTGATCAGCCCCTTCGTTAGCAAGTGAAAGCCCGGCTAACCGCCCAATTCCTCTAGTATAGGACAATCCGGTCGATTATCTCCATGACAATGTTTGGAAAGATGACGTAAGGTAGCGCACATCCCCTGTAATTCCGCGATTTTTTCCTCCATTTCCTTTACATGGGACATGGCTAACGCTTTCACCTGGGCGCTTGCTCTGGATTTATTTCTCCATAATCCTAAAAGCTGTTTGATCTCTTGCAAAGAAAAACCTAATCCGCGCGCACGCTTGATGAATCTCAACGTATGCACGTCGTTATCTTCGTAGATTCTGTACCCCGATTCGGTTCGATAGGCTTTTGGAATAAGTCCGATGGATTCGTAATGTCTGATCAATTTTGCACTGATCGCGGTAAGTTTAGACAACTCGCCAATGTTCATAATTTGTACCCGAACTAAGAATTCCTTTAGTCGTAAAACATTCCAATAATAGGAAGGATTGAAGAAAAGTGACTTTTTTATCTTTTTTTTAATTTAGCCTATTGACCTTCCCATGATGGGAAGCTTTAAACTATGACACAGCGATAGAGGAGAAAACTCGGATGAGAGAATTAAAGATAGATGGAATGACTTGCAATCATTGCGTGATGACGGTCAAAAAAGCCATTCAGAAGACGGATCCGAATGCGAAGATCGAAATCGATTTGAAAACCGGCATCGCTAAAATAGAAAGCGGCGCATCCGAAAGCGACCTTTTGGATGCGATTCAGGAAGAAGGGTATACTCTCGTTTCGGTTAAGAGCATTTAGGTACATAAACCTGAAATCGAATTTCCTGAGACTTCGTATCGTAAGCTTTCGAAAAAATGACGATACACCCGTATTGCAATATTCGTTTAGGAGAAATCGGAATGGAAATGGTCCCGAATAAAACCCGAAATACCGAAGAAGTTACGCTCGATTTATACGGCATGACCTGCGCAAACTGCGCTTTGCGAATCGAGAAAGGTTTGTCCAAACTGCCGGGAGTCTCGGAAGCGAGAGTTAATTTTGCGAGAGAGACCGCTTTCGTGCGCCACAATCGTGAAACGACGACTTCGGACCTGCTCTCGAAAGTAGAGTCGCTCGGATATAAAGCCTCCGAGCATTCGGAAAAGAACTCCGTCGAAGTGAGTAAAGCCCATCAAAGCGAAATGAATTCGCTAAAAATTAGATTTCTATTATCTACTTTTTTTTCACTTCCGCTGCTTTATTCGATGGTTTCTCATTTTGGATTCCTGTCATTTCTACCACTGCCGGGATTACTAATGAATCCTTGGGTTCAATTCGTCTTCGCGGCGCCCGTCCAATTTTGGATCGGATTTCCTTTTTATCGAGGCGCCTTCCGAGCTTTAAGGAACGGGGCCGCGAATATGGACGTGCTGGTAGCTCTCGGAACGACTGCCGCGTTCGGGTACAGTTTAGCGATCAGTCTTGTTACCGGAATCACGGTCGGCGATCCTTTTTTTCTTATAACCGGTAATCACTCGGCGCATTCGATATACCCTCCTCTGTATTACGAGACCTCGGCGGTATTACTCACGTTTTTGTTAGGGGGAAAGTGGATGGAAGCCGTTGCAAAAGGCAGAAGCTCACAAGCTATACAATCCCTGCTAGAGCTGAAACCGGAAACCGCAAGAATACGAAAAAGCGAAGAATGGGTCGAAGTCCCTTCGGAATATCTGAAACCCGGTGACGAGATTCAAATACGTCCGGGAGAAAGAATGCCGACGGACGGAACTGTGCTTAACGGATCTAGCGCGGTTGATGAATCGATGTTAACGGGAGAAAGTCTCCCGGTGGAAAAATACGCAGGATCGCGAGTCATGGGCGGGACGATCAATGGAAACGGTGCGTTGATCATTCGTGCGGATAAAGTAGGATCGGACACGCTTCTTTCATCCATCATTCGAACCGTCGAAGACGCACAAGCTTCGAGGGCTCCGATACAAAGAATTGCGGATAGAATCTCATCCGTTTTTGTTCCTTCGGTGGTTCTCATCGCGGGTCTGGATTTCATTCTCTGGTTCTTTTGGCTGGAGCCCGGAATTTTAGGAGCTGCATTAGAGAAATCGATTGCAGTTCTCGTAATCGCTTGTCCTTGCGCTTTGGGTCTCGCGACTCCCGTTTCTTTGCTCGTAGGTACGGGAAAAGCGGCTAGCCAAGGTATCCTATTCAGAAATGCAGAAGCCCTCGAAACTGCGGCTACCTTGGAAGTACTCGCGTTCGATAAAACCGGTACGTTAACCGAAGGGAGACCGGCAGTCGAAGAAATTCTAACGATCGGAGTCGGAGAATCGGAAATCTTGCAAAAAATTGCTTCCGCCGAATCTGTTTCGGAACATCCCTTGGCTAAAGCAATCCTGGAATTCGGGAAAGAAAAAGGACTGCGCATGGAACTACCGACAGATTTTCAAGCGGAGCCCGGAGGAGGAATGCGGGCTCGTATCGACGATGAGTTCGTAATCGTTGGAAAGGCGGAATTCCTCTCTTCCAATATCCAGGATCTCCCTCAGGAATTGATCGCTCGGAGTAAAATTTGGGAAGCCGAAGGAAAAACCGTAGTTTGGGGAAAAGTAGACGGGATGATTCCCTCCTGGATAATCCTCTCGCTCCAAGATAAATTAAAAGATACCGCAAAAGAAGCCATTGATGAACTCAAACGTTTAGGCTTGGAATTGGCACTCTTAACGGGAGATCATAAACTTACTGCGGAAAGCATCGCGTCCAAAGTGGGGATTACCGAAGTCCATGCATCTTTGCATCCGAAGGAAAAATCGGAGGTTATAAGAAGTATTCAAGCAACCGGAAAAAAAGTAGGAATGGCGGGAGACGGAATTAACGACGCGCCGGCTTTGGCGAAAGCGGAAGTCGGTTTCGCAATGGGGAACGGTACCGATATCGCAATGGAAACGGCGGGAGTGGTTCTTGTAAAAGGCGACCTGAGACGACTGGCGGACGCGATACGAATCAGCAGAGCGACGGTGCGGAATATTCGGGAGAATTTATTTTGGGCTTTGGCCTATAACGCGTTAGGCATTCCGATCGCCGCAGCCGGTTATTTGGCGCCTTGGATTGCAGGTGCAGCGATGGCATTTAGTTCGGTCTCGGTAGTAGGCAACGCCTTACGTTTAAAAAGAAAATAAGATATGAATTCCGATAATATGCATCCGGCATTTAATTAGACATAAGAACGAAATTCATGAACCGCTTCTTATCTAACCGCGAGGTCAATTTCGCCCCCCTATAAAACCGAAGATTAGAATATGCTAAGCATCCCTGCTAACAAGTTTCGACTTGGCTTAATTTTATTCGGATTACCGATTTTGTTCGGCATGCCGATAGACGGAATCAAAGCCGATATAGATAGCAATAGGGCAACTGCATTACTTCGAATTGAACACGGACTGAAGGAAAACGAATTCCATCTCAAAGCGATCAATAGCACGATATCGAATTTCGGAAGCGAAAACGATAAGGCATTATATCGTCGTTGCATCCAGCATCATATCGAAACCTTTACTCTCTATCTGCAATTCGATCTGCCCCATTCCTATGACGAAATGAGGCAAACACAGCGACTCTTGGTAGGCTTATATTCCGGCATCGTGGAGGCCAATCGAAGTCAGGTGCGACGGGAATTGGATCTCTTGGCAAAATACGCTCTCCGGACAAAAGACGCCGAAGCAATTCATCAATTGGAAATAGGGTACAGGGAGTTAGGAGCGGCCGCTATTAAAAAGACGATCGCGGATAACACTAGACCCTATCTTCCCGGCATAAAAACCCAGTACCTTTACGAATCCTTAAAGTTATTGAAACAATCCCGCAAGTATATGGTGTTACTTTCCCTTAAATTTTTATCCGATTTCCAGCCCGATTTGCAATCCCACGAATTCGAAGAAGTTTATAACGAGATCAATAGGGCAATGTTCTCGAATGCGGATAAATATGCTCGAATTCACTTCGACAATAATTTCCTGATTTTCAACGCGGAAAATCTCTACGACGCCACCTGGGCGTCTCCGGCTTTGGAAGAACTCGAAAAATCGTTGGGTGAAATCGATCCAGGCTTAAATCGTCAGCGTCGTCGGGCAAAACGAAGCCTAACTCCATAAAAACCGCCCATTGCGATTGGAAATTTCTTTTCATCGAAATAAAACCAGGATTGACAACGAGTCTTCATACCGGTATTTCCTTCCTTTGTGTCCGAACTAAGCTGTCCTAATTGCGGAGCCCCCGTACCATTCGTAAATAAAGCGTCCGTTTACGCAGTTTGTCCGAATTGTAGGACCCTCTCGCTAAAGAATGACCTAAATCTCGAAAAAATCGGAACGTCCGGAGAATTAGCGGACGACAATACTCTCCTCAAAATCGGGACGGAAGGAACTTTTCGAAATAAGAACTTCCGAGTCCTCGGCAGAATTCAGCTAAAATTCGATCTGGGATTCTGGAATGAGTGGTACGTCGCTGAAGACGGTGGAAATACCGCTTGGATCGGGGAAGCGCAAGGAACTTATTTTTATACTAAATTGGATTCTACGATCCAGCCGAATCTTCTTCCTCAAATACCGACTTCCGAAGACGGAAGTCCCATCCTGGCTTACGAGGCGGGGGGAAAAAAGGACCAATTAACTCCCGGGGATACGTTCACTCTTCGAGAAACCTGGACTCTAAAAGAAATCATGACGGCCGAATGTGTCGGAGGCGAAGGCGAACTGCCGATCGGATTCGAAACAGGATATACAGCGGTCTTATTGGATCTCGCAAATGAAGAAGGCCGCTTTGCCACGATCGATTATTCCGAAAGTCCGCCGCTGTTTTTCCTAGGCGATTCGGCGACGTACGAAGAGTTACACCTAAGAAATCTAAAAGAAAATGCGATTGCTTACGGTGCCGGACAAATCCAAGCGCGCTCGATACAGTGCGTCGGATGCGGGGCATCAATTAGCCAACTGAGACCTGATTTTTCCAAGTCAATCGCCTGCGAATATTGCGGAACCGTAATGGATACCGAGCGGGACGATTTGAAAGTCATCGCAAAGTTTGAAAAAGTTTCTAAGGAAGGAATTTTCTTGCCTTTAGGTACCCCGATCAAATTACCGAATCGCCCGGAGTCGAAGGTATTAGGGATTCTTCGAAAATCCACGGAAGAAGACGGGGAAACATTCGAGTGGACAGATTATTTACTTCATTATCCCGGCGGATACGCTTGGTTAAACGAAAACGGCCTAAACTGGACCTACTTTGAACCTTTATTAGGAATTCCGAAATGGGCTCCCGGACTCAAAAGAATTTTCGGCAAGGAAAAATATGCTTGGTATGGAAGATCCGATTCAAATACCGATCTCGCACTCGGTGAATTCTATTGGAAAGTTCAAGCGGGAGAAAAAGCGGAAATAGAAGATTTTACATCGCCCCCGTACATGCTTTCTTCCGAACGAACCGATCGCGAAATCTTTTGGTCTAAAGGAACTTTTGTCCCGTTCGATCAGATGAAAGAAGCGGTTCCGCTCGAGGTCGCATCTAAATTACAACGGCCGGAAGATATCGGAGCTTGCGAACCCAATCCCTTTAAGATTCGTCTGAAACGGAATTTGCTCGTAGCGACGGCGCTAACGATCGCGTTCTTCGGATTTCAAGTGTACGGCTGTTTAAAGTCCAAGAACCTTACCGTTTTCGAAGGGACCTTCAATTATACCCAAACGTCCGTTCCCGGAACCGACATCGGATCGCCAAACTATAAGGATAATTCGTTCGTCACCGACGTTTTTGAAATTCCCGGAAGTCCGTCCGATAACGTGGAAATCCAACTGGAAGCGCCCAGCTTAGACAATAAATATATGTATTTTTCCCTGGCATTGATCGATGCGGATACCGATACCGCTTACGATACTTCGATCGAAACCAGTTACTATCATGGAGTAGACGACGGAGAATCCTGGTCCGAAGGCTCCAAGTCGGATTCAAAATCGCTCGCTGAAATCCCGCCGGGACATTATTATTTACGCCTGGAAACTCAATCCGACTTTCGTTACGGTGCAGGAGCTAAATATAAAGTAAAAGTGATTCGAGACGTGATGAGTCCCGCGCCTTTCTTCCTTTTCGGAATTTTACTTTGGATTCCCTTAATATATACCTTCTTTCGAAGTTACTCCTTTGAAAGCAAAAGAGGTTAAAAAGAGTTTATGTCGAATTTTTTAAAAGGCTTACTTTATCCTTTATTTGCCGCATCGATGGCCTTCGGATTTTACTCCCAGTATCGAACGGGGGGCGCTTCGACCGAATATGAAACGATTTCAAAGGTTCCTAAGACGGTAAGGCAAAATCCGGGAATCTATCGGTCTCATTACAATTGGTTCTCGACGTATTCCGGAGGAAAATAATCTGCAACGGGCGCTATTAGTTTCCGTATTAATTCTTTCTTCTTGTGGTCTCGTTTATGAGCTGTTAGCCGGGACTGTCGCAAGTTACCTTCTCGGAGAAACGGTCACTCAGTTCTCCCTCGTCATCGGCGTTTATTTATTTTCCATGGGAATCGGAAGTTGGCTCTCTCGGTACCTTCTGAATGACCTTGTGCCCAAATTTCTCGAAGTGGAACTCGCCTTAGGATTGTTAGGTGGATCGAGTGCCGCGCTACTATTTCTAAGCTTCGGGCATACTCGAATTTTTCAGATCCCCCTTTTCGCGATCGTGGTGGTAGTGGGAATTCTAGTCGGCATGGAAATCCCTTTGCTGCTTCGTATTCTCCAAAAAAAACTCGGCTTTCGGGATTTGGTCTCCAAGGTCTTAAGCTTGGATTATGCAGGCGCCCTTCTCGCCTCTCTAGCGTTTCCTATTTTTTTTGCGCCTAAATTAGGAATGGTCAGAACCTCCTTCTTCTTCGGAATTCTAAACGCCGGAACGGCTTTATGGGGAACTTGGATGCTCCCCCTAACGGAACGCGAAAAGAATATGTTGCGAACGAAGTCGGTGATCGTTTTAACATTCTTATCCCTTGGATTAGCGTTTGCCGAATCGATTACCACTTATAGCGAAGAGAATCTTTACACCGACGAAATCGTTTATTCAAAACAGACTCGCTTTCAAAAAATCATAGTAACTCGTTATAAAAGCGAACTTAGACTTTTTTTAAACGGACATTTACAATTCAGCTCGAGAGACGAATACAGATATCACGAAGTTTTAGTGCATCCGGCAATGCTGTCGCACCCCAATCCCAAGAGAATACTCGTATTAGGAGGAGGCGACGGTCTCGCAGTCCGTGAAATTCTAAAGTACCCTAGCGTGCAAAACGTAACATTGGTGGATCTGGATCCGGAAATGACCAAACTTTTCGCACAACAATCATTATTAACGCAAATCAACCGGTCCAGTCTTGCCGATCCGAGAGTGAAAATTCAAAATGCGGATGCCTTCTTATGGCTGGAGGAATCTGGCGAAACTTTCGACGTGGTTTTAATCGACTTCCCGGATCCTAGCAATTTTTCCATCGGAAAATTATATACGACTGCATTTTACAAAAGTTTAAAACGACGATTGAATCCGTTATCGATCGTCGAAATTCAATCCACTTCTCCTTTATTTGCAAGAATGTCGTTTTGGTGCGTGGAGACGACTCTCCGAGAGTCCGGGTTCAAAACAAGGCCCTTACACGTTTACGTTCCTTCTTTCGGCGAATGGGGATTTGTTTTAGCCGGAACACGACAATTACCGGATTATAGCCGCGATCTTCCTAAAGAATTACGTTTCTTAAATCTCACGGAATTAAAATCGCTTTCGGAATTTCCGGAAGACATGTCCCGGCTTCCTGTCGAATCCAATCGATTAGACAACCAATCCCTGGTTCGATATTACGATCAGGAATGGAATCGATTGTTGGATTGATTTTTTCGGGCGGCCCCCTCGCTTTGCTCGGGTCACGCTTCTCCGGGCTCCGCTTCCGCTACGGTCACGGCTTGTCAAACCGGTTTCGATAATCTTTAATTGATCCCGTGACTGCTTTCGCACCCTCCGCATCGTTGCCGCGATATCTCCCTCTTCGACGCCGAACTACCCTATCGTTGATAAATATCATCTTCGTCATAGACTCTACATATAATTATCGTATGGAAAAATATTACGGAATCGGTTATCTTATATTTACTCGAAGGAGTATCGAATAGCCGCCAAAACTACGATGATGGACTTTTCTTATTCTTTAATATTCTTTCATGTTTTCACAGCCGATAAATCGCTTAGAAATCAAAACCGAAAAATATTCGCAGACGAAAAAGAATGAAATCAATAATCGGATCCTTCGAACATTATGTTATCTTAATAATAACATTTTTTTTGTCCGTATCGTTAATCTGGATCGCAAAATCCATAAAAACCAGGGAAACTGTTAAACGAATCGGTTACGGAATAGCCTCCATTCTGGTACTTAATGCGTCGGCATACGTCTTCTACAGAATCGGAAAAGGATATTGGGATCTTCGTTATGATCTTCCTATGGAGTTTTGTGATTGGGCAATGATCGTTACAACGCTAGCCTTGATTACGCATCGAAGGATTTTTTCCGAGCTTTCCTATTTTTGGGTTTTAGGCGGATCGATACAGGCGGCAATTACTCCGAATTTGCAGTTTAATTTTCCGCACGCATACTTCTTCTTATTTTTCATCGGGCATTCCGGATTGATTATAGCCGCATTATATTTGGTTTTCGGTCTTAAATTATATCCGCGAAAAGGATCCGTGCCGAGAGTATTCCTTTATAGTCAAATATACTTTATTATCGCTTTATTTTTGGATTTTCGACTGGATACAAATTACGGTTTTCTAAGATACAAACCGGCTAACGGATCATTCCTGGATTATTTGGGAGAATGGCCTTTATATTTGATATCACTTCAGATCATAGGAATCGGGGTAATTCTATTATTATATCTTCCTTTCTTCATCCGAAGAATAAACTGGAATTTAATACTTAAAAAAATCGTTCACAGATTTAATTTCCTGACTACCGGTGACCCGCGAATTCGCTGAGGATAACGATAGAGAATAGCTTCCCCATAACGAAGATGCGAATGTCTCGACGTTTTTCGGAGCAAAGTTATCTATTGAAGAATACATATGGATAAACCGAATCCGATTGCGACAGAGTTTTGGATCTATTCAAGCCGGGAAGTCTTTAACTTATTATCCTGTTCCCTCGACGGAATTACGAATGAAGAAGCTAAGAAACGACAAAAAGTTTATGGAAAGAATATTCTAAAATCTTCGCACTCAGCTACAAACCTGCGATTGTTTCTAAGTCAGTTTAAAAGTCCGATAACGTTGATTTTACTAGGGGCAGCCCTTATTTCCTGGAATTTAGGAGGTAAAACGGATTCCTATATTATTTTTTCGATCATTCTAATAAGCAGCGTACTCGGCTTTTGGCAGGAAAAAGGCGCTTCGGATTCGCTGCGCAAACTTTTAGAGATGATTCGTTTAAACGCCAACATATTGAGAAATGGTAATTGGTCCGAAACGAATATCGAAGAGATCGTCCCAGGGGATATCATCTCCCTTACGGTAGGCGATGTGATCCCTGCCGACTCATTGATAATCGAAGCAAGCGGATTGTATGTGGACGAGGCGACTCTAACGGGAGAATCCTTTCCTGTCGAAAAAACTAAAGGCACGCTACCTAAGGCCACTCCTCTTTCAAAACGGACGAACGTTCTCTTTACCGGATCTCATGTCGTTAGCGGTTCCGCTAACGTGATCGTAGTAAGAACAGGTTTTAACACTGAGTTCGGCAAAATTGCGAATACCTTAAAAAAAACGCAGCCGATTACCGAATTCGAACGCGGAGTTAGACGATTCGGTTATATGCTTATGGAAATCACGATGGTGCTAGTACTTGTAATAATCGGAATCAACGTATTGCTCCAAAAACCGGTAGTGGATTCCTTTCTTTTCGCGTTAGCGATAGCGGTTGGCTTAACTCCGCAACTGCTACCGGCGATCATCAACGTTAATCTTGCTCAAGGAGCAGCAAGGATGGCCGAAAAAAAGGTCATCGTAAAAAAACTAACATCCATCGAAAACTTCGGAAGTATGGATATTCTTTGCTCCGACAAAACGGGGACTTTAACGTTAGGAGAAGTCAAAGTCCAAAATACCCTCGATTATTCCGGCGAACGGAGCCAACTATCCTTATTTTACGCATCGATCAATTCTAAACTTCAAAAAGGATTTAACAACCCGATCGATTCTGCAATTTCTTCCCTGCATGTCGAGAGTGCGGATAAATTCGAGTATCTTGCGGAGATTCCTTATGATTTCTCTCGAAAACGAATCAGTATTTTAGCTTCGAATGGAATTGAAACCGTCCTAATTTGCAAAGGCGCGGTAAAGACCGTCTTAAATATATCAAAATTCGTTCAACGTCCCGATGGGACGTTGATTCCAATCGAGACCGTCCGCAATATCATCGAATCGAAATATAAAGAATTAAGTTCCAAAGGATTTAGAACTTTAGGAATCGCAATCAAATCGTTACCGAACTGCACCGGCGTTACGATAGCGGATGAAGATGGCATGATATTTCAAGGATTCATAACGTTATCTGATCCGATTATCCCTGACATCGATCAAACGATCAAAGAACTGAATGATTTAGGTATCTCCTTAAAGATCATAACCGGCGACAATAATCTAATCGCTAAGCAAGTCGCCGAATCCGTCGGCTTTGAAAACCCGAGAATATTGACTGGAACCGAACTATTGAGTATGAGCGACGAAGCTCTACAACGACAAGCGGATAATACCGACGTATTTGCGGAGATCGAACCGAATCAGAAAGAAAGAATCATTCTATCCTTGCAAAAAACCGGACACGTAGTCGGATATATAGGAGACGGAATTAATGATGCGACTGCACTCCATGCATCGGACGTAGGGATCTCGGTCGCGAACGCAGTGGACGTTGCCAAGGACGCTGCGGATATCGTTCTGCTAGACAACGATCTGAACGTTCTGCTTAACGGAGTTAAGCAAGGTAGAATGACGTTTGCAAATACTTTAAAATACGTATTTATGGCAACGAGTGCGAATTTCGGAAACATGCTTAGTATGGCCGGAGCATCCGCATTTTTAAGTTTCCTTCCGCTGCTTCCAAAGCAAATTCTATTAACGAATTTATTAACCGACCTTCCCGAGATGACGATATCTTCGGACAATGTCGATAAAGAATGGATCTTATCGCCGAGAAAATGGGATATCCTTGCGATCCAAAAATTCATGTTGGTCTTCGGAACGCTTAGTTCCGTATTCGATTTTGCAACGTTCGGTGTGCTGTTATTTGTGCTAGACGCGGGTGAAAAAGAATTTCAATCAGGTTGGTTTATCGAGTCCGTAGTCTCCGCCACCATCGTAGTATTGGTGGTTCGAACAAGAAAAGTCTTCTATAAAAGTATGCCTGGATTTTATCTGCTGTTAGCCACTTCTTTCGTCCTAATCCTAACGCTGATTCTACCGTTCCTTCCGATCTCGACTTTATTCGACTTCACACCGCTACCGGTGCCTTTTTATTTTGCGATGGCAATAATCGTAGTCGTATATTTTATTTTGGCGGAGATTTTTAAAAGAATATTCTATTCCTTTATCTACAAAGACTAAAATTCAGGGAATTAAATTTTAACGGAACTAAGTTCACCTTCGATAAGACAAAGTCGAATTGCAATCGCAGTTTCGCATCAGGATAAATACGATCATTTAATTGATATACAGTCTATTTGCCGGTCTTTTGCGACCCGTTTCATTGAAACTCGTTCACAAAAAATGCATATACCTTTTCGGTTTTTGCTGCCTTTTTCAAATAAGAAAATGGCTTTTCTGCTTATTGAAAATCAGGAAACTGAGTAAAAATTCTTAGACCGAGGTTATAATGAAAAAACAAAATCTCCGCTTATACCTTCTGATTGGAGCCGTTCTGTTGGCTGGCGCTACTTTCTCCCTGTCCGCGCAAGGTGAATCGACCGAAACTACTCTTCATGATTTTATGGAAGATTATACTAAACCGTTTTCCAAAAAAGCTAAGAAAGGTGATAAGGTCGGATTAGAAAGAATCCTGAAAGAAGTTCCGAATTTTGCCTTAGACGATCAAAAATCGAAATGGAAAGAAATTACCGATACGGCTATTTCAAGCGGCGATCTCGAATCTTCATGCAAAAATTGTCATAAGGAATACAAAAAAGAATATAAAAAAAGCTATAGAAAAAGACCGATTCAAGTCCCGAACGAACTTATCAGTTTTTTGAAAGGGTTGAAATAACTTCAGTTACGGGACTTATTTCGGAAGCCGGCTGAAAATCCAAGACTATCAAAGTAAGGTCGTCTTCAAAATGCTTCCGGTTTCCGGTAAATTCTCGTACGGTTTTAAACAAAGCCTCCGCCATGATTTCTCCGGACAAACCGATATTTTCCCCGAGCAATTTATAAAACCTTTGAAAACCGAAAATTTCGCCTTTGATGTTTCTAGCTTCGGTTATTCCGTCCGTATAAATGACTAACCGATCTCCCGGTTCCAGGTGAAATTCGGTTACCGAATTCTTTAAACTCGGATCCATCCCCATAATCCAACCGGGCAGATATATCTCCTTGACTATGCCGGAACTTCCGGCAATAGCGACTAATGGGGGATGTCCCGCATTAGAATAAGTCACCTTTCCGGTTACTCCGTCGACGAGTAAATACGCTGCAGTTATATAATGTTTTCCATATTTACCGCTCAAAGAACGATTTATATTTCGTAAGACTTCCGCCGGGTCGTCATGATTTCTGGCTTCGATGGAAAAAGCTAATTTTACCATCGAAGCAATAATTGCAGCGGGGATTCCATGGCCCGAAACGTCGGACAGAAAAATTCCTAATCTATCCGAACCCAAATAATGAAAATCGTAAAAGTCGCCGCCGACGGAGCTGGCAAATTCGCTTCGAACGGATAATTTTAAATTTGGAACTTGCGGTAGTTGATCGGGAAGAATCGCTTCCTGCAATTCGCGAGCAATTTTCAGTTCTTGTTCAATTTCCGTCAATTTTAGTTGGCTATCGTAGTTTTCCAGTCTGGCTTGGAGAGAATCCTTTTCCAAAATCTTGATTCTATCCGCTAGTGCAAACGAGAGTAGAGTCATTTCGATAACGGAGCCGAATTGGGCAGACCAATGAGCAAAGAATGAATCCGGGATCCAAGAAAGGTTTCGCATTGCGGTAACTAGAACTGAGACGATTAGAACCGACCAAGCTAGGAGAAAATAACGAGCCGGACGATATCCTCGACGGAGTCGTAAAAAACCCGAATAAACTACCAAACCTGCCGCCAGAAACGGATACCAAGAAACAGCCTTCATCATAAAACCGTAAGCAGAAGGAATTAAAGAAACAAAAAAACCTAATATAGCAAAAACTGATAAGATAAGGAAGGCCCAATCCCTCCAGCCGGTCTCCCGTTCCATATGTAAAAAAGACCGCGTAAATAAAAGCGAGAATGAGACCGAAAGAAATGCGAAGCCGACGAGGTAATCGTTCCAGCCTGTCGGAGAAACGCGGATAAGATATTGGGCTCCGATTCCTGAGACTGCGAGTTGCCAAAGAGCATAGAATAGAAGATAGAGAACGTAGAAAAAATAACTAGAATCCTTTACTACGAAAGCGAGAAATCCGTTATAGATCAGCATGACTCCGATTGCACCGAAAAAGACTCCTAAAAGTAAGTTCTCGGTTTGTATTCGACTCGAAAATTCTAGCGGCGACCAAACTTGAAAATTAAGAACTATCGAACGACGACTGGAAGCTTTAATGAGAAATTCGTGTTTTGAATTCGAATGCGTCTCGATTAGGAATGCAGGGTGCATATAAGAAATGCGTTGATCTCTTCCTACTTCACGCCATGTACTTTGACCGAGTTCCTCCCTTTGAAAAATGGCAAGATCTTCCATACCGGGATTGTTCAATACAAGATACCAATTTAAACTTTCCTCCTGTTTCGGAGATTCTACTTTAAATCGAAGCCAGAATATCTCATCGGTAAAACTTAATGAAAGACTATCCTTGGTCACCGGCTTCCATGAGCGATCTTCTTCGATAGCCTGAGATTGGTTTTTTTGTATGTTATCGCGGTTAGTGGAGTTAATAAGCATAAACTTATTTAACGGAATACCCTGCATATGACTGGAAAGTGAAAATACGGGTGGGACTTCCTCCGCTCCCAGAACATAGAAGGGTATGTTCAAGAAAAGAAAGCAAACTACAGTCGCATTCCGGACTTTCCGGAAAAAATTGACCAAGAATCCCCCTCAACCGGGAAGGTTCTTTGCCCCGGCTAAATTGCAGATGTAAAAAAATTGTTCTCGACTAACCGGTTGGATCGAAAGGCGGCCCCCTTTTTGTAAGAGTACCATATCTTTCAGTTTCCCGTGGGATTTTAATTCTTCCAGGGAAATTGGGCGAGAAAATTTTTCTTTAAATTTCAGATCGACCATATACCAAGTAGGCGCATCCGGCTTACTCTTAGGATCATAATACTTATGTTTCGGGTCAAAAGCGAAATGATCCGGATAACCGTCCTTTACGATTTCGGCTAAACCCACTATCGCAGTCGGTTTTGTACTGCTATGATAGAAAAGAACCAAGTCTTTTTTTTTGACCTGGTCCCTTAAATAGTTTCTAGCCTGATAATTCCTGACGCCTTCCCAGGGAGCGGTTTTCCCGGCAGAAGCTTTTAGATCATCAATGGAAAACGCATCCGGCTCGGTTTTAAAAAGCCAATAATTCATTCCACCCCGGTTGAATAAGCCGGTTTAGTAGGAATTCCTGAAGACTTTTCTTTCTTAGCCGGTTTTTCCGTTTTTTTGCGCGATTCCTCGTTAGCCGGATGAACGATAGCCATAAGCTCGTCGTGATTCACGGTTTCCTTCGCTAAAAGCGCTTTCGCAAGATTTTCAAACTTAGTCGAATTCTTTCTTACGAGTTCGCGGCCTTTATTTAAACAAGTCTGAACTATCTCACGGATTTCCTTATCGATCAAAGCGGCAAATTCTTCACTAGTCGTTTTATTACTCTGTCCCATATCCCGACCGACGAATGGACTTTCATGCCCGCTACCGTAATTAATCGTTCCGAGTTTTTCGGACATTCCCCAATCGCAAACCATACGTCTTGCAATATTGGTCGCTTGTTGAATATCGTTACTAGATCCGGTTGAAGTCATTTTGAATTTATATTCTTCTGCGATAAAGCCGCCCATACATACTACGATTTGATCCAACCAATACGCTTTCGTATGAATGTGCTTATCTTCGGTAGGAAGAGACTGAGTTAATCCGAGCGCTCTTCCCCTAGGAATGATCGTGACTTTATGGACTGGCTCGGTATATGCCAAAAGAGTTCCTAAAATCGCGTGGCCTGCTTCGTGATAAGCGATTACTTCCTTCTCCTTTTCGGAAATAAAGAAAGAACGGCGCTCCGGTCCCATCATCACTTTGTCGCGAGCTTCCTCTAATTCGTCTTGAGTAACTCTCTTCTTATTCTTGCGCGCTGCAAGCAACGCTGCTTCATTGATTAAATTGGAAAGATCCGCTCCGGTAAAACCGGGCGTGCCTCTTGCAATCGAGTTCAATGAAATATCGCTAGTCAACGGAACTTTTCTAGAGTGAACTTTTAAAATTTGTTCTCTACCGTTTAAATCGGGAAGATCCACCATTACCTGGCGGTCAAAACGTCCCGGTCTTAATAGAGCAGGATCGAGCACGTCGGCACGGTTCGTGGCAGCCATGACGATAACGCCTTCGTTCTTTTCAAAGCCGTCCATCTCGACAAGCATTTGGTTTAGAGTCTGCTCTCTTTCGTCGTGTCCCCCACCCCAGCCGGCGCCGCGCAAGCGACCAACTGCATCTATCTCATCGATAAAAATAATACAGGGAGAATTTTTCTTACCTTGATCAAAAAGGTCGCGAACGCGGGATGCACCGACTCCGACAAACATTTCAACAAAGTCGGAACCGGAAATGCTGAAGAAGGGAACTCCTGCCTCGCCAGCTACGGCCCTCGCTAATAAAGTCTTACCGGTACCGGGAGGTCCTATTAACAGAACTCCTGTCGGAATACGAGCGCCCATAGACTGAAATTTCTTCGGATCTTTTAGGAACTCTATAATTTCAACCAATTCGGTTTTAGCTTCTTCGCAGCCTGCAACGTCTGCAAAGCTGACTTTTACTTTCGGATCGACGGTTAATTTAGCCTTCGATTTACCGAAAGAGAACGCCTTATTGCCTGTCGACTGCACTTGGCGCATTATAAAGAAATAAAATACGAATATTGCAACGATTCCTAATAACAAGAAGGAACTCAACATGCCGAAACCGCGACCGTCTTCGGCGGAAACGAATTCAAAATCCATATTGGAACGACGAAGGGAAGTTAGAAGTTCCTTATCGATAGGTGCGATGGTCGTACGAAAACGAACCGGCTCTTTAGACGTGGAATCCATAGGTTCGTAACAACCTTCTACCACATCCCGTTCCATAATTAGTTTTTCACAGCCGGGGATCTTCGCGTTCTTGACAAGTTTACCGATCGGCTTTGAACCGTCGGGTTCAAGCATGTTCATAAATTGCGAGAACGGAATCGACTTAGGACTTCGATCCACGTAGTTTTTGATTTGGGGTCCATAATAGGCGACGACGACTATCCCCACAATAAATAGAATTAGTAATCTGAGGCCTTTATTATTGTTATTCATATTGCTCTAACCCCCACGATCCTTCCGATCGCCGTTGTCCGATTTTTAGACTCCAAAAAACTGTTTAGAAGTCGCGAAATCCAATTCGGACAGATATTGCTTGGAAACTCTTTTCTCTCAAAAAGTTCCTTTAATTCAGAATCAGGTTTTTTCCGGAAAAGTAAAGGAGAATCCGGGTTGAAAAATGGAATCATTTTAAGTTATGAACCTAGCGAAAATAGGTCCATAACCTTGCGAAAATGGGTCTTGATCAAAGTCTATATTTTTCGATTACGTCTTCGATATCGCCTAGACTGATGGATCGAATTGCAGCTTCCGCGTCGTTAATAATCTGAATCAGACTTAAATTCTCTAAAGGTTGAAAATCTTCCTTCAAAAAGCTTTCTAAATTGGAACCGTCGAAAATATCGTTTCCGATTCCGATTCGAATTCTGATAAAATTAGGAGAACGCAACGATTGAACGATCGATTTCACTCCGGCGTTTTCCGTGCCGTTTGCTCCTTTATCCACCACGATCTTACCCAAGGGTAGGGTCCAGTCTTCGTGGATAACCAGGATATCCTGGACTTGGATTTTCAAAAAAGAAGCAATGTACAGTACGGACTCTCCGGACAAATCGCTGAAAGTTTGAGGCTTAAGTAGGACTACCTCTTCGCCTTCGAAGTCTCCTCTTCCGATCAGAGACTTTTTCTTCTTTGTCTTGATCTCGACGTTAATGTTATTCGCAATAACGTCGAGAATCTTGAAGCCGATATTCGCTCGGTTATTATTATATTTGTCTCCGGGATTTCCCAGTCCGACGATTAGCTTCATAGATTACCGTATTCCGAAGTTTTAGACCCGAGCACGTTCCTGATTATTTTCCACCCTTCTTGGTGACTTTAGCTTTTGCATCGGCGGCTTCTTTAGCGTCGGCGCGCTCTTGAGCGAGCAGAGCTTTCGTTTTAAGAACGGAAGCGACGATAGGGTCTCCGTTTACGAGAATTTCCCAGCTTGCAGGAACCTTGAGTTGGCTTACTTTGATCGAATCGCCGACATCTAGATCGGAAACATCGATAACCAAGCTCTCCAGCAGATCTTCAGGAATGGTCTTAACTCGAATCTCATGAATGAGGTGGTCGAACTGACCTCCCATTTTGGATCCTTTTGCAAGTCCTTCCGTCCGAACTCCGATCTTAGTGATGATCTTTTTGCCCGGCTCAACTTTGTAGAAGTCGACATGACGAATCCGATCGATTTCGGGAAATCTTTGGATTTCCTTAACGTATACTTTATGCGTTCCTTCTCCTTCGACTTCTAAGTCGATAAGAGTGGATTGACGAATTCCGGAATGAACAAGTTTATCCAGTTCTTTTTCGTTAACGGCTCCGGAAGAAGCTTTCCCGCTGCCGATGATGTTTATGGGCACCATTCCGGACGCGCGAAGGCGATTATTGACGTTCTTGCCGGTTTCCGTTCTCTTTTTAACGGTAATTTTGTGGCTCATGGTTCCTACCCTTGTTTCCTAATTAAATAGATCGCTAACTGATTGGTTGGTTGAGATCCTCTGGATCGCCGCGGCAAAAAGCGGGGCGACCGAGAGGGTTTTTAATTTCGAAATCTTTTTGGATTCCGGAATTTCAATGGAATTCGAAAGGACGACTTCTACGAACGGGGTCGAATTCAACCGATCGATCGCCTCTCCCGATAGAACTCCGTGGCTCGCGGCACAATAGACGCTTTTTGCTCCGTTCTTTAACAAAGCATCCGCCGCTTTACAGATCGTACCGGCAGTATCGATCATATCGTCCAGAAGGATACAATTCTTTCCTTCTATCTCTCCGATAACATGCATTACTTCGGAAACGTTCGCCTTTGGACGACGTTTATCAATGATTGCTAAAGTAGCGTTCACTTTTTTACCGAAAGACCTTGCTCGTTCGGCACCGCCCGAATCCGGCGAAACGATGACTAAATCATCGATTTTTTTATTACGAAAATATTCTACTAGTACGGGGTTAAAATGGAGATTATCCACCGGAACCTTAAAAAATCCCTGAATTTGATCCGCGTGAAGATCCATAGTAATCATTCGAGTCGGGCCTTGAACTTCGATCAGGTCAGCTACCACTCTGGCGGAAATCGGAACGCGAGGTTCCACCTTTCTATCCTGACGACCGTATCCGTAATAAGGCATTACTACGGAAATACTGTTTGCGGAAGCTCTTCGTAGGGCGTCCATGATCAGTAGGAGTTCCATCAAATGATCGTTCGCCGGAGCCGAAGTAGATTGGATGAGAAATATATCCCGGCCCCGCACATTCTCCTCTATTTTGACGGCGATTTCTCCGTCGGAAAATTTGCGTAAATTGATTTTGCCAGGCGCAATCTGAAGCTCTTTACAGATCTCTTCAGTAATGGTGCGATTGGACGATCCTGAGAATACGGCTAATTGGCTCATTTTGCAGGAACTTCTCCTCTTAGGATTGCCGAGAGAGCCTCTAAATCTTGGGGAGAGTTGACCCCTTGGCTTTCACCGCTGTCTTTCAGCACAACTGCGCCCAATTTCTTTCCTTCCTTCTTATACAAAGCTACCAAGTCCGGGAGATAATATTCGCCTTGAGCATTGCTATTTCCGATCTTACGTAGCGAATCGAACAAAGCCTCGGAATTGAAAACATAGGTTCCGGTATTGATCTCATCGATCTTCTTTTGTTCGGCGTCCGCGTCCTTTTCTTCCACGATTGCGATCACTTCCCCGCTTTCGTTGCGAACGATTCGTCCGTAACCGGTGGGATTATCCACTTTCGCGGAGAGTAGAGTTGCGGAGAACCCGTTTTGATTATGAGTTGCGATAAGAGAGCGGAAGGTTTCGCCGGTGATCATAGGGACATCGCCGCAGGCCACTAAGATCGGACCATTATGGCCATTGATGGAATGCTCGGCGCTCAAAACTGCATGAGCGGTTCCGAGTTGGTCTTTCTGCTCTGCGAATTTTAAATCGGGAATTCCCGCGCAGAGAGATTGAACTTCTTCCTTTTTATAACCGACTACGACGACGATTTCACCGACCCCCGACTCGCGTAGATGGTCGATGACATGGATCAGGAGTGGTTTTCCGTTCAAAGAAACCGCGACCTTAGGTTGGTCGGTTTTCATGCGGGTTCCCTTGCCTGCAGCGAGAACCACGGCAACAGCTTCCTTTGAGATATTCATTCGTTATCCGGTGAAGTAGAACAATGGCTGGGCCGCTAGGATTCGAACCTAGGAAATGGCGGTACCAAAAACCGCTGCCTTACCACTTGGCGACGGCCCAGTTTCTATCTTTAATAATTAAAGCTTACAAACGTAAGACCTGGAAACTCCGCTCTCATTTTTGAAAGCAGTTCATCCCGTATCTCCAATCCTTGAACCAATCCATAGATACAAGATCCGGAACCGGTCATCGAGGAATAGCTGGCTCCGTTTGCCAGAAAGCGCTTCTTCAATCTCCCGAGTTCCGGAAAGGTTTGGAAGGCTAACGGCTCGAAGTCGTTTACGAGCTTTCCCTCCAAATCCGCCCAATTTCCTTCTTTCAGAGCAAATCCGACGTCTTTGGCTAGAGAAATCCAGTTTTTCGAGGGAGGGTCGGCTTGTAAAGGTTTTTTGAGACCTGCATACATTTCAGCCGTGGACAAAATCTCGGGAGTAAGCGCCAAAATTCCCTGGCCGGAATGAATTTCTATATCTTCTAAGACTTCTCCCTTGCCGGAAACGAATGCATGGCCTTCATTTAGAAAAAAAGGGACGTCCGCACCTATGTCGGCAGCCAGATGGGAGAGTCCGTCCGAACTGAATTCCTGGGTTAAGCCGAAATAGAAAGATAATAGCGAGGCAGCATTACTAGATCCGCCGCCCAACCCTGCAGCGGGCGGGATTCTTTTTGTTAAATGAATCCGAACTCCGGGCAATTCCCGATACCGGGATCGGATTTTTTGATAGGTTCTATAAAGAATATTCTTAGTTAGATCCCCTTTCTCGGAGACTTCGTCATAAAGCGAACGCTTCTCTTCAATGATTTGATTTTCAGATATGAGCTGAAAGAGACCGGGATCGATAGGAGCAATCCTGATATCGTCCCCCCAATTGATTCGGAGAAAGATACTACGAATCTCGTGATAGCCGTCTGGTCTTCTGTAAGGGATTTCCAACCCTAGATTGATCTTAGCCGGAGATAGCAAAGTAATTCTTGTTTGGACAATTCTCGATCCCGAGTCAATTCATTATCAAGTTTAGATCCGAGAAGAAGATTGAGAATTTAGGGAATTGCAAAAAATAACGGAAGAATTTTGCGAACCGCCGAACCAACTTACCGAATTCGATTCGGACAATGGGCCGAAAAAAACCGTCAATGCCAATCGGTGAATTTAGCTTTTGGGCGCCCCTACTTGCTCTTTCCAATAAGCGAGGATTCTTTGTCTCAATGATATCGGAGACTTGATAACAACGTTAGAACCGAATCCTTTCAAAGTACTTAAAAACCAATCTTCATTCTTAATTCTGGCTTTCGATAAATAGAATGTATTCCCGCCTAGTTCTAAGGATTCTATCGTCCGTTCTAATCCGAGCCTTTTGTGCAGATTAAAATAAACTTCCGGAGTGTGGTAGATCTCCGCGATAGAACCGTCATCGCCCGTTTTTTCCAAGAATTCCTTTAAATGCGAAATAGCTTTTCTTCTTTCTTGATCGGGAACTTGAACGGCTCCATCCGTTGCGACCGAAAAAGTTAAAATAGAATCCAGTCGAAACGATCTTGGAGCGTTTCTCGTATGGCAATATCCTATAAGATATTCTTCCCGATAACTGAATAACGCCCAGGGGTCCACCTTTCTTTTTATCGGCGTAGCTTCTCCTTGAGCTTGGTATTCGAGCACGACGGCTTTATTTGAATTAATCGCTTCCGATATTCGGAGTTTTAAATCCTTCGCGTCTAGGATTCCGGAAGAAGGTAAAATAGTATGGACCTTATCCAAAATGGACTTTAGAATACGACGTCGATCGGAACTTACTTCTTTTTGCTCCTCTTCCAGAAGCAAAGTGCGCAAGATCGCCCATTCTCTCACGCTCAATATTAAACCTTCGTCCATCCTATTCGGCAGCCTTATCCCGATTGTCTCTCCGTCGTAATCGATTTCCACAAGCTGATCGGGAGTGTAAGGATAGGAGCCGACCATATAAAGCTTACCTAATTCTTTTTTCAAATCGGACACTTCTTTGATACCGGAGTATCTGGAAAGGTCCTCTAAACTCATCCTACGATTTTCCTTTAGCAACCGGATCAATGCCAACTTCGTCTGCAATTTCTTTGTAGTAGGATTCATATCTAAACCAGTATCTTTAAAAAAAGGATCGCATGCAATCTGAAAAATCGAATGAATTTTCCGAAAGATTTTGGTCCCTGACCTTACTCTTTGAAATATGCGAGATTTTTTTACTCGGAGCAGATTCGTTCAAGCGTGACAGCTTAAAATCGGTGTAATATCATAGTTCGTCGCCCGAATCTCGGGCGTAAGAGTGTATCGATGAAAATATTAATCACAGGCGCAACAGGCTTTTTAGGAAAGCGAATCGTAGATCTTTTAAAAAAAGAAGGGGGGCATGAATTATATGCGCTGGTAAGAAGCGAATCTTCCGCTTCCACTTCGCGTAAACTCGGACTCCAGCCGATTTTCGCGGACCTCGGAGATCCTTTATCTCTAAAGAAAGCTTTAGAAGGAATCAAGTTCGACTCGGTCATCCACCTCGCCGCCGAAATCGCTACGCAAAGAAATAAGCAACTTCTATGGAAGGTGAATCACGAAGGAACGAAAAATCTTTTCGAATCCGTTAAAGATCTAGGGTTAAAAAGCTTTATTTTTGCCAGCACGGTGGTCGTCGGAGAAGCAAACGGAGAGTTACTTTCGGAAGAGAAACCTTTGAACGTAGAAACCGAGTATGGAAGAACGAAACAAGCTTCGGAGCAGATGTTGATCGAAGCTTATAAAACGAAAGGCTTTCCCGCAATCGTGCTCCGTCCATCTCATATCTACGGTCCTGGAGGATGGTTTCAGGATTTGATTCGCGATATAAAAATCGGCCTCTTTAGAATCCCGGGGAACGGATTAAATTATTGGGATGTAGTTTACGTGGACGATGTTGCCGCCGCGTTTCTAAAAGTTTTACATTCCGGTAAACCGGGAGAGATCTATCATATAGTGGATGATACCCCGGTCACTATGCAGGAGTTCTTTAACGAAGCGGGAACTTATTTGGGCAAAAAGAAGATAGGTCACGCCCCGGTATTCCTCGCGAATTTGTTGAAAGGTAAAGACCCGGTTCGAGCAGCGACTCGATCGGCAAGAAATTCGAATTCGAAACTTAAATCCTTAGGCTGGAAACCCACTTATTCGGATTATAAATCAGGCCTTAAACAAACATTCCTAAGCGCCAATTAACGAGAAATAGCTAAGCGTCGGACATTATTTTCTTTTCATGGAAAAGACGATAATGTCCGGTTTATTTTCGACAAGAGCGGGCGTGAACGTTTTCCCCAATATACTATTTACCGAATCATAATACGCATTATTCTCGAAAGGTCGATTCGGATCGGCATCCGGATCAGTCAGCACTTTTGCCTGAACAAATAATATTTTTGCGAACTGATTCGGATCATTCTTCGAGAAAAATTTATTCAATGCGACGGAGTCAAAAAGGGTAACACAAGGAGTTTCAAAAAAATTTTTGCCCATAATCTGCGTGTACGTCCTGATTTGAACGACGACTATATCGGGTTTTTGTTCCTCATATAGCTTATGCATTCCCGTCGATTGCTTGCCGTACTTAGCAAGAATCTGCGTATAAGAGACGGTAACTACCGTCGAATAAATAACCGAGACGATTACGAAAGACATACTAAGCTTTTGCCGGTATCCCGAAGACTCTTTCAGAACGAGCATGACAAAACCCGCAAAGCTTGGGATAGCGAGATGAAGATATCTGGTTCCGAAGTCGATGATTCCGTCGTTTGGCGCGACTAGTACCGATCCGATGAATGCGACGGCTCCCGACTGAATCAATAAATTTCGGCTAAGATCGGAATTCTTCGGATCCTTCTTTCGAAAAACCCCTTTTGCGGAAAATATAAAATACAATGAGTATATAAAGAAGAACAGAAATAAAGGCATGTAGGTAAAAAACCCGGGACGTCCGTAGCTAAAGAAGAGCAAACCTCTATAAATATATAGCTTTTCCAAAGGTTGCAAAAACATCGTGGGTTGATTGAAAGAAAAACGAGGTCCAAGAGGCATACCGTACATTTGCATTTGGACGAAAATCAGAAGAAGTAATCCGCCGCAAACGCCGATCACATAAGAGAATATTGGAATTCTCGGCTGACCGCTCTGCCGCAGTCCAAGCAATAAAAAAAGTGAAAACGAGACGGTAAAGGCGATCGATTCCACGCGAAACCAGGCGGCGGAAGCGGAGATGAAACCCGCAAAAAAATACGAATAAGGAAGCGGTCGCAAAGATTTTTTTAGTATAAAGAACGCCCCCAAAAAAAACAAAAAGGAGGCAATTGCAACGTCAGGGAAAAAATATCCGTTAATAACGAACGGAGATCCCAAAACAAGAATGAATAAGAATAACGGATCCCATTCCCATAAAATTGAAAGCAGAACGAGAGTGACCGCGACAATCAACGCAATGACTATATAAATCCCATCGATCCCTCCCCAAGGTAAAATCGCGGCATAAAAATACCCGAGCGCGACCGGAAACGGGCTTACGATTTTCTCACGGATACGAATACACTCCGTGGGACAAAATTCGGACTCCGGGTCCAACTTTGCGGAAGGTAAGTCCAAAGATCCGGAAGTGAAGCCGCTTCTATGAATGGATTCTCCTAAAATAAATTTGGCCAGATGATCCGAATAAAGCTGTTGGGACGGTTTCAGAAGAATCGGATAAAGAAGAGGCGTCAGAAGTAGGATTATGATCGGAGTTTTTCGAAAATAGCTGTGCTGAAAAAACGACACGGGTGTAAAAGTAGAGTTCAAAAGGTAAGGGACAATCTTTTTTTAATCGAAAGTTCCTTTTGTCAAATAGGTTGACGCGCTTTATCGGAGAAATACGTTCTGCCTACCAAACAAGAGGACGCAAATGAAGAAATCTCTCCTTTTCATTCTTAGTTTTTATCTTTACGGTAGTTACTTTGGAATCCTCGCCCAGGATACCTCAAATCCGACTCTCCCGGTCGCAGCTCCGAGAGATAAAATGGTCTGCAAGCAGATCGATTTGGAAATCACCGGAACCAGTTATAATGACGGTCTCCGTTGCGAAACGAAAGATGCAATTTGTTATATGATTGAAGGTTTTGCGATGAGCTGCTTCCCGAAGCAGAAAAGTATTTCCGGACAGTAAATCTGCGGAATTTCACGGAAGGGAAACTTCAAGAACCGGCAAGTCGGTTCCCCATAAAAAAAGGCGTCTAAAAGACGCCCTCCAATGATAATGGATTTTGAGGATTTGAGACGATTAAAGATTGTTCAAGAATTCTTGAGTCTTTTGAGCTTCTCTTTCCAAAGCTGCAGCTTGTTTCAGAAATTTTTCCGATTGAGCATTACTAGCTAGGAATTTTCCGCCAGTAGAACGTTTTGCAAGAGCTCTTAACTCTTCCGCACGCTCAGTTTTTTGCTGAGCAAGCGCTTTCAGGTATGTCCCGACGGCAATTTTCTGTTCTTTTGTAACGGCAGCCGAAACTAGGGCTTGCTCCAGCAGACGATCTTCGGTGTCTTGCGAAACTGCGAAGATAGAAGAGCCAGCTAAGAATCCAGCGACCAGAAGTAGAGAAACGATTTTGTTAACTTTCATGAATTTGAAACCTCTCGGTGAACTATTTATATTTTTAATTCTCGTTATCGCTTATATCCATAAGACCTATGCCGCTTTCCAAATGATACAAAAAAATCGAAAAAAGGAAAAATCAATTCAAATTGTTAAACGAACCCGACATTTCAAACGCTTAATGATATCGTTTATTATGTTTGTATAATTTTCAGAAACTTCACATTACGCTGCCTCTTCCAATGCGTAACGCAAATAAAAGAGGCGAATTCGAAAGCGGCAATATAAGCTTGCTTCCTTCTGATACAATCTTCGTCTAGTTAGTCCGATTTTTCAAGAAAAAAGCAGAAAGAAAAAATCGAAATTGCTTATTTTTTGGGCACATTTATTAAGCAATATGCCCAAATAGTGGCCAAAAACGAGGTCAAAACACCCCTTTTTCGGGGATTTTCGAAAAATGTGAATTTGCGCGAGGATGGCTTTTCCGATACGGCTATTTCAACATTTTGGTAGCAGATTCTCACGAAAAGGATTGAGCAAATGCGTTATTTACATGCGATGATCCGCGTTTTAGATTTGGATGCGGCCTTGGACTTCTTCTGCGACAAGCTAGGATTGAAAGAAACCAGGCGAAGCGAACATCCTGAAGGAAAATTTACTTTGGTGTTTTTATCCGAAGGATCACCTAACGCGCCGGAAATCGAACTGACCTATAACTGGGATCAAAAAGAACGATATACCTTCGGAAGAAATTTCGGTCACTTAGCATTCGAAGTGGAAAATATATATGAGGTTTGCGAAAGATTGCGATCGAAAGGTATCACCATCAATCGTCCGCCTCGCGACGGTCGGATGGCCTTTGTCCGCTCTCCCGATTTGATTTCTATCGAGCTGTTGCAAAGAGGAAAGTCTTTGGAACCTGCCGAGCCTTGGAAGAGCATGCAAAATACCGGAGAATGGTAGGAGAGATTCGAGTCATTTCCCGACGGATTTATACTCTTCTAATATGAGATGGACCGATTTCTGAAACAATTCCTCCAAATCTTTCGGTTGAATTTCTTCCAAACTACTCCCTTCTTTCCAAAGGAAGGGAAGTAGACCGTCCAGATTGGTAGACTCGAAGCGCAAAGTTTGTCCGTTTTCCGAGTATGGAATTCCGGCGAGAAAAAGTTTAGCCTTGAGAAGCGCATCCGATCTACAGGTCCAAATCACTAACTTAGGTTCATGCACTGGAAATAAACCGGCATGCACGACCTGGTCCTCCCAAGTTTCCCGATGGGTTCCTTTTTTTTGAAAGAGTAGATCGCCCTGCAGAATCTCGGCTTCCAAAATCTTTGGAAGGATCAAACGCTTCTTAACTTTTTCGGATCGGTCATATGCGAGGAGATAATAGTCCTCTCCCCCTTTTCTTAATAAACGAATCGGATCCGCTTCTAAAGTATAGGATTCTTCCGGAAAGGTTTTATAATATTTCAATTTTAGAGGGCTCTGATTTTTAAGCGCCTCCAGAATGGAAAATGCGACTGCGCCTAATTCATCCGAAATATCTTTCGGATCTTCCTTTAATTCCGGAAAGGCCCCTAATTCACCTGCAAAGATTTTTTGTGCGGCCGTATATAATTCGTAACGAGGTGATTGTGAATAAGCCTCCAGTAAAACGGCGGAAATTTCCCTAAGTTCGTCGGATGAAAATTTAAGCGATTTTGCTAAAGGATCCGTTTCCAAAATGTAAACGAAGTCTTTCGAATTCTTCTGGGGATAATAACGAATTCGAAAACCGAGGCTTTCCAACTCTTCTATATCGCGGGAAAGCTTTCTTCGGTCCGAATCCTTGTTTTCGTTATCGTAGAATTCTCCCATGATCTCCTTTAAGGATGAAAGGGTTAACCCTTCCTGAAACTGAAAGAAGTTAAAGAGCAAGGTAAGGAGCCGAGACTCCGTAGGATTCATTTCCCGGGGTTCGATTCCAAGTTCGAGATCATTATCAAATTCTTCTTCTTTCATAGTCTAGGATCAGAGAATCGGCTATCGTATCGACCTAGCAACCAAAATCTCCGAAATGCGGGGGAACTCCCTCCTGCATAAAAAACCGCTTGAAGAACGGGAAAGAAAGGAAAAACTCCGAATGCCCGAAAGGGATAAATTGATAATAGAGTAGGAATCGCTATGGCAAAAATTATAGGATACATCATACCGAACATTGCAGGCTTGATTTTAATCGTTTTGGGTTGGTGGACGACGATCATCAATGTGGCCACACTCCGTTTTTCAGGCGAATCGTACTTCAACAAATGGACCTATACAGGATTAATACTGATCGTAGTCGGTGCATACCTTCCCGAAATTTGGATAGGACTCCGAAATAAACTCTTTGGATCGAAGTCTGAGACCTAAATTTCAGGTCGCAAAAATTGTCTAGACATTCTTCGGTACTCCGTTAAAGTTTCCGTTTCAGTACCCGATTTCATGCCTTCTGTATGAATTTGAAAAAAATCTTTACGAGCTAGGTACATGTACTATAATGCGACATAATATAGAAATTGGAACCTGAGACGGTCAATGAGTACGGAAACCGAAGTTCTAGATAAAGCCAACCGCAAGAAAACGGATATTGAGTACAATAAGCCTACTCTTTCTAGAGAGGACCTCAAAACCGTGTTAGAGGCGCTAGTAGAGGATCACCTCTCAACAGGGTCGGTTACTTCTAAGTTCGAAAAGGCCTTCTCCTCCACATTTCGAACGAAGAATGTCATTTCTGCAAATAGCTTAACGGCTGCATACCATCTTGCATTTCTTTCCCTGGAAATTCAGCCGGGGGATAAAGTGGTTCTCTCCACGTACGCTCCCTTAGCTGCACTCGACGCAATTTTTCTCATTCAAGCCCAACCGGTAGTTATCGATCTAGAAAGACATTCATTCCATATTAGCGCTGCCGGAGTTGCCTCCTCATCGGAAGATTCTTCCGTAAAGGCGATTGTGGTCGATCATACATTCGGATCTTTAGTGGACTTTTCAAAGTACGATTTTAAGGAAATTCCGGTTATCGAGGATTTCTCCGAAGCTGTTGGTGCGAGAACCGAGACGTTTACTCCGGGAAAACAAGGCAAGCTCTCCATTTGCGGATTATCCGTGGAGTATTTGATCACGACCGGAAACGGAGCTTTGATCTGTACGGACGACGATTCGATATCTAAGAAAATTCGAGCTCGAAAAAACGGCAAGGATCCATATCCCCGAAAAGACTGCCAGCCTCGGATGGATTACGATATGATCGATTACCAAGCCGCCTTGGGCATCGAACAACTTTCCAATTTGGGCGTGATATTGGAACGGAAACGTAAAATTGCTCAAATTTACTTGCAGTCCCTACAGGGTTCTCAAGTTTCCTCGCATTATAACGATCCAGCCTCGGAAACCTTTAATCGTTTCGTGATTCTTGCTCCCGGAAATTACGAGCAAGTGGAAAGATATTTTCGGTCTCTCCAAATTGGTACTCGAAGAACGATGGATGAGCCGATTCACCATATTTTAGAATTATCAAATTCGGATTTTCCGAACGGAGAAAGGCTGTTTCAGAGAGGCCATTGTATTCCGGTCTATCCGAACCTGACAAAAGATAATATCCAAAGAATTTCTCAGGCGATTCGCAGAATTTATTAGTTCGGAAATAAAATCTTTTGTCTCAAGACATAACTTGGGATATTCAAAGGAGTTTTAAAATTCCGTCCTCTTCCCGATAATTCTTTCCGAAAAAAGATAAAACCGCGAAATGGACTCTTGAATCGTTCGAATTCCTTTCTAATCTAAGAAAAGAATTCGAATCCGGGGGGCCCTTTGAATATCGCACTTCTTTCCATTAAACGCCCGATTTTTATCACCAGTTTAGTGATCCTGATGCTCTTAACGGGATTGGTATCCTTGTCTCGGATGGGGGTCGATTTATTTCCCGATGTAAATATCCCCGTCGTTTCCGTTACCACCATTTATCCCGGAGCAGGCCCTGAAGAAATCGAAGAGTTGATTTCTAAACCGTTGGAAGAAGAACTTTCTTCCATTTCCGGTTTAAAGAAAATATCCTCTCGAAATCAAGAGGGAGTCTCGGTCGTCTTCGGTGAATTTACCCTTTCTACGGATATTAAATATGCCGAGCAACAATTCAGGGATAAAGTTGGATTGGTTCGCCCTAAACTTCCGGACGGGATCAAGGAGCCGAAAGTCGTTCGCTTTGATCCCGCAGATCAGCCGATCGTTCGACTCGCGGTTTTTGCTGATTTAGGACAGGCGCAGTTATATGATCTAGCCAAAGAAACGGTTAAATCGAAACTGGAACAAATCACCGGCGTGGGTTCGGTGAAACTTGTCGGAGGAACACGAAGAGAAATCCAAATCGAGCTGGATCGAAACAAATTAACATCGTACCAAATGCCGATGGTGGTGATCGCGGGTCGGCTTAAATCTGCCGGACTGAATACTCCCGTGGGTAAATTCGAATCCGGGGCGAAAGAGACTTCCTATAGAACCCTTGGAAGATACGAATCCATCTCTCAGATTGAGAACACGATCGTCTCCTTCGGAGGCGATGTGGGAAACTCCGTCCTAATCAAGGAACTTGGATCCGTGCGAGACGGAACCGAAGATGAGGAAACCTTAGGTTATCTTTGGGCTTCTAAAAGCGATGTTGTCGAAGAAGAAGACGTTGCCTTGTTTGCGCACCCGTTTATCTGGACCGCTCAAACTTTTAGAAAAATCAAAAATTTCTTTTCCTCTAAAAAGACGGAAGCGGTAGAAAAGGAATTAAAGCCGGCGCTCTTCATCGACGTTTATAAACAATCCGGCGGTAATACCGTTGCGGTAGCGGACGAAGTTCTCAAACGGATCGATAAGCTCAACGCAGATATTAAACCTATCGCCGGAAATCCGAGGATTCGACTCATAAGGGACGGTTCTCGCTGGATTCGTTACAACGTTGAAGACGTAACCGAGGCCATCGTTCTGGGAGTGCTACTAGCGGTCATCACGGTTTATTTCTTCTTAGGAAACTTCCGCTCTACGGTGATTACGGGACTCGCGCTTCCCAATTCGATGTTAGGCGCGTTTATTCTGATGTGGATCATGGGATTTACGATAAACGTTATGACCTTATTGGCTCTTTCGTTGGCAGTCGGACTTCTAGTCGACGACGCGATCGTCGTTCGAGAAAACATCTTCCGAAAATTGGAAGAAGGCCATAACGTATTGGAAGCTTCCGAAAAAGGAACTATGGAAGTCGCCCTAGCGGTCGTAGGAACATCCCTGACAGTAATCGCAGTGTTCTTTCCTGTCGGGTTTTTATCAGGAATCGTAGGACAATTCTTCAAACAATTCGGCTTAACGGTAGTATTTGCAATGATCATTTCGTTGTTCGACGGTCTCTTCGTCGCGCCGATGCTTTCAGCATATTTTGCCGGAAAACTAGATCATAGTAAGCGAAACAAGGCCGTGGAAGCTTTCGATAAGTTTCAAACTTGGCTGGAAAAAATCTACGGAATCACAATGAAATTCGCATTGGCGCATCCGGGAAAAGTCATCTTGCTTACCTTTCTGATTTTCGTTCTTTCTCTCGTAAGTTGTTCTTTCGTGAAAAAAACGTTTTTACCCGCAAACGATCAGGGGGAATTTCTCGTAACGTTGGATCTTCCGCCGGGCACCAGTTTGCAAGGTACGAAAGAAGTTGCGGATAAAGTTCTATTAGACCTGCAAAAATTTCCGGAGATGGATAAGATAGCCATCACGATCGGTAAACCGGACGGAGGCGAGCCCAACAGCGCAACCTTAGCGATCGCATTGGTATCTTCCAAAAAACGGAAAAAAACCACTGTTGCGATCAAGGATGAGATTCGGGATATCTTAAAGAATTACGCATACGCTCGACCTGCAGTTTCAGACTATTCTGCCGTCGGCGGCGGAGTGCAATATCCCTTCCAGCTCGTGATTAAAGGGGATAACCTGGCCGAGATGGAAGCATATTCAAAAAAAGTAATCGATCGCCTAAAAGCCATTCCTGACTTAGCCGACATCGATACCGATTTTCGCGCAGGAAAACCGGAATACCAAATCGCCTTGGACAACACTCGTATGCAGCTCGTAGGAGTACTGCCTGGAGTTGCCGGCGCCGAACTTCGATACCAAATCGCGGGAGATACGGTTAGTAAATTTTACGATAAAGGAATCGAGTACGACGTTCGGATGCGTTTGCATCCCGATCAGAGAAACCTAAGAGCGGCTTACGGCCAAACGAAGGTTCCGAATATCGCGAATAAATTAATTCCTTTGAATGCGATAGGTTCCGGGAAGGAAACGGTGGGTCCTGCCAGAATCAATCGTATCGATAGGGCCAGGACAATCGTGATCAACGCGAACCTAGCGCCAGGGGGAGCCATCCAGAGCGCTACGGAAGGCGCTACGAAGATCATGTCGAAGGAACTTCCACCGCCTGCCGGAGTTCGCTTCAACTTCCAAGGACAGTCCGAAGATTTTAAGGAATTGATCGTGAACATTCTTGTCGCTTTCGGTTTGGCCCTGGTTTTCATTTACCTGGTCCTTTCTTCGCTTTACGAATCCTTCATTACCCCGGTGACGATTCTTTTTGCGATCCCTCCGGCAATCTCGGGTGCTTTCTTCGCGTTATTCATTACCGGAGAAATGCTGAACTTATTCTCGATGATCGGATTGATTCTCCTAATGGGCTTAGTGGCAAAGAACTCGATTCTACTCGTCGATTATGCCATGCAGGCGATTCGCGATAGGGGAATTACGAGAGATGAGGCGATTTTCGAAGCGGGACTCGTTCGACTTCGGCCTATCTTAATGACTTCTCTCGCAATGATCATGGGAACCGTACCGATCGCACTTGGATTGGGAGAAGCAGCTAAATCAAGGACTGCAATGGGAATCGCAATCATCGGAGGTTTGATCCTTTCCACCTTGGTAACGTTGATCGTCGTTCCTTCTATTTTCGGAGGAATCGATCGATTTAGAGAATGGATCGAAAGCAAATTCCGTCCGGATATGGGCGCAACCGTTGCTCATGCAGAATCGACGACGGTTCACAATAATCATAATAAAGCCGCCGATTTATCCCAGTGGGCCAAAGCAGTTGAAGAACCTTTAAAGAAACCTACGACTAAAAAGAAAAAATAACTCGGCATTCGAAAAACTGCCGCGAACGAAACTAAAAGATCGTTAGAAAATTCTAATTTTCTAACGATCTTTGGCAAGCGATTCGAAAAAATTTTCAGCGAATCAACGAAGAAGCTTAGGCAAAATGGAATTGCCTTCCGGGTATATTTGGGAGGCAAGAATAAAAACAAAAATGCTGATCGCTATCCCGAGCGACGCCAATAAAACGTCCTTTCCGACCTTGCGGAACGTTTCCAAATAAGGAGCGTCCCGGTATGTCAGAAAGTTCAAAATAATCTCCCGCCCTGCAAGCATTCCCAAAAACACCCATGTCGTGGACATAGGCATGTCGCTCCACTTTTGGAAAAAGAGCAGAATACAGGCGTAAACCAGGTCTATGATAGTTGCGGCCTTGGACCATTGGATGTCCGATTTTTCCGTTACGATTTCTTGGATCGTTCCGCCGTTCATGTAAAGAATGACGCCGAGCGCGAGGATTAAGATGGAAACTGCCGCCATCAATTCGAGCGCCGTCAATTGTCTCGGAATATAGACCACGATGTTTGCCGCGTCCTGAGCAAGCCAGGCGCCCCAGAGAAAAAGCGTGGAAAACCATTGAAGAATAGCCCACCGACGTTCGGTTCTAGGATCGGGAGTATGATCCTCGGTATATTCTTTAGAATCGATTTTTACCAGAATTCCCCAGACAACAACCGCCGTTCCGAAGGCGATCATATATCCTAAAAAAGATTTGCTGAGCATCTTTTCGATATTTTGGCCGCCGAACAATCCCAGAATTAGAAACGTCGTGGAGATCGGAGACCGCATCCTAGTAATTACGACTAGGATAAGAGGCGCTATTAGTTGGAGAAGGTTAAAGTTCGAAACCGGTTTGAATTCATCCAGACGATTAAAGTGTATTTCTCTCGAATCTACGATCCAAGCATAACAAAAAACTAAAGTCAGTAAGCCACCGAGTGCGGCTACTTTATAAATCCAACGAACGGATTTTTTACTTTCGATAAAAGTTCCTAAAGTTTGAACGGCGTCGTTACCGGCCACCGAGAACGCGGAAATTGCAAAAGCAAACCATCCTAAATAATAAGAAGAAAACCCGTACATATATCCGGAGATCATTAAAGTGGCCGCAACACAAACGAGGGAATAAAAGCGGATTTGGTCGCGAAAGGATGGGTGCTGAAAATCAATTTGGTTCATTTCAAATAGTGGAATCGGATAAAGGCACGGCACCTTACTTCGGTTTGCAAATTGACCGAAACCAAATAGTTTCAACCTAGTAAAGTAAAGGAAATCGGGGATGGATGCCAGGTCAAGGGCGATCATCCCCGAGAAATCGGGAAATTCCGTGGTTTAAATTGCCTTCCGACCGCTCGGGTCGAAACATCAAATCCTACGCTCGATTGTTTCCCGACAAGAATAACCTTAGAATTTTTATTCGAGGTAATGTTTGCTATATCTAGCTTCAATATCTTTGATATCGAAGAGAATGAAGAAATCCGTCGTTTTGAATACGCTGTCTAATGCAGGAGTTCCACAAATGAGCGAACCCGCTCTAATGTATCCTTTAATCAAGGCAGGAATTCTTTTCGTTACTTCCTTAATATCTTCCGGCGCATAATTCGAGTCGAAATCCGGCATTTCAAAACCGGGCAGCGGAGTGACATCGAACGTCGAACCGGCAAGAGCTTTTTTCTCTTTTAGGAAAGCGTATACGTCGTTTGCAGTCTGCACATCGGTACTGTGAACCGAGCCGCATCCGAATAGATACCCGATATTATTTTTCTTCATGTATTGGGCTAGTCCGCCCCAAAGAAGAGAAATTACCGAACCGTCTCTATATTCCGGGTGAACGCAGCTACGACCGATTTCCGCAGGTTCGCGTTCGAGTTCGTAAATCTTAGTAATATCGAATTCGTTATCCGAGTAAAAACCTAGATTCGCTTTTGCAACGCTTCTCCTTAGAATTCGGTAAGTTCCTACGATCATATCGTCGCGATTCTTATCGACTACGATTAGGTGATCGCAGAAAAGATCATACTCATCGCGGTCTTTACGAGTCGCCGCAGATTGGGGTAAACCCTCGCCTAACTCAAGATTGAAAACATCATAGCGCAGGGCCAATGTTCTCTCGATTTCGAGTTGATTCTCGGCAATTCTAACCTCGAGTTTTCTTTCTGTTTTTAGCCTGTTTTGGACAGATCCTGATCCCATTGTTGTCCTTCTTCCTTTCTGTAGGATAGTTCCATCTATCCTTCCTTTTCGTTACAGTCGGATTACGAGGGAAAGAAATTCCGGTGACTGGCCTTATTAACCTGCCATTCTGCGCTGAGAGACTAATTTTTTTACAAAATCACCCAAAAACGTTTTTCCTTTTGGATCTAATTGAGTGAATTGAACTCCAAAAAAGCCGGCTGCTTCTTTAGCGGGGGCTAAGTGTTTAATGAGTCCCATGGCTTTGAACGGTTTATATCCGGGCAGCGAAACGACTAATTCCACGGCGGAATGAATATCGCAGCCGTCGAAATGATGAGGAACACGTATTGCTATTCCATTTTCGCTCAAGTCTTGAGCGATGAGGATTTCTATGAATCCATTCCCCATCAATTGAACCTGAACCGGCTGGTTGTGAAAAGGCACAACACGTATATGCTTTCTCTTCTCCATCCGCGTTCCTCCAAAAAAGCCGAAACCTGGCCAAAGCTAACCTAATAGCTAATGAGACGGGAGAATAAAATTATATCTAAAATAAAAATATTTTCAAAACAAATGTTCGAAAAATCGCCTAAGCCTTTAGGCCTAACTCTTCCTCGGCCCCTTCCTGTAAGGTAAGCTTATAGCTTTCCGTGGCTTTAAAGACTTTTTTTTCGAACTTACGGTTAAAAACAAAATGAGATAGGGTTTTTTCTAAAAAGAAAATCATTTCTACCGGTTTCCATTCGATTACCCCTCGTTTCTGATCTATTACTTTGCCCTGTTGTAATAAGGTTGAAACGGCTCTGATTGAATGTTTCGGAAATGCATTTCTCAAGGCCTTAAAGAGAGCCTTCGATTCTACCTCTAAAAATTGGAATTTTCTGGAGAAGAGTACCGCGTCGTGGAAATATTCGGGGCGCACGACCGCTCCGTTCAGCCGCAGCGAAATGATTAAAAATCCGATAAAATCCGCCATCTCCGGAAATATTCCGAGACCGGGCATATCCTGCCCCGGATACAATCTAGCTTTTACCCGATCCGGATGTTTCGGATGACGTGTTTGCAGCCAGTTGATGACTAGATATTTTTCCTTGAAGAAGTAGTCGTTAATTTGAATCCGATATTCTTGGATACTCAGTCTGAGATGAATCAGAATTTCTCCGCCTTCGGTAAGAACTACTCGTTGGTACAGATCATCCGTTCCGGATAAATCTAACTTAGGCGAATGATATCCTTTTTTCTTTAGCTCGGAAAGCACTCCTGTGATTTCGAACAATTCCCAGACGCTTTCTTTAGTGAGAGAATGAAATAGTACACCTGAACTTACTACATGCGAATCCACAACGGCGCAGAGAAAATCATCATATAGGAAGTCGAAGAAACGCGGATTATTGTAAGCGACTTTCGGCATCAGAGGTTTCTTTCACTTTAGTTTCATTCTTACAGGAATTTCCTTTTTTTCAAGGAAATAATAGAAATGAAATATCCTTTCCGCCGGTTCAAAATAAGGCAAACGAAGGCAATGATGTCGAACGTTGCAACAAAATGAACATGCGTTTCTATTTCGCCCCGATCGCGAAATAAAGAACCGTCAGTATAATTTAAAGTTGCGATCGAAAGTTATAATATGCTTTAAGCACATCCTCAGGAGCCTCGGTTTGAGGATAATGTCCTATCTTAGGAAATTCATAGATCTTTGCTTCCGGTCTGAATTGTTTTAACCTTTGGACGACTTGTATTCCACTCACCGGATCTATTAATCCGTCTCCGAATGCAAACGGTACGGGTGAGTCCAATATCGCGCCGACCCATCTTTCTCGAAAGAGTTTTCGTTCTCTTATATATCGAATGAGTTTATGATAAACCGCCCTTCCTCCTCCGTTGCTCACGCATTCCCAAAAACCGTCCAGCTCCTCTTTAGTAGGCTTTGTCTCCGGGCCGAAGACTTCGGACAAATTACGTTCGAAAGAGGATTTGTTTAGTAAATTCGAAAAGAGAAACCCGAACGGACCATTCAACAATTTTTGAATAGTTCTAGGTCGGTGAGTTTCCGGAAATATTCCGCCGTTGAGCAGGAATGCTGATTTTAAATCCGGGCCTCCAATTCTTTGTCCTGCCAACTTTTCCCGAAATCGAGCCAACAATTCCTGTGCAACCGTATCGCCCAAATCATGGGCAAGAAGGTGAACTTCACTAACCTTTAAATCCTGAAGCAAATCTTCCGCCTGGTCGGCGTATTGAAACACCGAATAATGGCCTCCTTTCGGTTTATCCGAAAATCCGAATCCGAGATAGTCCAGAGCTATTACATGGTACCGAGAAGTGAGACTTTCCCATAGGTTTTTCCAATCCCAGGAAGAAGTGGGAAATCCATGCAAAAGCAAAAGATTCTCGCCACTTCCACCTGTTCTATAAAAGATTTTCTTCCGTTTCCATTCGAAGAATATTCCCGCTGCCTTCCACGCGAGTGCATGAGTCTTCCATAATTTTTCCGACATAGTTCATTCTCCAGGCGGGAATATTCTAGGGCATTTGTTTTCCTTGAAAAGAGGAAAATTTCCTTTTCACAGCAATCCGTTCGAAAGCGAAAACCGAAATTTCTATTCCAGGGCTTCGAGTAAATTGGATAGGAAGCGTTTTCTTTCCGAATTGTCCGGCAAATTTCCGAATCCAGCCCGCATATTATCCTGTAGATGGGAAAGTTTCGCCGTCGCGGGAATTACACAAGTGACTGCCGGATGAGAAATAATGTATTTTAGAAAAGCCTGAGCAAAGGAATCACATCCCCATTCCCTAAAATACTCCGGGAGTATTTTACCCCTAGTTCTTCGAAACAGCCCACCTTCTTCGAAAGGTCGATTGACGAGGACCGCGATCCCCTTTTGAGCCGCAAACGGTAAAAGACGATTTTCCGCCTCCCGTGTCATGATCGAATAAGGAATTTGAAGAAATTCCACTCTATCTTTCTCGGCAATCCGTTCCATTTCGGCAAATGCGGAAGGAGTAAAATGAGTCAGACCGATATACCGAATCTTTCCCTTTTCCTTCAAATCCCTAAGCGCTTTTAAATGTGTGGACGTATCTAAAAGATTATGTATTTGAAAAAGGTCGATTTTTTCCGCTTTCATTTTTCGAAAGGAAGCTTCTATCTGAGCCCGCCCCGCTGCTTCGCCCTTCGTCCACACTTTCGTTGCAAAAAATATCTTTCGGCGTTGGGGTTCGCTTAACCGTTGAGAAAGAATTCCGACGGTTTCTTCGGCTCTCCCATACATAGGAGAAGAATCGATTACCGTTCCTCCCTCTTGCAGAAAATCCCGTAGCACTTCATCTAAAGAAGCGAGGGAATGGTCGTCTGACGTAACGTCGAAAGTTTGCCAGGTTCCTAGGCCGATGGCCGGAATTGTTTCCCCGGAGCTGGGAATTTTCCGCAAGAGCATAGTCGGTCTCCCTTCGATCTTTCTCGTTTCGGCCGAGAGAGAAAAAAGATTTTCAAATTTTCTGCAAAGATGCGTTGCCAGCAATCCTGCACCTATTCCGAAAAAATCTTTTCTAGATAAGCGCCTCATTTCCTACCGGCTAACCTTCGGAAAAAATAAACGCTTAAATCGGAAAGAAAAACAAGTTTAAAATCCGAAAATCGATTATTTTGGACCCGGAGGCCCCAATACTTCTTTAGTATCCTTGTAAAATTGTAACATTCTTTGAAAGGCCGCTTCCGGAAGTTTTCGCGGTTGGTCGTTTTTTAAGTATTTTCGAACGGGAAGCAATCTGAACTTAGGTCCTTTAGATCCGGTCCGGTCTATATATACCCAAATAGGTTCGTAGAAAATATCCGTAATCGAAAGTTTTCCAGTCTCTTTGGAAAGGGAGAAATTTAAAACGATTCCGCCGTCTACGTATCGACGATCCTGCCCGGAGATAAAGTTCCCTAAAGAATAGATGAAAAATCGTTCTTTCTCAATTCCAAAGCGGTCCTTAATCATTTTCTTTCCGAATCGCTGCAAACTATGAGGATGACCGCCTAATACGATATCGGCGCCCGCTTCCAAAGTAAAATCCACAGTTTCTTTTTGAAATGCGTCCGGTTCGTGCAGATACTCCGTACCGAAATGATACATCACGATGATTCCATCCGGTTTACTTTTTTTAGCCAACGCGATGTCTTCTAAAATTCTGGTTTTATCGATTAGGTTTACGACGGTTCCGGCGGGGATTTCAAGACCGTTTGTTCCATAGGTATAATCCAGGAATACTAAATCAAAATCGCCGACTTGCACCTTAAGAATTCGATTCTTCTCATATTCTTCCCGAGTTCTATATGTTCCTAAATGTTTTAAACCCAACTCCTCTAAGACCGTAACGGTCCGAACCACTCCTTCTTTACCCTTATCACAGGAATGATTATTGGCAGTAGAAAGAAGGTCGAACCCGGTATCTCGAATCGCTTTCGCAAGGGAATCGGGGGCACCAAATTGAGGATATCCGGTATATTGTTTCGGATCTCCTGGCAATGTAGTTTCCAAATTTCCCACTGCCAAGTCCGCCTCGGAAATCATTGGAGCAATCTCTTCGAAGACTCCGCCAAAGTCCCAGCAATCGCAGGATTTATCATAGGCCGAATCCATTTGAGTCTGATGCGACATGATATCTCCGACTGCTACCATTCGTAATATGTTTGGAGAAGTGGACCTAACTTGGCCGCCGGTCGCGGAGCAAACTAACAGTAACCCGAAAGTTGATGAGAAAAAGAAAACTTTTCGGAGCGTCATAAATAATCGAATCATCGGCTAAGGATTTATTTTTGCGCGGTCTTCTTGGAATCGTCAGTCGGAGTTCCTTCGATAATGGAAAACCCTTTCACGATCTGCTTTCTTTTGGATAAGATTGCGGTGGTGGAAAGAGGGCCCGGTTTATTTAGCCAGATCTTAAAATTATCCATCGATTGAACATTATAATGAAACGGATAATCCTTCGGAAACATTTCTCCGTCCGGAAATCCGAAAACCTTAGCTCCTTTCGTCAGAGTGCGAATGACGATGCTTTTTTCGTCGGTCGGAAGGCTTAGGAAATTCTTTCTCATATCGTCCGGATACCGGAAATATTCCTCGGCATTCGAAGTGTAAAGGATACGGATCGGTATGCGGATCTTGGTGGCTTTTTCACCGATTGCCCGGAATGTTTTCATCCCTAATAAGTTTCCGTCGATCGCAAGAATGCGTCCTTCCAAAACCATATTTCGCAGATAAGTATAATCGTTGGAATCATTATGAAAGGATTTAAAATCGAAGGTTTTAGACATTTTCTTTAGATCGGCAAGCCTTTGTGGAACGCCGCCTTTCTTAAGCGCAATCTCGTATGCTTTACTGATCACCTTGAATTCGGGGTCTGCGGAGAATCTCTTTTCCAAAACTGCGAGAGTTTCCTTTTTATTCTTTCCATCCCATAGCGCCTCGAATTCCGCATAAGTGGGAGAAATTTCAAAAAAATACAAATGAATTCGGTTAATCGCAACGGTTACAGGATCAAAATCGGCAAGAAATGCATACTCGCTTTTTGCCCAGGCAACGAGTGTAAGATTTTGGTCCGTTCCTACTCCGATATAACCGCCTCCGAGTCCTTCCACACTCGAACGAAATAAATCCAATCTTCTTTCGTTCGAAGCCGGATAATGATCGGCGTGAAGATTACGATCGGCAGGTAACGGATCCGTTTCATCCAAAGTCAAAACGTCTCGATTTAGATTGCTGGAAGAATATTTATGCTCGGTAACGGAAAGCGTTCCGCAAGTCGCCGCGGAAAACGATAGGTATATGAGAAAGATTGTTTTATAGACTCTTGAGGAAAAACTCGCGTGTAAATTCTCTGCGGTTTTTTTTCTGAATGTCATGATTTCCCTCGATCGATTAGGAGCCGGTCTCTGATTTCCCAGGCTCCGAAACAGAACTTATTAAGAGGTGTTACGGGGGGAAGAACTTTACGAGTCGAAAGTTAGAGAGATTTCTACTCGGAGAGGCGCTACCCTCTCCGATATAGAGGAGGTCATATCAATGCGATGTACTGTATAATGCCCTCAAATCCGCTGCAATATTCTTCTGCATGGCTTCGTTGGTTCCCCCGCCGATAGAAAGTAAAATCGCGTCCCTATGCAATCTTTCCACGGGATATTCACGACAATAGCCGTAGCCGCCCAAAACTTGGATCGCGTTTCTGGAAACTCTTTCCGCCATTTGCGTAGCGACGAGCTTTGCGGATGCCGCTCCGAGCGAATTGCGGTTTTCCGGATGAATTTTTGCCGCAACATCATAGACTAATGCGCGGGCAGCCTGATAGTCGGCATAGGATTCCGCTACGAGTCTTTGGATTTGACCGAATTCGATGAGTTTTTTACCGAAGGCTTCTCTATGGCGAATCGTATAATCGCACATGACTTCGACACAGCGTTTTGCGATTCCCAAGGATTGCGCTGCCAAGGTAACTCTCTCGATTTCGAGGTTTCTCATCATGTGAACTAAAGCGCCGTCTTCCACGCCGATTAGATTTTCAGCAGGAACTTCCGCATTATCAAAAACTAATTGAGTTGTGGGAGAAGATCGCATTCCCATCTTTTCCTCTTTTTTTCCCACGCTAAATCCGGGAAAGGCGCTTTCCACGATGAAGGCGGTCGTGCGTCTTGCGTCTTTGCTTGTTTTTGCATATATGAGAAAAACCTGGCCGACATTTCCGTTCGTAATATATTGTTTTGTGCCGTTCAGAATGTATTTGTCCCCGCGACGAACGGCTATCGTACTCATTCCGAGTACGTCGGTTCCCGCCCCGGGTTCGGTCATGCCCATCCCGCCGATCCATTCTCCCGATAAGACTTTCGACAGATACTTTTGCTTTTGAAGAGCGTTGGAGCTGTAGTAGAAATTATTCACAAACAGCACCTCGTGAGCTAAGTAGGAAAGGGTAAATCCGGGATCGTATGCGGAAAATTCCTCATGAATGATGACGCTTGCTACAGGATCCAAACCCATGCCGCCGTCTGCCTCCGGAACCGTTACGCCGAAAATTCCTAGTTCAGTGCCAAGTCGGCGGAAAAGGGGCGCATTAAATAGTTCTCCATCGTCGTGCTCTTTTGCCTGTTCGTCCAAACTTTGCTTAGCGAACATCGCTACGTTTTCCCGCAAGGAGAGATGATTCTCCGTAGGATTGAATAAATCAAAACTCTTGTCTAATACGCCTTTCATACGCAAACCTCTCTTCCTACTTTTCCGTCGCTAACGGAATCCAACGAATCTTCTTTCTTTGATTTTTTCATCATAATTCAAACCGCATCGACGCGAAAGTCTCGGCTTAAAAGGGACTGGACACCCTGCCCTAGTATCCTATTGTAAGAGCGGTTTAGAAAACCGCATTTTCTTTTTTTCCGGCTTCCGAGACAAAACCGAGCCATCGGCATTTTATCGGTCTCGCTCCGGGTTAGGATGGAACCTGAATGGCATATTCTGTCGTATTAACTGGTATTTGTATTCTCTCTTTCTTTTTAGGATCCAGAAATAAAGGACTGAACGAGTATTCTTTAAACGGGTTACGAGAGGCTTTTTTGCAATCCTTCGCCTCTCCATTTTCTCCCAAGTCGATTTACTGGTTCTTATTCTTCGGTTCTTTCTTACTTCTTCCTTATTTTTGGGGATTAACGTTTCTACTTAAATCCGACATGAATGTTCTGGTAATCATCGGAGGATTAGTCTGGGATTATTATTGGAGTAGAACGTTCATTCTGTTTCGATGAGGGAGATTTCCCAAAATAAGCTAAAAAAGTAGTTTGCATCCGAGCTTTTTGGAAATTTCGTGTTTATAGCCCTATTTTTATTGGAGAACCCAGGTCCATGAAGATCATCGTTTTAGTGAAGCAGGTGCCTGACACCGAAACGAATATTAAAGTCGGGGACAAATCCATCAACGAAGCCGGAATTAAATGGATTATCTCTCCGTACGATGAATTCGCCATCGAGGAAGGTCTCAGATTGCGCGAGAAAAACGGAGGGGAAGTTATTGCAGTTTCCCTCGGTCCCGATCGCGTTCAAGAGTCCCTCCGCCAAGCCTATGCAATGGGAGCAGACCGCGCGGTACAGATCAAAGTGGACAACTACGTTCCTTTCGATACCGTTTTGACTGCTGAATTAATTGCTAATTTTGCAAAATCGGAAAACGCCGATATAATTATCGGAGGACGCCAATCGATCGACTCCGACAGCTCTCAAGTTGTCGTTCAAGTCGCTGAAGCATTGGGAATTCCTCATATAGCTTTTGCCGTAAGCTTGGAAATTAACGGAACAAACGTTAAATCAACTAAAGAAGTGGAAGGTGGAACGCAAATCGTCGAAACCACTCTTCCAGTCGCCATCACCGCTCAAAAAGGCCTTAACGAACCTCGTTATCCGAACCTTAAAGGTTTAATGGCTGCTAAGAAGAAGCCGATTGAAAGTAAATCTCCCGCCGACCTGGGTAATCCATCGAGCAAGATTGAAATCGTCGGTCTTGAACCCCCTCCTCCTCGTATTCCTGGTCGCAAGCTGGAAGCAGCGGACGCTAAGGGATTTGCAGAACAGCTTGTGAAAGCTCTTCGCGAAGAAGCTAAGGTTATCTAAGGAGAAGACCCGTGAGTAACGTATTAATCGTAGGCGAACTCAAAGACGGAGAACTCAAAAAGATCTCCAGAGAAATTACTTCCGCAGGTCGCAAGATCGCGGATGCCCTAGGCGGAAAAGTGACCGCCGTTCTACTCGGATCCGGAGTGGAGAAATTTGCCGGTGAACTAGCTGCAGTCGGCGCGGATTCAATCTTAACCGTAAATGCCGGCGAGTATAACGCTGAAACTTGGGCAAATCTAGTTGCAGGTGTGATCAAAGATAAGAATCCATCCGTGGTTCTTTTACCCCACACTTCACAAGGAAAAGATTATTCTCCCCGCGTAGCGGTAAAAGTCGGAGCAGGAATCATTGCGGACGTGGTAGGACTTTCCGTTGACGGCGGAAAAGTCGTAGCGAAGAAACCGATCTATTCCGGTAAGGCATACGGAAACTTTAAAGTTACCAGCCCTATCTCTATTTTCACCGTTCGCCCTAACTCGCAAGAAGTCGGTCAAAAAGCAGGCGCGGGTGCGGTCGAAGCGGCATCGCCTTCTGCAGGCGACGCGAAAGTGAAGATTGTTTCTTCCGATCTAAGCGGTGGAAACAAAGTCCAGTTAGCGGAAGCTTCCATCATCGTATCCGGTGGACGCGGTATTAAAGGTCCTGAAAATTGGCCGATTCTTCAAGGATTGGCGGACGTTTTAGGCGCGGCTCTCGGAGCTTCTCGCGCAGCTGTTGATGCTGGTTGGATTCCTCATAGCCATCAAGTTGGACAGACCGGAAAAACCGTTTCTCCTAATTGTTACATTGCATGCGGCATTTCAGGTGCAATTCAACACTTGGCCGGTATGGGCTCTTCCAAGTATATCGTCGCAATCAATAAGGACGGAGATGCACCGATCTTTAAAGTGGCTACCTACGGAGTCGTAGGCGACCTCTTCGAAGTCGTTCCGGCTCTTACCGACGAGTTCAAAAAAGTACTTGGATAATTTCGTCTAATGAAGCCATAGTAAGAACAATTATGGTTTCATCCAAGGGGTTTATATCCTTTTTAAGTGCCGCGGCCATTTTGGTTTGCGGCACTTCTATTTTACCGGATCCGGGTCGGGACCGTTTAAACGCACTTATAGGAAAAATGAATGAAATTTCCAGTTTCCGAGCTAGCGTAACCATCAATAACGAACTTTCCGGAACACTTTCGTACAAAAAACCGAATCAATTACACGTCAAATTCTCTGACGGGAGAGTTATAGCTGCCAATGGTCGCTTTCTCTGGTTTTATTCTCCTTCGAGAGGAATTGTGGGCAAACAGGATTTAAAAGGAATGAGCGGGGGAATCGGAGGATTGCTATCCGGCTACGAGGAAGTCACACCGGTTGGCGGCTCTCTTCGCCTAAAATCTCCTAATCGGACTTACGAAGAAATCGTCGTGACCTTAGGACCTGACAATACTCCAAGATCCTTACGGATGAAGCATAAGGGCTCCGGAGAATATACCTCTATCGCCTTTTCGGGAGTCCAAACAAACGTAGGATTATCGGCTTCACTCTTCAATTTTGGAGCACCTTCAAATGCACAAATCGTGGAGAACCCGCTCAACGAGAGGGAATAGGCTTTGTCTGCAACATCGCGCACCGACGCCCACAAAATATTCGCGGATCTTTACCGTAAACCTCGTTCTCCGGAACATCAGCAGAAGATAGACGAAGTAATACAAAAATCGAATGATATCTTTATTCGAATCGACTTGATGAAGAAAGTCGACGAAGAGTTTGAGCAGAAAAAGCGGGAAGATAACCGGAGAACGGAAGAAGATGAAAAGGCCGCTAAGCAATCCTCAAATCTCCCTGCTTCATCCTCTTCTAAAACGCCGCCTAAACCGGTTCGCAAAACGAACGACTCAGGCGCAGTCGGTCTAGGATTTTTAGCGAATTTATTCGGCGGAAATGCGGCAATCACCAAGTTCGCGAAAGAGACCGGAACGGTCGAAGTCGGATTCTTGGGTCGGAATTCGAAAATCGCGCCGTCGGTAGAACGTTTATTCAAAGCCTTGAAAGAGGACCAAATCATCTCGACCTTGCAGGCGCTTCGATTGGCCGAAAGCCAGGGCTGGAGACATTGGCGCCCATTAGTATATAACGTAGTATTAAATTTTAATAAATTCTTTAATAACTTTATTTCTCTCGATTCCCTCTTTATCGACGAAATCTCGCCCGAAATCTTTTTGAATCGATCCTTAAAGATGCAGATGTACTATGCTAGACATTTATCCCGAGACGATGCGAAAGATATCATTTTAACCCACGTGCCCGATCTCGTAAAAAAAGACGAAAAACTTTCAGTCAAACTACCGTCCATTTTATCCGGATTGAATTATGGATTGAATTTGGAAACCGGAAAACCGAAATTAACGGACGCAATTCGTGCTTTCTACGTGGTTTCCAATCGAAAAGTGATCACATGGGAAGAGATTATAGATTCATTAAACGTTCCGCCAATCAACGAAATGAAATTCCAAGGTTCCCCTGATATTACCAAGGAAGTGGACACCACTCTTATTAAACTCTCCGACGACATAATCACTCGTGGAAATAAAAAAGAGGAACTTCAAAATCTAAGACAAAGATATTTTAAAATAGATGAGAACGGCAAAATTTCCTTCGACTTCCTAAACGGAGTAGTGGACGATTATTTCGCTCACCATATGCCGGAAAATATGAACTCGGCGGCGTTCAAATCCTCTTTCAAGGGAATGCCTCATAAACTTATATATATACTACTAAGAGATTTTCAATCCTGCTACTCTCCGATTCTGGAAGGAATGGTTAAAATCGGAACGAAAAACCATAACCGTGACGTGATCATCATGCAAACCGGTTTGTTTAAGGGAGAAATTGAGGAAATCAATAATCTACTCCGCCAGTTGGATGCATTCAATAAAAAATATCCGAGTTTCCAATATACCTTCGCTACGTTTAATCAAAACACTTCCGGCAGTGCGGTAGAAGACCAGATTACGCTTAATCTTTTGCGATTATTAGGCGAAGCCTCAGCATTTATGGGAAAATTCGCGGAAAAAATCAACGTTCTTGTGGAAAATCATTTGCTCGCAAAAGATTACGAGGTCAAAGGTCAGTTAAACGATCGAGTTCTGGCCTCGAAGGAAAAAGTCATCGATGAAATCAAAGTTCTTCATAGATTCATTCCTTATTACGATTCGACTATCGTGTCCGGAAATCGTTTAAACAATAAATCCCTCGAATATGTTTTCGTAGATATGGCCCAGCTCCTATTCAATTACGCGGTCATTTACAAGGATAAATTCACCGTAAATAAATTGACTGCCCATCGTAAAATCGACGGCGAACTTAAAGCTCTTCGTGCCGAATACGAGCGTTTATCCGGCAAGCCGTTTGAGGGAGGCTCGCCGCTAAACGAATCCTCGGAGGAAGTATGAGGATCTTAACCGGTGTTCAACCGTCCGGAAAATTACATTTAGGCAATTATTTTTCCGTTATACGGAAGTTAGTCGAATATCAAAATTCATCGGACCTATACTGCTTTGTGGCAGACTTGCACGCATTGACGACTTTCTCTTCAGCAAAAAATCACACCGAAAATACTTATGATGCCGTCTGCGATTTTCTCGCTCTCGGAATCAATCCTGACAAATGCACTTTTTGGATTCAATCCTCCGTCCCGGAAGTCACTGAATTAGCCTGGTATTTAGGGATGTCAATCACGGTTCCTCAACTACAGTTAGCTCATTCTTTTAAGGATAAGGTTGCAAAAGGAATTACGCCGAGCGGCGGCTTATTTTTTTACCCCGTTCTTATGGCCGCCGACATTCTCGCCTTCAACAGCGACAGAGTTCCGGTGGGAAAGGATCAAAAGCAGCATTTAGAACTTACTAGAGATATTGCGGAGCGCTTCAATGCGCAATACGGGCAAACCTTTAAATTACCCGACCCGGAAATCGATGAATCCACCGCGATTGTACCCGGAACGGACGGAGCGAAAATGTCCAAATCGTACGGTAATACGATCAATTTTTTCGACGATGAAAAGAAGATCAAAAAAGCGGTGATGGGAATCGTAACGGATTCCGCCGGGATCGACGATCCTAAGGATTATGATAAAAATTTAATATATACGATTCATTCCCTTTTCCTGGACGATGCAAACAAAGCGCGACTAAAGGAAAAATTCGTTACACCCGGCACGGGTTACGGCGATTTGAAAAAAGCCCTATTGGAACAAGTCTTGGATTACTTTGCTCCTTACCGAAAAGAAAGGGAAAAAATAGCGGCCGACCCGACCTATGTTAGGGATATAATGAAAAAAGGCTCCGATAAAGCTCGCAATGCTGCGACTCCAATTCTTGATACTGTGCGAAACAAGATGGGAATAGGAATCGGCACCGTAAAATAAATCCTCGTAGTCTTTCTTCCGACTAACAATTTGTCTCTTCGACTAATTGGAAAAATGTAAGTAATCTTTTTAATCCGGGAACCGTTTCCCTCATGATACGGTTTTTAGAGGAAAAATATCGAGACTGGATCCCGTCCTCTTCTTTTTCGTATTTAGTTCTCGGCATTTTATCTAGCCAATTCTGTCGTTTCTTATTCGTAGATTTTCTGCTCGTATGGACCGGAATCGGATGTATTTCGATCGTTTTCGTTTCCTTTCTAAAGCCGATTCATAAAAAGGCTCTCTCCTTCGGTTGGGGTATCCTACTCTTTTTTCTTCTCCTTATATCCGGATTTACTAAAAGAACCGCACCCTTCTTAAATGAATCGAAAATTTGGAAGGATAAGTCCAGTGCTTTCGTCGGAAAACTGCTGGAATCGGCAAACGTCGAGGGGTTAGAGAAGGAAATCTCCCTGGGATTAGTACTGGGAGATGCAAAAAATCTAAACAAGGATTTTAAACAAGACGCTAAAGACGGAGGCATACTCCATCTTTTCGCAGCATCGGGACTTCATTTGGGAATATTATTGGGCTGCGTCTTCGCCGTTCTAAAACATTTTCCCGTATTAGGATATTTTTTCCCTCGAGTCATACCGATTCTGCTCGGGCTTCTATATTTCTCGTTGCTCGGTTTTCCGGTATCTTTGGCGCGAGCCTGGGTATTTTCGTCCTTTCTTCTTTTGCAAACTCTATTCTTTCGGAGAACGCGTCCGTCGGATTTACTCATAGCTTCGACAGGAATTTTATACTTTTGGGACCCTGTAAGATCGTTCGGAGTATCGTTTCTCCTTTCGTTCGGCGCAGTCGCGTCGATTTTACTTTTGAAACCGTGTTTAGATCTTTGCTTTCCTCAAGACACTGAGGACACCGGGGCATTGAAAAAAATAGGGTTTTTCTTTCGGGAGAATCTAACGCTCTCTTTCGCGGCAGGGCTGGGCACCTTTCCGACATTGGTCGCATGCTTCGGAACCTTTAGTTTCGGTTCACTGGGAATAAATCTGCTCTTAGTTCCTCTATGCGGAATATTACTCCCGTTATTATATTCCGCATTGCTTATAGAATTCTTATCGATCCCTTACCTGAAAGATTGTCTCTGGTTATTGGTAAAAATATTAATCAACATTCTCGGAAAGATCACCGTGTTTTGGAGCGAGAACGAGCTTACCTTCTCGAAAATCTACCGAGGCGAATCGAAGCAACTAGCGTTAGTCGTTTTGGTTTTATTTATCGTATTTTTGTTCTTCATTCGATCTCTACCGATACGCGAAGAGGTAAAAAGTTCGCTGAACCTGTCGATTGTTCCTAAAAAATCCGGCATAATTCGAAAAATTGTCGATCCTATTCTTCTAATGCGTTTATCATTATTGATTTTCTGCATTGGATTCTATTATCTTCTTGCCGTTTCGTCTCAATACGTTCGATTACCGCCGATATTCTACGGGGACAAATTCAGCTTTGTAATTAGAAACGAAAAAGAATTAGTTTTGGGAGGGAAATGTAAATACAGCTCGAATTTATTTTATAAATCTTTCGGAAAAGACGCCCAACTCTTCTGCGGAGAAAATTCAGGGCAAACTACGATCGAGAACGTTTATATCGAAGACGAATCCTGCATGCGCTGGATTCTATCGTGCTTTAGACATCGAACAAACGCGCGATTCCAATACGGCGGTAAAAAATCGCTTTCTTCCCGTAATCTCACGAACTGGCAAATCGTTCCGAAGAGAAACAGATTTTCCCTTCCGACGGAACCTGGACAACTCATACGGTTCGAAGTCGGAAAAGATTCGGTTTTTAGTCTGGTAAAATTTACGCAACAAGGCCGAGGAATTATTTTGTTAAGTCCGCGCTTCGGCAAATTAGATAATGCGAAGGAATGGAATAAAGTTCGAAAACAGCTTGGAATCGGTTCCGGCTGGGAGTTTATTGGAAGCAATGAGCTTCCCGGAATACCCGTTTTTTAAAACATCCGTCCTTCGGGAATTCCTAAAATCAAAATCCTCTGCGCCGTTAAAGAAGTGGGGACAAAATTTTCTCATCGACCCGAAAGCCGTTCAAAGCTTAATCGATAGCGCCGACCCGGAAGCTCTGCAAAGTTCTGAAATCATATTGGAAATCGGCCCGGGGTTGGGCGCTCTTTCTCACTTATTGATTCGATTCAAAAAGAAATTGAGGTTATATGAGATCGATCCTGTTTATGCGGAATGGCTGGAACATTTCCTTCCCGGTGCGGAAATTGTTCGGGGAGACGCGAGAGAAACCTTACGATTGCCGCCCGACACAGATTGTTTTCTTTTTGGAAACCTCCCCTATTATATAACGTCGGAGCTTATTATCCTCGCATTGGAAAGATTGAACGGCCTAAAGGGCGCCGTTTTCCTCGTACAAAAGGAATTTGCCGTTCGCCTCACGAAAGAAATTTCTTCACTCGGAATATACGCCGGAGCATATGGAATTTTTAAATTACGGAAAAGGATTAAAGCAGGTTGCTTTTACCCTGCTCCGAATATAGACTCCTCGATCCTTAGTTTTAAATCGGCGCCGCGGTTCGCAGAAAGGAAGTATTATCAGGCGCTTGAATTGCTATGTCGAGTCGCGTTTTGGGGAAAGCGGAAAAAACTGAGTTCATCCTTAAAAGAAGCCCCGATAAGATCATTTTATCCGAAAGGAGAATTTCCTTTTCAGGATAAGGAAGATTCTTTAAGATCCCGTCTTTCACTCGCCGTAAAATCGGCGGAAATATCGATCGATAAGCGACCCGAAGAGTTGAAGCAGGAGGATTTCTATCTCGTAGCGGAAAAATTTCCTTTCAATTAAAGGAAACCTTAGGAAGCCCTATCGAGACTGGCGCTGAAACGCCTTATATTCGTTTATAATTCTATCGCCGAACTCTTTCCATTCCTCGTCTTTTTTAAACCCGAAATGTAGAAGTACCTCCCAGTGAATCGCGGCAGGATCCGCCTTCCCCTCGTAACAATCGATAATCCAATCGGAAAGATACACGGCAAAGACTACATCTCGAGATTCCTTTTTGGCCATTAAGGGCCGGTGATGATATTCGGCGGCGACTCGGATCGTATCCGAGAAATTCCACTTCTCGCAGATCATACTACCGAGCGAAGTATGAGTAATTCCTAATGCAGCTTCTTCCAAGCCGAGCGTCGATGCTAATAGGTTTTTTCCGGTCAGTTCCGTCAATTTGGCCACGATTTCAGGTTCCAATGATAGCAGAAGAACCAAACCTATGTCATGAAGTAAAGCGGCGCAGACTAAATTGGTTAAGAACGTTTTTTTCCAACCCATACGCTCTCCCAACCTTCGGCAGATATACGCGGATAAGCTGGATCGCTCCCAAATCTGTTCGAACTCTTTATACCTTTCTTCGAGTATTTTCTTCGTGCCAAGACTTAGAAGAATATTATTTAACTCAGAAAGTCCGATTCGTTTAATCGCCTCGTCGAGCGTTTCCACTTTTCTTCCCTGAGCGAAAGAAGCTGAGTTGGCAAGTTTCAGAATATTTGTCGAAAGAGAAACGTCTCTTGAAACGGACTCGGTAATCTGCGTTATGGACGAATCGGGTTTACTGATCAGACTCATGATCTGATTTAGATTTTCCGGAAACGTAGGAAGCTTATCGATTTCGGCGATAATTTCGACCGTCCTCTGATAAGAAACATTCCGGTGTTTGAAATCCAAGGGAATTTTTATATAAGCGGAAGTGACTGCCCCTTCCGCTTTGAGCTTATAGCAGTCCCCTTCGATTCCTTCGTTTTTCAACATGAGAAGCGACATCGCAAGCCCGAGTCCGGCTCCTTCGGAGTCGTCGGCGTGATCGGCAAAAACCTCTCCTAGATCATTGTATTCACGGCTCTTGCCGATCCTATTTTCAACCCTCTTCAGTTCTTCTGCAATGATCGGCGCGTTATTGGAAACGCGCATCAGGAAGCTCGATCGATTGAAAGCCATAGTAATCAGGCAATGAAATTTGACTTTTTCAAGAAGCTCGGCGTATCGCTCTTTATCTCGAATCATCTCCTTTTTAAAATTCGCCATCCCTTTGGTGTAATCCTCGGGATCGGAAATATTCAGGTTATTTTCGGAGAAAAATATCCGCTTGGAGTTGGCCTTAACGGCGTTCATTACGCTCTCACGTAGAATGGAAAAAACCGATTCCTTAAGAGATATCGCGTCCAGATAGACCAGATAACGATCGAGCAAAACGTTCAGAAGTTTGTCTACGTTTCGGTTTAATGTCGTAATTCGAATATAAAGAGGGTTTAGCCTTTCGATACGCTCGTTTACGTTACGTACGCTGAGATAGTATCCTTCTTTTTCGAAGTGGTACCAGTTTATGTTCATTTTCGCTACGGAAGGCAGTTCCCTATATCATATTTTTCGGAACGTTTTGTCAACTCCAGATTACTTTAATGCTAAAACCACCGATTTTCTTAAATTTCCTTGCGACGAGTTGCTCCGATCAAAGCCGCCTTCAAAAGCAAAATCCAGGCGCCGACTTGTAAAAAAGAATAAGGTCCGTAAGAAAATGGGTCTTCTACTTTTCCCTCCAAAAGTCTTCCGGAGTGGTAATAAACGGTACCGAGTTGCGGTAAAACCCAATACGCAATTTTGACAAAAAGCTTTTGATTTTCGGCCAATTCAGCGGACCCGTCCACCACACCGTTATATACGATGAAATCTAAAATGGCCGTGCCGAGAAGTAATCCGAAGGACAATAAAACGGAAATCGTTTGATTGGCAGTCAAAGTGATTAATAAAGCAAAGACCACTAAAAAACCGTAAGATAGAAACATCACTCCTTGATAGAGTAAAAAATCCCAAGGAATCTCCATTGCAAAGGCCGAATGGATGGCAAACGCTCCGACCAAAAACAGCATAACCAAGATTAACAACGTAATCCCTTTCCCCGCCAAATATACCAAAGGATCGAGAGGTCTACTCAACCAAAGAGTGTGAACCTGGGAATCGAGGTCCTGACGCAACAAATCTGAAGTCATCATTACCAGAAAGACCGTCACCCAAAGCGAAGAGAGAGTAAAATACGTCCCGACTGATACGCCCTTCGTGATATTATCGCCGAATGTGCTGGTGCAAAACCATTCCCCTAACAAATAAAACGCAAGAAGCGAAAATAGGAAGAATAGCGCCTTCCGACGCTGCACCTGTAGAAGCGTTAGCTTTATTAGGACAGGCAGCTGTAAGAACATAGAAACGAAAAAAAATGAAAACGATTGTTTCGATTTTAGATTCATTTTAATGACTCGCCTCTTCTTTAGCATCGAGGCTCCCCGTTAAACGAAGGAAAACTTCTTCCAACGATTCGGTTTTCCTTTCAAAAAGGAAGAGGTCCGCTCCCCTTTCTACTAGCTCCGCGGGAAGTCTACGCACGTCGATCTCCGGTTTGGGTCGAATCTCCCATTCTTTACCGTCCTTTTTAAAATCCAAAGAAATTCCTTCCAAATACGATTCTAATCCCGCATCCGCTTCAAGGCGTATGCGAATTCTATCTTTGCCCTGCCTAAGCTCATCAAGCCGTCCTTGAGCTTTAATTTGACCTTTATGTAATATACCTACTTCAGTACAGATTTGCTCCACTTCCGGCAAACGATGGGAATTAATTAAGATGGTAACCCCTCGCTTTACATTCTCCGCTATAATTCGGTCCCTAAATTCCTTATAGCCGGCAGGATCAAGTCCGGTCCCCGGCTCGTCCAATAGTAGGAGTTCCGGTTCTGCGCCCAATGCATGCGCCAAGCCCAGCCTTTGTAACATCCCTTTAGAATAAGTTGATACTTTTCGGTCCGCGGCATCTGCTAAACCTAATTCGCTTAATAGTTCTTTACTCTTGATTTTTGCCTCCTTTGCCTTGAAAAACGCAAGTCGAAGGCTCGCTTCCAGAAACTCCCTACCCGTTAAGAAGGGAGAAACCGCCATACGCTCCGGAAGATATCCTATGCGTGCGCGAACTGCCGGAGAAGGGGATTCACCGAGAACTTTGCATTCACCGCTAGTCGGTCGAGAAAAACCGAGTAGGATTCTTACTAACGTCGTCTTTCCGGCGCCGTTCGGTCCTAAAAGGCCGAAAATTCCCCCGCGAGGAACACTTAAATGAATACTTCGAAGCGCCTGTACGCCAGGATAATTTTTACGAAGGCTTTCGATTTCAATTGCAAATTGGGACATCAGAAAATCCTTAGACCAAGTGCCGAGAACGATAGGTTCCAGTCGAAACCCCGGCAATCTTTTTCCGGAAAACGAAAGGTTGAATCCGGTTTTTATTCCATGAAGATTATAATTGCAAGGCATGGAGAAGCTGAACCGGCTTCTCCTGACGGAAAAGATTCCTCACGAATTCTCACTGCCAAAGGAAAAGCCGACATCGAAAAGATGGCGCGATTTTTCTTAACCGGCTTTAAAATAAAAAAAATCTACCATAGTCCCTTCATTAGAACCGCGGAAACCGCCAAAATCTATGCGGAAATTTTACGCCCGAACGAGGAAACGGAATCATTGGAATATCTGCAGCCTGGGGAAGAATATGCTCAGACCTGCTCATTACTAAAAGATTACTCGAATTCGGATGCAATCTTGATCGTTGGACATAGTCCTGACGTGAGTATTTTCTCGGAGAAATTGCTAGGAATATCCGGCGTCGGAAAATCGTTCCTGTTTACGCCCGGATCGGCTTTAGCAGTGAATGTTCCAAGGGAGAAATTCTTAGGAGGACAGATTATTTGGTTCGTCTCTCCGGACTTTCTATGTTGAGTTTGAGTCGGACCTAAAATTGGGTTTACACTCCACCTAAATTCGAAAAATCATCCAAAGAAGAAAGAGAATCGGGGTGTAGCGCAGTGGTAGCGCACTTCTCTGGGGGGGAAGGGGTCGCTGGTTCGAATCCAGTCACTCCGAAGATTTCTTTCTGCGTTCAAAATTTTCCCGCCGATTTCAAAGCTTTCCAGTGCAGACAACCTTTCGAAAGTACTGAAATTCTTTCGTCCGTTATCGATTTTGTCGTTCAATAAATGATTCAATTTTTTCCGAATTATTTGATAACAATTTTATAATATTCCTACATGAGTTTGAGCTTGTTCGAATCTGTAAATACGCTTGGGCGCTTTTCAGTCCGAAATTTGCGTATAGAAATCGGTAGGAGCTCCAACAGAATTGCCCCGAGTAGAAAAAGGTTGTCATATTATCAATTTTGTGAAATTACGGCAATTCCGCCGCTGCGCTCCGGCCCCCGCCCAGGAAGGGCGGGGACTTCTCGGCCAAATGAACTTGAGAATTGAAAATCCGCTATTCTAACGGAGGCATTTTACATCCGATAATTTCATAAAATCGGTTTATTGTGGCAGTTCTATTCGCGTCTTTGGATTTACTTAATATCGTAACGGCTAAAGAATCGGGACTTTGTTTCGAAATTAAAATTCCCTGAAACCAATAGCTCCCTTCCCAAGAACCTGTCTTTCCGAAAATAGTTCCGTTTCGTTCCGGGCAATCCGACCAGAATAAGCTGGATATCCAGGATCGATAAACGGATTCCGAAACACCTCGGCCTCTTTTCCAAAAAACCGAAACCCAAAAACTATGAACCTCTTCCGGAAGCAATCGAAGGCCGCCCCCATGCTTTAAACCCATCTCGTTCGTCCACCAGCTATAAGGAAGCTTTCCTTTTTTGGACGGATCGGGCTTATCAGGCATTTGCCCATATCCGATCCTTTTTAAAGTTTTTTCTAATTTCTTCCGACCAAGTTTAGGAAACTGTATCGAGAAATAATCGTTGGAAGAGTAAAATAGCGCCTCGCGCAAATTCAGACTTCGGGGAGAACCGGGGATATGAGAATCGGAACATAGAATTTTTGCTTCCGGATCCATAATTCTATTTTCTAATAAAGAAAGAGCTAAATATGTTTTGAAAGTGGACGCGGGGGAAAATCGGACTTTCGTAAAAGCCTCGTCCCCGTATGTTTTTATTTCTGGGATCTTATTTTGATTTATAAGGAAATTAGAGACTAGCAAAAGCTCGTGCTGGTTTGCGAGAATCCTCTCCGATAAAATCGGCCGACTAACTGCAAAGACGAGAATCCAAGGCAGTAGAAACCTGATTATAGACACTTGTTTACCGTTTATCTGGGATAAAATATTTATCCGAAGGTAGGATTCGAATCCGGCGGAAACGAAAGTTCAAAGTTATTTATTTAAGAATTGTTTGAGAAGGTTTTCCCGAATTTCTTCGAATTTCACGATTCCCCATGCTAGGGGAACTTTAAATTTCAAGGCGCTGTCGCTAAGGTCTTTTTCACCTTGGGCGCGTAACTCATCAAAGCGTTGTTCGACCTTCTCCTTTCCTTCGTTTAGGTCTTCCAGGAGTTTATCGAAGATCTCTTTCGATGTTTGAACTGCGCCGATTCCCGCGTTTATAAGATCGTTAAGTTTTTGGTTATCCATCCAGCACGTTCCTTTTTTTATATTTTTATGCAGCGCACAATAAATGCAAGCAGAAAATTATAGCGTTTTGTCGAATCTGGATTGCCACGAAGGTTTTTGGTTTAAATCCTAAGTCCCATGCAAAATAGCCTTCTATCCAAAATATCCATTCTACTCTGCTTTTTATCTATTTCTTGCTCTGCCGAACTGAAAACGATTCCCCTCCCGGCTTGCAGCAAAGTCTCGGGAATGCCGGGCCCCGAAGATATTGCGATCGATCGAAAGGAAGGACTGCTTTATGTATCTTCACACGAACGTAGAATCAGCGACCAAGAAGGAAAAATTTACGTCTTGAATACTGCAAATCCTTCGCCGAAACCAATTCCCTTAGCGATCGATTATCCGAAACCGTTTCATCCGCATGGAATTAGTCTTCTAATAAAGAGTGGAGTATATAGGCTTTACGTAATTTCTCACATAATTCCTTTTCAAGAACATAGCATCGAAATCTTCGAAAGAACGTCTCCGCCGGATCAAAAAACTCCGACAGGAACTTGGAAACATATCCAAACCTTAAAAGATCCGCTGCTTACCAGTCCGAACGATTTGTTTGTTGAATCGGAAAACGAAATTTATGTTTCGAATGATCACGGACAGGGCGGGAAGCTCCGCTATTTCTTCGATGACTTATTCCGGAGCGCTAGATCGGAAATATCCCTCTATAACGGAAAATCCTGGTCGTCTTTAGGAAATCCGTTATATTATGGAAATGGAATTTTATTGATAAAAAGGACGGATGGCAAAGAATTTCTTTATCGTTCCGGCTTTATGGATCGTGCCGTCTTTAAATTTCCGGTAGATCGTAGTTCGGGAAAAATTATTTTAGGCGAGCCTAAGAAAATCTTCGTCGATACCGGAACTGATAATCTTGAGGCCGACGAAAAGGGAAGAATTTTCGTTGTCGGGCACCATTCCACATGGAAGTTTTTAAGACATCTTCGTAATAAGGACTATCCGTCCCCGACTCAGATTTTCGTTATTAATCCCGACGATACGTTCAAAGAAATATATGCCAATTCGGGAGAAGAAATTTCCGCAGGAAGCACGGCAATCCCATATAAGGATAAATTGTACGTATCGCAGGTCTTTAACGACTTTGTCTTGGATTGCTCCTTTCAATAGTTAAGAATCCTGACTTCGAATCCGTTCGATTCTTTTCTTGTCCGAAACGGAGATGAATCAAACCGTTAACATATTAGTATTTTATGGAAATAGTTAAAAGTCCCCGCGATTCTGCCGTAGAAACAAGACATATCGTAATGCCCGACCATGCAAACCATTACGGGACCCTCTTCGGGGGAGTCCTGATGTCTTGGATAGATTTAATTGCAGTCATGGTAGCACAAAGGCATTGCGGCCGAGAGGCAGTGACGGCCAGCGTTGACAAACTGAATTTCTTGGAACCGATCTCGGTAGGAGATCACGTCATTCTGAAAGCGTCGGTAAATTTTACCGGAAGATCTTCGATGGAAATAGGAGTACAAGTCTCTAAAGAAAATCCTTATACCGGTGTCGTCGTGAGGGCAACGACCGCATATCTAACTTTTGTCGCTCTGGATGAAAATAAAAAACCCTGCCCGATTCCGAAACTTCAACCGGAAAGTAGCATTGAAATCAGGAGGTATGAGAACGCAATTTTAAGACAGGAATCAAACCGCGAACTTCTCCGTAAAATTAAAGAGAAAGGAAGTCGGTAAAATTCCGGCTCACGTCAAAGAGAAAGCCCGCTGATCTTTCCGATTTGCTTTATGTAGACCGCTTTCATAATCGCAATGCCTGCCGGATCGGGATGTATCGGATCGGTTTGAGGATATAGAGGAATGGTGTTCTCGGTTTGCAAAAAAGGAGTTTCCATATCCGCAATCGGATGAGCGGTAGAAAGCGACTTCAGATACGTATTGATCTGCAAAACTGCCGTTCTAAAACCCGGATCTAAAGGCGGCGGAAGCACAGTTACAAGTATGATCGCATCCGTTTTCAGGGAAATGCTCGACAAGAGTCGATCGTAATTTGCGGGGAATTGACTTGTGGGATAGGAGGAAACGTCGTTCGTTCCCAATTCGATGATGACAATTTTTGGAGAGTTCGTAAGGGCGCGATCCACATTTTGCAACCAATCCGGTACGGTACTGCCGGTTACGCAAACATTCAAGACTTGAAAATGAGAACCCAATCCATCCGACAAATCAAATGCTTGCGATCGCTCGCACAAGGAATCACCGATTATCGCAACGGGAATGCTGGCACCCTGCGGAAGTAAGGCGGTCAAATCCTGCGCATGTTTTTCGGAATAGCAATCGATGAATAAAAGAAACGACAGCAAGGTTACGATGAATTCGGATCGTTTCATGGTTTATCTTCTGAGATAAATTACCGCTTCCGCTTTTACAAGCTTTCTCGGAGTCGACGGCTCTACTGAAACGCTTCTCATTTTAAACTTATTCGAGTTTTCTTCAAGAAACCGCTGAACATGTTCGTTTCGTTTTTGGCCTTCGGAAAATACAAAGGTGTCGATCGTTTGCAAAGTCGGAAGAAACTCATCCGGCGAAATCGGTAATTCTCCCGGAATAAATTCGAGTATCGTAGAGTCGGGTAACCCTTTGACGAGAAGAAAATACGGGTCCGGAATCGCTTGAAGATACACCCGTTTGGAACCCTTTAATTCGGTTAATATCGCTTGCGAAAATTTCGCGTTCAAATCGAATTCCGGATTTGCAAAGCCGATTTTTCTATATGCATAAAATAGGATGAACAGATTGCAAAAAACCAGTAACCCCGCTACGTATTGGATTCTTCTACTTCTGATTCGTTCAAAGAAAAAACCGCCTAAAGCGGAGAGAGGGAGGCACAGATACATTACGTAATAATATTCCGTTGAAAGAAATAAAAAAGCTATAATCGTAAATAACCAGAGCAATAAGAAGAACGCTAAATTCCTCCTTTCTAACAATTCTCTTCGGACTACCCATATTCCGAATAGCAAAGCTACGTAAAACCAAAGACGGGAACCCGGACTCTCGTATCCTCCTAATAGAACTTTCACTTTCGTTAATGGAGAAAACGTTTGTAGCAGTTCCTTCTTTCTTCCGAATTGCGCTCCAAATTGAATGATAAATAATTCCCAATCGGGATGAATCCAAATCGCCCAACCGATTAACGGAAGAACTCCACCCGCCCAAAATGTCCAAATATTCCAGGCCTTGGCTCGATGAATTAGAAAGAGCGCTGGAATTCCGAATACTGCGCCGAAAGGATGAGACAAAAAAGAAAGGCCTAAAAAAAATCCAGATCCAAAACCTTCCAAATAAGTAAGACTATTCTTCGTTTCTCCGTTCCAGCTGACTTTTCTTGCCAAAAAGAAAATGGATGCCAGCGCCCAAAAAAGACAGAGCGCCTCCATTCGCGCCATCCAACCGACTCTAAGAAAAAGCAGATCCGTAACGAGCAATAGACAAGCGCCTAATCTTGCTCGGGATGAAAAACCGATTTCTTTTAACAAAAACCAAAACAACCAAACGGAACCGAGAGACACGAGCGCTGAAAATAAACGAAGAACTTCGATTCCTCCTACGAAAAAGGAAAGAACCGTCCCGTTTAAAATGAAAAATAAAGGGGGCATCCAAAGTGTCTTACTTTCCATTCCGGGAATCAAGCCTTCGAGAACGACGGTGCGAAACGTCCCATGAGTCGCAAAATCCATCGATGGAGAATAAAAAAGGACTTCGTCCGGCCAAGTTGGCGGAAATTCTTTTTTAGAAAGTTGGAATGCGGATAAATAAAGAACCGATAAGACGGCTAACCCGAAGAGAGAGACTATTTCCGAGATTCGGTCGGATTTAGACTGGAATTCAGGGGACTTCATCGGTTCCAGTTACGGTCCCCCTATAAATTTATTTAAGCGTTGCGACTGCTTCTTGCTCGGTTTCGAAAACCTCGAACAAATCCAGTAATTCCACTACATCGAACACTTTTTTTACGTTTGGCGTAATGCAGCAAAGCTTGAGCTTGCGACCTTGCTTTTCTAACTCGCGCACCATTCCAACGAAGATTCTGATTCCTGATGAAGAGATGTACGAGATATTTTGCAAATTAATTATGATATCTCCTAAACCCGCTTGAACGTCGTCTAAGAGTTTTGCCTCAACCTCGTCGGAATGGGTAATATCTAACCGGCCGTCCAATTGAACGAGGGTATGTTTCCCGATTTTTTTGGTCTTAATTTCCAAGTGAGGCTCCCGCTAACGTCTGGAAAAGCGTGTCCCAATCAATCTTTCCTCTTTAAAAAAGGGATCAGAAACGCTCGTCCGAGACTAAAATAGGGAGGAAATGGGGTTTTACAACAAATTTTTAGGGTTTCCGGTTATTCCAACTTACGCTGCAGCCCCCAGAATTTCCTCTAATGGAAACATTTTTCCGACTTGAGGATTTCTCGCAGGACCCAGCAATTCTTGAACGGATCTCTTCGAAGAAAAACCGAGATGCTCTCGAATTTTTTCCACCCCCCAGCCGGCTTCGATTAAATGGACCCCAAGCGATCTTCGTAATCGAATTACGCTTACGGAAAGCCCGCACGCTGCCTCTAACTTTGAAAACATTTTCTGAATGGTTCGCGGGTGAATCCGTCCGGATCTACCCGAAAATAAGAATGCATTTTCTGATTTGCCCCGCGAAGCGAACCATAAATCTCTTTGCAGAGAAATAGGGATCGGGAGAGTTCTACTCCTTAATTTTTGGGAATGCTTAATCGTAATCTGATTTGTCGCCCAGTCTAAATCCCGAACCTCAATAAAAACCAGTTCGGTTATAAGCAGACCGAAAGAATAAATCATCCGCAGCCAAAGATAATGATTTTCATTACTTTTGGCTGCATCAAAAAGTCTTCGCAAGTCCGGTTTAGATAGAAACCCGGAGTAATTTTCATCTTCAAATTCAGATCGATCCGGTTTACGGAAAAATTCTGATGAAACCATTTCAATTTCCTATAAATTAGTTTTTTGCTTTTTGATGGAATATCTAAAAATGAAGAGTCAAGAAAAGTAAAATTTAAGCGAAATTGCCGAAGTCTCGCGGAAAAGCCATTACCGACGAACGAAACCCCCTTTCAATGGAATTACTATTCCGGGGTAAATCTTGAATTTTACTTGCAATTTATCTCGGTATCAGCGCGTGAAATCCCCGTTGTAACAAAATTTCCTTTTTTTCCGTAAAACCCCGGGCAAATTCGAAAAACGTCATGGAAATGTTATCGTCTTTTAACCAAAGCTTAGTCCGATACGAGTTATGAAAAATTTCTTGGAAGCCGCACTATTTGCTCTCCATTGTCAAAGCTCTGAACCACCACGGGTGAAAGAAACCGAAATACTACTTTCATTACCCGACAAAGAGATCCCTGCAATTCTTTACACGCCTAAAAACGATTCGAAGGGGACCATCTTAGCGGTCAACGGTCTGGCATACTTAGGGAATAAAGATCCAAGATTTGCCGCGGTTTGCCAAGCCGCCTGTGCCGTCGGTTATACCGTAATTTCTCCTCTACTGAAAGAAGTGACCGAATTTCGAATCGAAAAAGAAACGATTCATACTATACAAGATATGATCGTAAACGTTTCTTCCGACCCCGTTTATTGTCCCCAAGGAAAACTTTCCTATATTGCTCCTTCATTTTCCGGAAGCATGGGCTTGATCGCGGCCTCTAACCCTAAAATTTCAAATCGTATCGAATCCATTTTAACGATCGGCGCCTATTGCGATGTCACGTCCACTTTGGATTACCTAATGACCTCCCCGGACGGAGACGAGTATGGTCGAATGATTTTACTTTATAATTTTATAAAATATGGAATCGGCGATAACAAGGAAGTTGAGAAAGCGATTAAGGCATGCGTTTTGGACGGAAGCTATGGACGAGAGATGCTGGAATTGCCCGGGATACTCGAATCCATAAAATCCATAAATCGAAAAATTTTCGAAGAGCTAAGAGACAATCCCACATACAGACAGGAGGTTTGGCGTAAAATTTTAGACAACGCGGGAAAGAAAGCCTCGTTCTTAAAGGATTTACAAGTAAAGGATAAATTAGAGTCGATATCTTGCCCGATTTCAATCGTCCACGGACTTGAAGACAAGGTAGTTCCGCCGGCGGAAGCGGTAATTATGGCTGAAGCGTTGTCAAGTAAGAGAGTGAAGCTCGTTTTAACTCCGTTAATTTCGCATGGAGACGTCGGAATTTCCCTAAAGACCATTCCTGCTATATTCGATTTAATTAATGGATTTGCCTTCTTTTTCAAACATATCGGTCAATCCAAGGCTTTGTACGAAAAAAAGGAAGACCGAGAAACGGTTGCCGCATAGCGGAACTAGGATAAATTCATGGGTAGTCCTCTGACCATGAAAATTGAATATGCCTAGTTCCGCTCCACCGGGGAAATATCTACGTTAATCCAATACTCGTCGCCGTAATCGAAGAAAAGCTCTTCTCCCGCGCGGATTTTCCGAAGAGCTTCGAAGCGGGCGGTTTTCCATCGAGTAGATACAACTAATTTAATATTCGGTTTTGTACTATGGTTAATATAACGGGTGTAGTTGGATTTTTTACCTTCTCCGTAGATCCAATGATCCTTACAGATCCAAAGTAAGTATTTCGATTCGCAATATTTGGACGAGTTTGCCGATTTATCGTCCAAAACTCGACCGGTATAGAAGCCGACCGTATCGCCTTTTTGAACGTCTTCCTTTGGGAAAAGACCCATTCCTATACCGGGAATATGAGATTCCCGAATCTCGAAGTCTGCTTCAATAAATATTCGACGGCGACTACCTTTACGTTGCACTTGCATCTTCGAAATACTATCCTCCTAAAAGATAATAGCTTTTGTCCCAATGAATAGGACGGCTTCACTTTGTCTATCCTCTATTCATTTATTGACGTATCTATGTTTTACTATAAGGTATCTACTCGCATCATCGCTTCGAATTACTTAAGTGAGGTATCGATAATAGGTAAACCCCCTGATACTTATAGACATATTCAATCGATACGGAAAACCATTTAAAGGGAAACCGCTTGTCTCATAAACATCTACGATGTTTTCTTCCTATAGAATGGAAAAACCGTATAGAAAGAACGTCGGAATGGTCGTCTTTAATTCGAAGGGAAAGGTGCTGGTAGGGGAGCGAACTAACTTCCTGGGGTCCTGGCAATTCCCGCAAGGGGGAATAGATGAAGGGGAAGGTTCGGAAGAAGCTGCGCAACGCGAACTTTATGAGGAAGTCGGCATTCAAAACGGTATCATAATCTATGAATACCCCGGATGGATACAATACGAATTCCCGGAAAGCCTTAGCCTGAATAAGCATCTAAAGAAATTCAGAGGACAAACACAAAAATGGTTCCTAATTTATTGGAACGGTATCGCAGAAGATTGTCGGTTAGACGTGCATGAACGTGAATTCGAAAGAGTCCGTTTCATTCCCGTTCACGAGTGCCTATCGACCGTCGTTCCATTTAAACGCGACGTTTATGAAAGGCTTGTCGCAGAATTTGAACCGAAGATTAGATCTTACTTATCAAGAGGGTCCATACTTTGAGCGAGCATTCCATTCATATACCTCCCTCCGGCCCTCCTGCTCCGGATCCAAGGCTTCGCACGCTTTTTTTAAAGTTAGGTGAAGAAAAATTGCGGAGCCTAGTCGCCGATTTTTACCGAAAAATACCATCCAGTCCTATTGCTTGGATGTTTCCTGAAAATTTGGAGCATAGCATACAAAAGTCCGCCGACTTTTTAATTCAAGTAGTAGGCGGACCGCCTTATTATGTAGAAAGATACGGGGCGCCTAGAATGAGGGCAAGACATCTGCCTTTCCCTATAGATGAAAAATCCCGAAGAGCTTGGCTTTCTTGTTATCGGGAAGCAATTCAAGATTGGGAAGTGGATCAAGAATCAAAAGATATTATTTGGGAATTTCTTCAAGGATTCTCGGCTTGGATGGTGAATACGGCATGAAACAAAGGATTTCTTGTTTCAAATTCGACGCTGATTCTTAGAATATTCTTTTTCAGGAGGGCGAATGGCAAGTAAGAATCAAACGAGAGCGAAAATTAGAGTGCGAGGAGCCGTTCAAGGGGTGGGGTTTCGCTACTTCGTTTTACAACGAGCACAGGAATGTAGGCTCACCGGATATACGATGAATCTTCCCTCGGGCGAAGTCGAAGTCATCGTTGAAGGAGACAAAGTTTTTATAGAAGATCTGTATAAGGCGGTCCAACGAGGTCCATCTAAGGCTAAAGTCGTCGAAGCAACGATCCAATGGGAAGAGGCTAAAGGGAATTTTAGAACCTTTGAAATCAAGCGTTAGCAACGGATTAAATTACTGACGAATCGATTCTTTGAGGCGAGAATGGCCTATATGAAGAAGGTGAAACAGGCGTTTCTCCGAAAAGGTAAAGTTAATCTTTTCTTCCAAGGTCTGTTATTTTTCTTACTATTCTTTCAAAATTCCGGCATAGTCGGAGTCAATCTAATTCAATCCGGTAACGAACCGCTTTCTCCTATTTACGTTGTTCAGGAAGATAAAGGAATTCTTCGTTTGGTCTCCGTTTCTCCGACCAACGGAAAAACGAAGCTAATCTACACCGGTGCCTTGGAGAAAGGACTTCCGATATTTCGTAAGCAGAATTATATATTATTTAAAACTCGTAGTGAGCTCTTTCTACTCAACCTAACATCGGGGAAAGGCAAGACGATTGTCGGTTCTAAAGATGCGTTTCCGGGAAATTCTGGTTTTTTTAGGGGAAAGCCTTGGCTTTTGTTTTCGCGAAAAACTAATGAACGATGGGAAACCGTCGTCTTTGATTACGAGAAAGAAAAGGAAGTAAGCGTTACACCCGGACTTCAGCCGTTTATATCCGCCGATCAAAATTACGTTTATCTAGTGGGAAACGAGGTCAAATATTCGGAGCACGGTGAAGACTCGACTCGAGTACCGATTCATAAATTTTCGACAGAAACCGGTATAATAACGACGTTAGCTTGGATCGAAACTGGAAAAGAAAAATTACAAATTCTAGATGTATATTCCTTAATAGACGACCTTGTAGTCATTCGTGCGGCCACCGAAAAGGAAAATAAGCTGTACATTTTAGGGGCTTCGCAAGGCGAGTTAGTTAAGTTAGACAGACCTTTTTATCCCCCAAAGACAGACGGGAATTCGAAGGAGCAATTTAGTCTTAGCGTCGGGACGGACGGCAAGTCGGTTGCCTTTACGGAACGTTCGGAAGGAAAATCCAGTTATATAGTGGTCGTCGATTTGATCGCTAAACGCAGATTCGAATCGTCTTATCTCGGCTCCTTCCCGATCGTTAAGAATGGCTATGCATATTTTTTGGGAGATCCCCATATAGTGAACGGTAGCAAGGACGGCGAATATAAACCGTATACTAGTTTTACTTTGTACGCGTTGGATTATAAGAAAGATCAAATTCGCGTGATCGCACCGCTTTATGGAAAAGCGGAATTGTTAGAGTAGAGCGATTCGATCCACCGGTAAGATCAAATTACTTTCAAAAATTCCTGCCTAAGTGTATCGTATTTTCTTCGAGATTGATTTTCTCCTTCCAATTTTCTGTCCAGTTGGTCGTAGTCGAGCACGGAAAGAACGTGGAATACCTCGGATAAAAGAGATTCTCTAAAGCCGACAAAAAAAGCCATACGATACAGCCACGGAACTTTCTTCCCCAAGCAAGCCAAAGCGGCTCCGCAAAAGGCCTCACGAAACGCTTCTTTATTAAACCAAGTTCCGATTCGATTTCTCCTAGCATAAATCATTAAGAGAAATGATAACGCGGTTTCAGACTCAAAGGAATATTTATCCTCTAATTGGCCGAAAATTGCCAAAACTGTCGCTTCCGAATTAGGACAAACGCAGAGACAAGGTCCTTTTGCTCCAAAGTATACGATGCTAAGAAATTCCGAATCTTCCTCCAAACTTTTAGGAAGTTTTGTTCCGGAAAAATCGGCGCCCTCCAATCTCAAGAATCTTGCCATCGGCGGATCCGCACCCGGAAGGGCTTGGCGCAAACTTCGATCAATTTTGCGATTTTCCATCTCCTTCTTATATTCTTCCGATGCGATTGCCTTCGTACCGATCGAAGACAAGATCGCCAAGATATCGGATTCAAAAGAAGAAACGATCGTTTGCGAAAATTTATGCCATTCCCCGACGAACATCCTATCTCTGGTGAGTATAGGAGCTTCTATTAATTCATCGTAAGAAACGTCCAAGAAAGATTCTCGATAAGTTCGTATTTCATTTTCAAGCGTAGGAATCGCATTGGTCAATTTCGGTAGTAATTGATATTTATAAAGATTTTTCGTTTTTTTAAAAAGAGAATCCGCTTCGGCCTCCGGCACATACACGTAGCCGAAATTCTTGGTGGGAATTACGAATCCTTCTTCCCTCATAAAAGCGTCGATCTGTTCCTCTGCTTCAGCCACCGCATCGTCGCGAATAAGTTCCGGCATGCGAATTCTTTCCAAATAGCCGATTAAGACTTCGTTAGACGAACGGCGCGGCCCGATCCATTTTCCGGAAAGAACCTCGTCTAAAAGAACGTCCAATTTGCGGTTTCGACTAGTTTGATTTTCGATCGTATAATTTCTGACAGCCCAGGCCGATCGACGATGAATTTCCAGGATTAAATTTTTGAACGCTTCTCGATCGCGAACAGTATCTCCTTTTGCCGAAACGAGATGTAATACTACTTCTCCTTCGCGTTTTTCCTTACGATACTTTATTCGTGGAACCAGAACAACCAAACCTTCCTTTAATAGCGATTCCACTCGGGAGTACGTCTTACGATCCCAATCAATCTCCGCATTCAATGTTGGAAGCTTTCCGTCCGACAAACCTTCCGGGCGGGAATTAATTCTCGATAACGTTAATAGACTTTCCGTTTCCGTATCAAAATAAGAGCGCGGTCCCGAATGAATTTTTAACTCCATTCGCAGACTCGGATGGTTCATCCTCGCGATGTTTTCTTTCGCAGAAGATTCGATCGTTTCGGCTTTCATTAGCGAAGGTTCCCTGATTCCCCACTCCATTTAACACCAGTTTTGCCTTAGTTGCTTTCAAAATTTCATTCGTTTATCTCTTTTTTTAAACATCCTAATCTTTTTTGTAATACGAAAGGATTAGATTATAATATTTTAAACTACTAATTCTTTCATAAGAGACATAGGCCCTGAACCCTCTTTTTAACCGCTCCGAACGCGGCATTTACTGAAAATCAGAAATAAACTTCGGCACAAACTTTTCGTAAGCGGGAATTATTTTAACGATAATCCTGAAAGGAAATTCTTATACGCAAATTTGAAGATTATAAAAGCGAAAATCGTATCTATATTCTGCATAGAATTAGCTTGAATTCATTCGATAAAAAAGCCTCATTTACTTCGGTCAATTACCGATGACGGCGGCAATATGAAGAATTTACTCCAATCAATAATATATGCGGTTTCTATTATAGTAAGCGTATTTTCGCTTGTTTACATCGTAAACTATCATCCCACCGATGTAATGAAATGGCAGGACCCTTATCACCAGGATCGTCCTGTCGCAAAAGGATCGACCATAATGGTAGCGAGCGGTCATCCGTTTGCGACCAAGGTTGCACTCGACATACTGAAAAAAGGTGGAACCGCAGCGGACGCAGGCGTCGCCGCGCTACTAGTTTTAAACGTAACCCAAGGAGAGGAGGCATCGTTTCCCGGGGTCGCACCCCTTTTATATTTCAATGCACAAACCGGAAAGGTAGAAAGCTACATAGGCGCCGGTAAGGCCCCGGCAAAAGCAACAATAGAATATTTTAAATCAAGAGGTTATAAAACCGTTCCAACGTTGAAATATTCTTCACAACTAATCCCCGCCTCCCCCGACGTAATCATATCGCTTTTAAAGAAATACGGAACTATGTCATTTTCCGAAATAAGCGAGCCCGCTGTCAGAATCGCCGAAGAAGGTTTCCCTGTTCATAAAATTTTATTACGAAACGTTAATATGAATTTCTTCAAAAGACTCGGTTTTTCGATATTACTACCCTATAATGCTCAAATCTACATGCACGGTAGATGGTGGAGACCGTTACACCTGAACGAGAGATTTACCCGTCCCGATTTAGCAAAAACATTTCGAGAACTAGCAGGTGCCGAGCTCGCAGCGAAGAAAGAAGGTAAGAATCGGGAATCCTCCTTGGAGGCGGTTCGCGACTATTTTTACAAAGGCCCTATCGCGAAAAAAATTGTGGAGGCTCATGAAAAACAGGACGGAACTATGATTTTAGAGGATTTCACCAGTTACGCAGGCGGTTGGGAGGAACCTCTAACGGGTACATTCGGATCTTATAAAATATTCGCCAATAGGACCTGGAACCAAGGTGCGGTAGTGCCCATCGTTCTTCAGATATTGGATGGCATCGATTTAAAATCGATGGGCCATAATTCCCCTCTATATGTTCATACCGTGATACAAGCGATCGAGCTGGCCATGGCCGATCGGGAAAAATATTTCGGAGACCCTGAATTTACGTATGTTCCAATCAAAGGATTGCTTAGTAAAGGATATGCGGAAAGCAGAAGAACGCTTCTTCGAAAATTTGCCTTCGCTAAAATGCCTCCCCACGGTAATCCTTTCGCTTTTGAATCGACAAGACTTTCGACTCAAGGATTAGATATCGAATTTAAAGAAAATTACGGCAAAGAATACATTGCTAAAACAGAGTATTCTATTATGACTCCCAATTTTTGGGAGAAAACCGGAAGCGGTAAATTCGGAAGAGACACGACGTATCTAAGTATCATCGATTCAAAAGGAAATTCGCTCTCATTAACTCCTAGCGATTTTCCTCAGTCTCCGATGATCGACGGTGATTTAACCTTAGGAATTCGAATGACTCAATTTCGTTTAGATCCGCTTCATCCTTCCTCTTTGATTCCCGGAAAAAGGCCTACGATCACTCCCAATGCCTCTATGGTATTCAAAAATGGAAAATTTTTAATGAGTTTAGGTACGCCCGGCGGCGATATGCAAACACAAGGCATTGTTCAGACTTTTTTAAATATAGTCGTTTTCGGGATGAACCCTCAAGAGGCAGTTAACGCGCCTCGTTTCCGATCTTTAAACTGGCCGGATTCATTTTCTCCGCATACCTATTCTCCCGGACGAATCGAGTTGGAAAAAGATATCTACGACAAGCAAGCCTCCGCTCTTAGATCGATAGGTTACGACGTCAAGGGCCGTGAAAAATGGGAGTATGATTTTGGAGCACCTTGTGTTTCCATGCGTGACCCGAATACCGGTAAACTTTTCGGAGGAGCGGACCCTAGAAAAGAATCTTGGGCAGAAGGGGAATGAAAGTCGCAGTATTACTTTACCGTAGCTATTGGAAAGTCTTGTCCATGTTGAGCCGTATAAGGATATTGTTCTTTTTTAAAATACTCTTTAGCAATCTCGGGAACCCTTCGGTTAATGTAAGGTATTAATTCTCCTACGGACATGGTCTTTGCTTTACCTGCTTTTCCTTCGAAAGCTTCCAATATGCTCGTCGTTAATAGTCCATGGCCGGTTATAATGGATTCCCATGCGTATTGTTTCTTCAAAGATGCTGCCACCACCCAAACGCCCGCAGTTTTGGCGAATATTCCTAAGGCGGCCTGATCTTCCGATCCGCCTCGCATTGTTACGAGCCAATCGCCTCCGGATTGGCAAGTATCGATCATTACGAATTTCTTTGTGGCATCTATTCTTGAAACGAGTTTAATTAACTCCTGTTGAGAAAGACCGGATTGAATTGCTTGAATGTTATTGCCCGGGTTCTCCTGAGGCAAAAAATAATACGTGCGCTCCTCCGAAAGGCCGTGACCTGCGATATAGATCACCGCCACATCCTCGGGTCGAGCTTTCTCGGCAGCTAAAGCGAATACTCGCTCGATTCCGCTCTTGCTAGCGTCTTTATCGAATGCTTCATACACGTACGTTGCTGAAAAAAGATCCACAGCCTTTTCTCGAATCGAATCACGAATCGCTTTTGCATCCGCTACGGCATATTTTAGGTTGAGATCGGTATTCTTGTATTGATCGATTCCTATAACGACTATATGTAAAGCCGGCTTCGGAATGGGTCCTGAAACTTTATCCGAATCGATATTTAAATTTTTAGAATAAGCGGCCATGCCGAGTTGACTCTTAGCCACCGCTTGAAACGTATTTGCACCGGAAATCAGAGACGCGGAAATTTTCTGAGTGGTACACTTTCCTTCGTTTTGAATTTTAATTCCCCGAATTTTTTCCAAATCGATTAGCGAACCGTTATGATATAGAAGCAGTTCCTTTACACCGCCGCCGGTATCGCAGGACTTAATTTCCAAATCGATTTTCTGCTCTTTAGGCCTGGGTGTAGTCGCGATCGTTAGCAGGACGGATGGTGCCGGCGATTCCTTATACAACTCGGCGATATTTTTTTGAGGTTTTGCGCCATTGACTTCGCTTAATAGTTCAGAATAAAGGTTAGGCGTATATAACCTGTCAAAAAACTGATCGATATTCACTACTTGGCCGGATATTTTATCCTCGAATTCGATTGAGTCGGCGGAATGAGAATCATCATATTCGAATCGTCCGTCTTCCGTAAAAACAACCTTTCCCCGTTCCGTTAATATGACGTTTCCTAAGCGCCTTCCTTTTAAATTCCAGAATATATGAGAACCGTCCGTACTTGAGGTAATTAAGATTTCCCCCTTATGTAGGAATTTTATATCGGTCAAATCCTCGGTGTGACCTTCTAGTTCGGCAACTTTTTCGCCGGATAAATTCCAAATCCTTGCCGTTCTATCCTGACTCGCCGTTGCAATTAATTTCCCATTAGGAGAAAAAGCGATGCTCGAAAGCGAAGAGGAATGTCCTAAAAATTCCCGAATCTTCTCCCCTTTCATATTCCAAAGTATCGCTTTGTTATCGAGACCGCCCGATGCAAAAATTGAATTATCAGGCGAGATCGCAACAGCCGAAACCGAAGCTCCATGGCCTTCCATTTCTTTTAACAACTTTCCCTTAACCTGCCAAATCGAAACCTTTCCATCGTCGGAACCGGCTACGAGAAACTTTCCATCTTTCGAAGCATCGATCGAAGTGATCGCATCCGTATGAAATACGTAACGATAGACTAATTTACCGGTCAGATCCCATTGATAAATCTTTCCATCGTCCGATGCAGTATAAAAACTTTTCCCATCCGGTGCAAATAATACGGCTTGGATCCAACCCTCGCTACTATGCGTAGATAAAAGTTTTCGACCGTTACTGTCCCAAAGAGTAGCCGTATCTCCATCGCCTTTAGTAAGTATCTTATCTCCGAGAGGCGAAAAAGAGACTGATGTTACGGGACTTGTGTTTTCGGAAAGAGTTAAGAAATTCCGATTATTAAGACTCCAGATTCGAGCGGTCTTGTCCTCGCATCCTGAAACGAACGTATTGCCGTCTGAGGAAACCGAAATACTTAATACTCCGGATGAACGCGCGATTTTCGGTATAAAAGTTTCCTCAACGATATCGGATTCGATTTCGGGGCGAATAGGAGTCGATCCTTCCAATAATAAAAGAACCGCCGCTACTACCGCCCTGGAATACCAATTTTTCATTGCGAACGCCTTCTTTTATCCATCGAAATTATTCCGATCGGTTGGGTTCCGGTTTTCCGCCCAACTGAGGATTTATGATTACCGGTAATGAATCCTTTCCAAGCGGATAATAGATTATTTTATTATTCGGATTTTCCAACGCCTTATATTGAATATATTTCGTCGTCAATTTACTGTTAATCATCTCTTGCGCCTCTGCCGTGGCTCTCGCTTTGATTACGCTGGACTTAGCTTCCGCTTCGGCTTCTATAATTCGAATTTCCGCCTCTCGCTTTGCTTTCATGCGTTCCATTTCATTATCCTTCTGAGTGATTCGGATTTGAAATTTCATCGCTTCCAACTGTTGTTCTTTCGTTAACTTCTCTTCGATAGCTTGAAAGATTTTCTGGCTGTAATTTATATCGCTTAACACTACATCGTCGACTTCGACATGCTTACCTTGAATACGCCTCGTGACTTCGGTCTTGATCTCCTTCTCGATGTCCGGAGTCTTTTTGGAAATTTGTATCATCGGATAACTCGTCATCACGTTCCGAATGCATGTGCGGAATTCTGGTTGCACGACCATATTATAAAAGTCGCGACCGATTTTCGTCTGCAATTCAAAGACTTCCTCGACGATCGGTTTAATAATGATCGTGGCGATAACTTCTATCCTCAAATCATCGCGAGTAATTACTTCCACTTTTTCAGTGTGAGACTGAAGTTGAACAGGGTATTGTATGACTTGTTCAAAAAATCCGATCGGATAATTTCCCGGTGGAAGAGATTTTTTTTCTAAGGTTCGATTCCAAGGATCGAATCTTAGTCCGACATGACCCGGTGGAACGGTCGCGTAACAGCCCATTAACGAAAAGATTAAAAACATACCCCACCAATTTCTTTTCTTCATTCTCGTAACTCTCCGATAAAATTAACTGTCTACTTACGCGGGTCTTCGGGATTTTCCCGAATTTTCCGTTTTAACCGAACTTGACTATAGTTCGGTTCTTTGCCAGTTACAATCCATTTTCCAATTTGACCCCTCTTAACTAGCGGAACGTTTCCGTAACAATTCACTCTTTATGCGATTCCAAAAATTCTTGCGAAAGATACGGCTACTCAATATCTTCATTCTTAAGTAGATTCCCTCTAATTTCTCATAGAATCGATCGTAGGAGATCCCGTTGAAAAAAAGAAGACTCGGTAAAAGCGGCTTGGTAGTTTCCGAAATTTGCATGGGAACTATGACATTCGGATCAAGTTGCGAAGAGCGGGAAGCCCATCGCATTTTAGATAGAGCCTTTGACGCGGATATCGACTTTTATGATACTGCGGAAGTCTATCCGGTTCCACCTGAGGAACGATACGTACATGAAACGGAACGAATTTTTGGAAAATGGCTAAAAACGAAAAAAAGGGAATCGATTCTGATCGCGACCAAAGTCTGCGGACCCGGTCACGGCTGGTTTTCACCACCTGTTCGCTCCGGCAAAACGTCCTTAGATAAACGAAATATTAAAATCGCGATCGAGGGTAGTCTTCGTAGATTAGGGACCGATTATATCGATTTATATCAAACTCACTGGCCCGACCACGATTTCGGATATGAAGAAACCTTAGCAGCTTTGACCGAATTAATCGACGAAGGTAAAGTTCGCTACATCGGTAGTAGCAACGAAACTGCCTGGGGAACTATGAAAAGCCTCTCGGTCTCCGAAAAGAATGCTTTGGCGAGATACGAATCGATACAGAATAATTTCAGCATTCTAAATCGACGCTTTGAGGACGCATTATCCGATATTTGCCGAAGGGAGACTATTAGCCTATTACCCTATTCTCCGTTAGCCGGCGGAGTATTAACCGGAAAATATAACCAACCGTCGCCGCCCGAAAACGCAAGATTTAGTCGTTATGCGAAGCTTCCCACCGAAAGACAGCGTCGAATGGCAAATCGATTCTTAAATGAAGGAACTCTTTCCTCGGTCTCCGAGTTGAGTAAAATCGCCGAAGAAGCGGGGATCAGTGTGGCGGCACTTTCGATAGCTTGGTCCAAACAACACGATTATGTGGCTTCCACGATCATAGGAGCAAATACGGTCGAGCAATTGGAAGAAAACCTAAAGGCGGCAGATTTACTGTTATCGGATGATGTATTAAAGAAAATTGATGAAGTTTCGAAGAAAATTCCGTATCCGATGGGCTAATCCTCAAAACCGACTTCGTATTCGGAAATCGTCTCCATTTTTTGTCCGTTAAAGTTGGGGAACGACTTAAAGAAACTTGCGATTAGATAAGGGACTACGTCGAATAAGTATCCAGAACGCCCTTCACCTTCTATATTCGCTTCCAATAGGACGCTAAACGGTTTTCCTCGATAGACTCGTCCGTCGTAAATAAGCATTTTAAAAATAATATCATAATAGCTCGTATCAAAATAGCTTCGAGCATAGGAACGCTGGTAAGCTCCATATCCGCCGCCGAAATAATAACCCCCAAAGCCGGAATACCCGCCGGCGCTTCCGTAGCCCCCGGCCAAACCTCCTAAAAAGGGAATGCCGAATGAACTCCTGACGGTATCTCCATCCGAATGATAACGTAATCCTCTACGAGTCAGCCAACCTCCGCTCGCCCCTAATGGGATTGAATTTGGAATTACGGTCCCTCTAGGATAGGTTAAAATATCGTAAGCAATCAAGAGATCGGCTCGATTCACCTCGACTTCCCGAAATCCTTTTTCGATGAATTTCAATCTAATTAAATCTTCGTGTTCCGCGATCTGAATGCGGCTTGCTTCTCCGGCGAAAGGAAGAAACGCAAAAGTTTTTGCGTACAAGGAAATCTGACGCGACTGACTAACCTCGACGCCGGATTTCACGACCAATGGTGAACAGGAAATTGAGTAAATAAACAGAAGGAAAAATCGAATCCTCATGTTCTAGCCTTCCTTGTTAGACGAATAAGACCCGCATGGAAACAAAATCGGCTCAAAACTTTTTTTATAACAAATCGTTGGAAATATGTTTTAAATAATCGATTTCTCGTTTCATTGAACCGATTCGTAAATACGAAATTACTTAAACGGGGATTATTATTACCTACCTCTTGTGAAGTAGCTTTTCTAGGTCTTCATTTAGACCGAATAGGACCAGAATATCGTTCTCTTTAAGAATCATATGCGGTTGGAGAATTCCGAGAATTTCCTCGGAGCCGGAATCCTTTCGATTTTTTTTCGGACGCTTTACCGTAATCAAGTTAAGATTCCAATCTTCCCGTATTTTACACTCGGACAAGGTTTTCCCGAGCATATGCTTCGGTAAAACGATCTCTAAGATACGATATTCGTCTCCGAGTGAAGTCACTCCCTTGACTCCTCGATAAATCAATTGCTGCGCCATCGAATGTGCAGCCTCTTCTTCCGGGTTAAAGAGGTTCGTTATGCCTAACATTTGCAAGACTCGCTTGTTTAAATCGGATTGATATCTTGCGTAAATATTTTCGACTTTTATTTTTTTAAGAACATCGGCAGTAACGATGAGGTTTTCAAAATTATCTCCGATGGCCAAAACTACGGCATCCATCTCGTCTATGCCGTGTTCACTTAGCTCGGCCTCGTCGGTAGAATCGATCGCTACTGCATACGTGCAATACTCCTTAATTTTTTCCACCTTGGAATGGTCTTGATCGACTGCGGTTACTTCCTGTCCCTCTTCGTACAACCGTTTGACTAACTCGACGCCGAAGTCTCCCAATCCGATGACCGCGATCCTTTTTCTTTTCATTAAATCCCTTTTCCCTCAGCCTACAACAACGTATTCTTCTGGATACCAGTATCGTCTAGGCTTTCTCTTCGGAACAAAGGCCAAAAGAAATGTTAAAACCCCGACCCTTCCCACGAACATAACGGCGCATAATATTAACTTTCCTATCGTTCCTATTTCAGATGTTACTCCTCGTGACAATCCTGTCGTTCCGTAAGCGGACACAACCTCATAACAAATATCTAAAAAAGGCATCGGCTTTTCAAAGCAGATCATTCCGAAGATTCCGATAAAAATCACAAATAGGGAAAGAATAATCGCGACCGATGCTCTCGCAAGCGAACTGTCCGCCAACGTCCTGCCGAACACGTCCACGCGATCTTTACCTACCAAGTATTGATGGAATTGTAAAACGGAAACGGCAAAAGTCGAAGTCTTAATTCCTCCGCCCGTCGAGTTCGGCGAGGCTCCAACCCACATTAAAAACAAACTGATAAAAATCATAGGAGAACCCATCTCGGTCATATCTAACGTATTAAATCCAGCGGTCCGAGTGGAGACGGAATAAAATAAGGAATGAAACGCCTGATCGTACCAGAGCAATCCCTTCAAGCTGAGATTTCTTTCTAAAAGCCAGTAAGAGATCCAGCCGAACGATAAAAGAAATCCCGTAGTTATTAGAATCAATTTTGTTCCTACTGTTAAGCGAACTGGATTTAATCTCCTTAAAAACCATGCTTTCCTGATTAATTGACTCACTGTCGGGAACCCAAGTCCTCCAAGAACGATAAGAGCCATAATCCCCGACAACATCCCGTATGATTCCTTTAGGAACTCCTGCCCCAGCCCTTTCGGGAAAAGCGAAAAGCCCGCGTTGCAAAAAGAACTAACGGCATGGAAAATGCTGTAAAAAAATAAGTTCTCGTTCTGTATTAAGCCGCCTTTGGGAAAAACGCAATAGATATAGAATGCCCCGATGGCTTCGATCGAAAAAGTAAGATACGCGACTTGTTTCAGAATCGAGCCCGCTTTTCCGATCGTCTCTTGGCTAAACAAATCCTTGACTAGAAGTTTCTCCGTTACGGAAACCTGACCTTCCAGGACGAGCGAAAAAAATACCGTCAAAGTCATTAAACCGAGTCCGCCTAATTGGATGAGAGAAACCAGAATTACTTGACCGGTTCCGGTCAATTGAGAGCTAACATCGATCGTACTTAAGCCCGTTACGCAAACGGCGCTGACTGCGGTAAAAAATAAATCGACCAAAGGAGTTTCAATCGCTTGAGCTCGAGGCAAGGATAACGATGCGGTCCCGAGAAGGATGAGAAATGCGAAACTTGACGTCATAATTAAGGAAGGAGAAACTCTTCCAAGAGATACTTTTGCTCTTCTAAGGAAATGCGCGAGGCCGCTAAAGAGTAAGGTCAGTTGACTGATCGACAAAAATAACAGAACCGCTTCCTCTGCTTTCGGTTTATAGGCGACGAACAAAGATTCGATTTCTTTTTCGAAATAGAACTGAAGAACTACAAGAAGTATAACGCCCGCCTCCAGTTTATGTGTGGAGAGATAAATTTTGTAGGGATGAAGCGTAAAAACAAAACCTAAAATTTCGTATAGAACCAGATACCAAACGGCGAAAGTCGTTAATAAGCGAAGCGGATGCACCCACTCCTTCGGATAATAGAACCCGTAAAGTAATATTAGAAGAACTAAAGATAGCAAACCTGTTAAAGCGAATAAAATTCTTAGGAAAGGTCTGATTGATTTTTCAAAAAAAAGGGACAACTCTCCCCAAAAGGAAAACCATTTTTCCTTAGAAGGCATGAATGGAGGAAATAGATCCAAATTGTTTGACCTAGAAATTCGCTCTAAGTAAATCCATCTCGAATCTATTTTCAGAATTGCGAGTGAATGGCCCCAATCCTGGAAACGCTGTCGGATGAATCGTTTCTGAAAGTCTATCCGGAACAGTCGGATTCGGGGTCGGGCTTTCCGGCTGATTCTCCAATTTCATTCTATCATATTCGTTTAAATCCGACCAAGCATTGGCAAAAGCAAGGGTCGCTCCCACACCGAATACGATCCATCCTCCCGGTAACGTCTTTTCATATCCAGGTTTAAAAAAACTTAATGCACCGTAAGATAAGCCGCCCGCGAGCGGCAGTGTCATAAAAAAGATGATGGAGAATCTTCGAAGTCTAGTTTCCGTGTACGGTTCTCTTTCTTTCCCGAAATCAGTTAACTTCTTTTTTCTATCCCGTTCTTGCGTCTGTTGCCGTTCCAAGGCTTCGATATTCACTTCTCCGGTTATCGGATTGAATAGTCCGTCATCTTGCCTAGTCTGAGTCGGATTTGTGGTTCTGCGAGTTCCTTGGGCTCCCGTCGAGGTCGGAAGCGCGTTCTGAAACGGGATTTGCGCGTTTTTCGGATTTACCAAAATCGGTTTATCGAATTTCGGCGGAATAGCATATTCTTGAAATCCATCCGGCGATTTTTCGTCCTGATAATTCCTTAAATTATAATCGTACGGATCGGAAAAATCGCTTTGAACTTGGCCGATAATGGAATAACTCGAAAAAAATACGATAAGCCCGGAAGCAAAAAGTCGGCTCGAAATCGTAGCCGTTAAATGAAGAAAAATTCCGTAAACTTTCATTCGATCTCTAAGCCTTTACTTAGAAAGTTCTTGTCTTCCGGACAAAATCTCGGACGTATACGAAAAAGAATTCTTGCGAATCTTTTCGAGCAATTCTTTAGGAAGACCCATTTGCTCCGCCTTGGTATACTCTTTCCGAATCTCCGTACCGAAAATACCAGGGTCGTCGGTGGATATCGTAACTTTGAGTCCGGTTTCTACAAACCGTAAAAGCGGATGATGACCTATCTCTCGAACCATTCCGATATACTCGTTAGAACTAGGACAAGACTCGATCACTGCGTCGGTTTCGAAAATCTTGTCCATACAATAGTTTTGAAAAGCCCTCGTTTCCGACAAGGACGTTTCGGTAGCCGGAATTTCTATCCTTTCCTTATGTCGGATCGAATCCAATTCGGCGCCTATTCTATTTCTATTGGGAAGTTCTCCGAACTTTGAAATCTCTTCCCATCTTTCGTATAAAAATTCCAGCGTGTCTCTTCTTTCGGCTGCCGTTTCGACAAAATTTTCTCCCCGATAACCGTCCGGATTCACACCCAAAGCGATCGCATGGCCTAAACGATGAGCTCCCCATTCGGCGGACTGAAGCACCCACCTAACCGCGGAGATTAAACTCTTATCCTGAAACGATTCTCCCACATGATACAGAATGGCCAGAGCCGTAGAAGGTTCGGATTTATTATCATTATTGACTTGTAGGAAAAAATCCCTTTTACCCTTAGGCGGAAATCCCTCTTCTATATAACAAAAATCTAAAGCGACTACGTATTTTCGAATCAAGGAATCCTTTTCCATAAGACCTTTTATGATTTCATATTCACGAAAAAAATCCCCGTCTCGATGAAGGGAAATAACCAACCTAGATTGCGCGAGGCCGCTCAATTCCGATTCGGCTTCGGCAAATCCTTCGCATGCGGCCGTCGTCTTTGCGGCGACATTCTCGTCGGTTTCATTCGGAGCATACATAATCCGATATTCTCCGAATGTGACGCCTTCCTGGTATTGAGCTAGGGTGATTTGCTTTGCTATGAATCGGATTTCAGTCGCATCGAATTTTGAGAGAGCGATGATGAGGTTAAACTTGGCTTGGAATTCCGGGAAAGGACCTTTGTGATTAAAAAGATAAAGTCTTCGAAACAATTCAGGATCCCCGTAGTCTTCGAAGAAGGTCGACGGTTGAATTCTCTTTCCGTACAATTCCTCAAACGGACGAAGAAATATTTCCCAGCGAGGATTCGGATTTTTCTTCCCCATTTCCCATAATAATTCAGGGCGTATACTTCCATAGAGATGATTATGAAGGTCGGCGAATTCCGTTTTTATCCCGGTTCCCATGATTTGCATAAACGTAATACCACTGTGACAGCTCGATGCGAAGAAGAAACCGTTTTTCGAAGAAAAAATGCTGGTTACGAGGCTTCCCGCAATGAAGCTGGAAATTGATTGGACACCTTTTTAAAAAAGATACGTAGAACTTATAGATTCAGTCGACTCAACACTTCCATTCTATTCTTAGCCGTTCCTGTCGTTTTGGCGATGATCAGTCAGACGGTGGTTTGGTCCACGGATTCGATCATGGTAGGTTATTTAGGCAAAGAAGCTTTGGCCGCGATCGGAATGGGCGGAATCAGCTATTACACTCTTGTTGCATTTCTCATCGGTTTCTCCATGGGAATTCAGATTATCGTAGCGAGAAGATTCGGAGAAGGCAGATCAAATGAAATCGGGAAGATAGGAATTACCACTCTGTATTTTTCTCTATTTTTAGGCGCGGTGATCACCGCGTTAGGACCGCTCATCTCTTCACCTCTTATGAATTTGATCGGCGCCGATAAAGCGGTGAGCCTCTTAGGAGAAAGTTACTTAACGTATCGATTCTTAGGTAGCGGTTTTTACTTCATCGGTTTTTGTTTTAGGGGATTCATGGACGGCCTAGGATTTACGACCGCGGGCTTCGTTTCGATGGCAGTAACAACACTTTCTAATATTCTTTTGAACTGGATTTTCATATACGGAAATTGTGGAGCTCCCGCAATGGGAATCGCAGGAGCCGGACTAGCTTCCTCTCTAGCGGGTTTAGCCGGATTACTCGTTTTCCCTTTCTTTCTATTTAGATACAAAGCGAATCGATATTTTAAAGGTATTCGAGCGATTCCTACTCGGGCACATCTACTTGAAATTTTTCGAGTAGGAATCCCACCGGGATTAGAGGAAGGATTCGTCAACGTCGCCTTTATGATCTTTGTTAAATTCCAAGGAATGATTTCGATCGTATCGGTTGCAGCATCCAATATTTTGTTTTCTACATTAAGTATGGCTTTTCTTCCGGGTTATGCTTTCGGAGTTGCAGCCACAACTTTACTGGGTCAAGCAATGGGAGCAAGAAAGTATAAACTGGCATATCACGCGGCTTTCCGATCCGCTTTCTTTTCAGCGCACGTAATGGGATTAGTCGGTCTGGCTTTCATCATTTTTGGAAGAAACATTCTAAATATTTACACTCGAGATATGGAATTAGTTGAAGAATGCTATCCGGCATTAGTCCTCCTAGGAGTAATCCAGATCGGAGACGCTTATCATATGGTCATAGGGGCCGCACTTCGCGGTGCCGGATTACAGGCCCATGTCTTCCGTATTTACATGTTGGTGACGTACCTAATAATGCTCCCTTGCGCTTACTTATTCGGGATTTATTTCAAAGGGGGAACCTTGGGAATTTGGGCCGCCATATTTATCTGGATTGCAACGCTCTCCGGAACCTTTGTACTCGAATTTAGAAGGAAAAAATGGGTGAAGGGAACGGTCTAAACGTTCTTGCCTGGAAAACAAAACCGGTTTTTTTGGTTCCAGAATGAAAAAGGCGCTAATTACCGGCATTACCGGACAAGACGGATCCTACTTAACAGAACTTCTCCTAAGCAAAGACTATGAAGTCCATGGGATCGTGCGCCGATCCAGCTCATTGAATCGGGATCGTATCGAGCATTTGCGCGGAAATCCGCAGCTGTTCCTGCATTACGGGGATTTGACGGATTCCAGTAACTTAAATCGGGTTTTAGAGAAGGTTCAACCCGAAGAAATTTATAATTTAGCTGCCCAGTCCCATGTCGGTGTGTCTTTCGAAGTTCCCGAATACACGGCGGAAGTGGATGCAGTCGGAACTTTAAGAATCCTTGATGCGATTAAGCAAACTGGTGTTAAATCCCGATTCTACCAAGCGTCCACCTCGGAGCTTTATGGAAAAGTTCAGGCGATTCCTCAAGACGAGAAAACTCCGTTCTATCCTCGATCTCCCTATGCGGTGGCAAAATTATACGCGTACTGGGCGGTAGTAAACTATCGGGAAGCGTTCGGATTGCACGCTTCCAACGGAATTCTGTTTAATCACGAATCGCCTCGTAGGGGGGAAGGTTTCGTTACTCGTAAAATCACGCTTGGTGTGGCCGGGTTGCTTTCAGGTAAAAGCGGTCCGATCCGACTCGGAAACCTCGATGCAAAACGCGATTGGGGATTTGCGAAAGATTATGTGGAAATGATGTGGATGATGTTACAACAACCCGAGCCGGATGATTACGTAGTAGCAACTAACGAAATGCATACTGTCCGGGAATTCGTGGAAGAATCTTTCAAACATTTAAATATACAAGTCGAGTGGAAAGGATCCGGAGATCAGGAAAAAGGATATGACAAGAAAGACGGAAAGCTTCTCGTTCAAGTGGACCCGAACTTCTATCGTCCTGCGGAAGTCGAATTGCTGATAGGTAATCCGGAAAAAGCCAGAAAGAAACTCGGATGGGAACCGAAAGTAAAATTCAAAGAGTTAGTCGAAATCATGATCAAGTCCGATTGCAAAGCATTCGGCATCCAGATTTAAGTAGAAACGGTTCGGCGATTTCACCAGCCTTCTCCGCCGTCGGCGTCTCGCCATAAATACCAGGAAAAAATCGTGCGGTAGGGAGAAAACCTGCCGGCGAACGAAAGTATCTCTTTTTTGGAATCTCTATGAATTCCAAAATGTCTTTCTATCGATTTGCGAAGAATGAGATCATTCAAAGAAAAATGATCCCAACGATCCAACGCAAACATTAAAACCATTTCCGCGGTCCAAGGGCCCACTCCTTTAATGGAACAAAGAAATTCGAGAACTTTCTCGTCTTCGAGCTTTCTAAGTTTCCGATCCGAAATTTCTCCGGACTCGTAGGCGGATGCAATTCGCTTCACAGTATCGGCCTTCGCAAAGGAAAGCCCTGCGGATCGTAATTGTTCTGTTCTCAATCCGAGTAAAAGATTCGGTTCCGGAAAACGCTTACGGCTTCCGAATCTTTCGATTACTCGGTTCTCCATCGTCGCTGCCGCTTTAACGGAAAGTTGCTGGCTGATTACCGATTTAATTAGGACGTGATAGGGGGACCCGACCATTTTCAATGTGCAAGGTCCGACTTTAGATATCAGCTTACGCAAGACCGGATCTTTTCTTCGAAGCCAGCTTTCCGCCTTGCGGAGTCTTACTTCACGCTCCATTTGATCTCGATCGTTAGGCTCGTTTTTTGAGCTTCATATCCATTTGGGATTTTTTACGGAAGATCTGAACCAATTTTTCCAACTCTACAAGATCGGTGCAGGAAAGTTTTCCTTGATCAAGTTTTATGAATTTATTCTTCGATATCAGATCAAGAACCAGATTCTCGTCTTTAGGATAGGCTAAACCTATCATTTTAAGTAAATCCTTCGTTCCGATTTCAAAGTTATAATTTGCTTTCGGAACGACCTTGACTCTATTTTTTTCCGCGAGAGTAAGAAGCGTATCGGCTATCCTACCTTGCGGATCGGTAATAAGTAAGTTAGCTAGCTGTTTGTAAGCCGTCCAAATTCGCTCGGATAATAAAGTAATCAATCGAGTCGCAAGCTGAGGCTGAGCTTTTACCATTCCCTCGAAGTTCGCTTTATTAATGGCAAGTAATTGGATTTCTTCTCCCCATGCGATTGCGGAAGCGGATCGAGGTTTATTATCCAGTAAAGCCATCTCTCCGAAAATATCCCCGCTTTGCAAAACCGCTAGGAGAACTTCGTTCGAATCCACGATTTTCGTGATCTTCACTCTACCATGTTGAATGATGTATAACTCTCTTCCCGGTTCGTGCTCGCAGAAAATCATTTCGTTGTCCGAATAGGAACGGTTAAATTTCGTATAATCAATGGCCGCGGAAGCGACCGGTTGATTCATCGTCTGAAGCTTTAGTTTTGCCTGAGTCGCAAATTGTCCGTTGGGTAAATATTGCAGATACTTTTGAAATGCGTAAGCGGCATGAAGATTATTCTTTTGATTAAAATAATATTCGCCGATTGCAAAGAGTTGATTCGGATCTTCTTCAACCGCCGAACGAAAAGAAAGGCGGGTAATCGTTGAATCGAATTGCCGGAGTTTCATCGAGAAATACCGGATGATTTTCATCGCAACCGGGGTGTTTTTTTGGATCAGTGTCCCGAATTGATCGTAGCTGACTTGAATTAAAGAAACGTCGGTTAATGCGATTGCCGACTCGATCTGGGCATGTTGACTCATTGCAGCAACGACGCCGAAGAAATCCCCCGGGCCGAGCAATTGATTCGGGTCCTCGCCGACCACCTGGTTCTCGCGGGCGACACGCACCTTTCCCTGCCGGATAATGAAGAAGTTATGAGCTTCTTTCTTACCTTCGACAATGACATAGGACCCTTTCGGGAAATTCACGATTTGAAAGAAGCCGTTGGACATACTTTACCAGTGATTAAAAAATTCCGCCGCCGGAGTTCAACTATAAACTAGTATCGGCTTTTAACCGGAGATTTAGGACCGAAATCCTCGAGTTCCCCTATTTTTCCCGACAAGAATCCGCCTCGGATGAAGGCTCCACGTCGGAAAGAACATCCAAACCGGAAAATTCCAGGGCTGCCTTTTCGGCCATCACCCGAGAATATGACTGCCTGCAAATGGACGAAAATACTTCCTTCGCTTGGTCAATTTCTCCCATCTTCGCGAGTAGGCGTCCGGCTTCCAAGTAGGATTCCAATCCGAACTCGCCCGTAGGCTCCATTTTATAGAGGTTTAGGCTAACTTCCAGAGCTTTTTCGGGGCGATCCAGCTTTAGAAAGCAGTCTCGTAATAAAAGTAGGACTTTGGTCCTTTTTGAATTTCCGGGATAGAGTACTAGAAAACTTCTCAAACTTTCGATGGATTGGTAGAATTTTCGGTCTTTGAAGGACTCTTCCGCAATCCTGAGTAACAAATCTGAATCAGGTGGAACCGAATCTTTCGCAGGATTTCCGCCCTGAGGGAAAACGGACGCTGGGATTAATAATGATAGAAAAACTGCAACAGTGAATCGTTTAAAACGATCTTTGAAATAAAATCCGGAAAACAAAGGTACCCATCCGAGACTCAAAGGCCTTCACTATGATTATCAGTCGTTTTCCGGATTTTATGAATTACTTTTTTTTATCTATTTTTTTTCGGTGGAATTCGCAGAGGCGATATAGTCGCCCGGTAGAAGGGTTTTTCTTTGCCACCTTTGTTCCGCAAACGATGCAAAGCCCTTCTTTCCTCCGTCTTTGGTAGAGGAGTTGGACCCGCTCTGCCCCCGATAAGTTATACTTACTAACTTGAATCCGGAATCCTTTATATAGGTAATTCCCGATTGCTTCGACTGCTTGGGTCTTTACCCCTGCGACAATCTTTTCAAGATCATCGTTGGTAACTTTCTTTGGCTTCATAAACGTTAACTGACGTAACAACAGTTACATTCTTACAAAAGTAGTAAAGTGTTTTTAATTTTTCGCATAACGCGAAGTTATTTTTTTAATAAATAATTTTCCGATGATAGAAATGTTAAAAGCTCTCTCTACGTCGCCGAACAGAGGCAATGTCGACTAACGAATGTTGGTTAACGGAATACCGTAAAAAATGAAAGAAGGCAACGTTAAGACTATTTCCCGTAATTCTCGTCATTTATGGAAATTTATTTCCTGTATACGTTCATATAACGGAGGACTTGTGCAACATGCTAACGTATAAATCCGATAAATATCAATCCGGCCTAGTTTTTTATACTTATTGATACTTACTCTCTTTTAAGAATGAATTTAAACGAAATCGAAGATTCACGCGTGTATCTTTCGCCGGAATGTTTATCATTTTTATGCTAAATTTACTTCATCATCCGTATTCGTCCGTTTTAAGCGCGTTTTTATCGTTGTTAGTAAAACCGGTCCTTGTTAAAATTAGGGCGATTTAAAACTGCGGCTTCGGGGGAAAATATGAAAGTGGAATACTTTCAATGTCTAATAGACCAAAAAACTTTCACATAAAAGATTGTCCTGAACCGGATAAAATCGGAAAAAAAGATCTTTCGAGTAGATTTTTAAAGGAAAATGAGTCATATTGTAGGGACGCATTCTCCTAATTGGAGGCTTTCGTTTATGAGTGGATTCCGCTCTTTCAATTCCAAAAAGGTTTATTCTCTTATTCTTATATTTACATTTGCTTTAACGGTAGTTAATAACTGCAAACCGTCTCCAAAAGAGAAGGTTCAAAAGGTGTTAGCCGAAAACAATTTACAGGAAGTCGAAAAAATCAGAGGCGTTGCCTGGGCTTTGTTCGGCGACCGTTTAAAGGAAGTGGAAATCACTCCGATTCCGGGATCGATCCCTTCCAAATACGAGGTATATCTCGGATTCGGCGGAACTTCCGCGCTGACTTTTTTGGAGTCGGAACAATACGCCGCGAGAATGAAATTGGAATTAGCCCTGCAAAGTTACAGATTCCTTCAATCTCTTGAAGGAATCTCCTTCGGGAAATTTCGAATGAGCCTAATAAAACCGTTCTTCATTAAAAACGGGGAAGAACGGGGAACGGAAGAATTTGAAATTTTTCGGTTTCGAGCCGATGGGGACAGTTTACGTAAAATTCCCGGCTTTAAGGAAACCGATTCGTTTGCAGCGGATCGTTACGATGCACCGAGTCCGCAAGTGATTACGGTACTTTTTAAAATTGTTGAAAAATGGCATATCGAATTGGACCAATTCGCTCGAGTGGAAGTTAACTGATGAGCGATCTCATTCTCGTAGGGTAGTTAGTAAAAATTCCATCAACCCCGGCGCCCAGGCCATTCTTTAACTCTTCTTCGGTGTTCAGAGTGTAAACCAACACTTTGAATCCTTGCTCTTGAATTTTTGATACGATTTCTTTTTGGGCGATATGAAACGATAAATTTAAACTAAACGCGTTCAATCGAAACGCTAAGTCCAAAGCTTCCTCCCAATGAGGGGTCTCTTCTCCGATTAAAATACCGAGTTTTGCGTCCGTGGACAGTTCCCTTATTCTTACTAAAGAGTCCCAGCAAAAGGAGGAGAATAAAGTTTTATCCAGAGCCTTTTTATCTAAGGCGAATCGAATCAAGCTATCTTCTATCGGCATTTCTTTCGGCTCAGGTTCATAAGCGCTCGTTTTAATTTCGATATTCAAACCTAACTTTGTACTCAGTACGAAATCCCAGACATCCCAAATCTTCGGAATCGGCTCGCCGAGAAATTGAATGCTTTTCCATCCACCTGCGTCGGCTTTGCTAATCCGTTCAAAAGAAGTATCTCGCACCGGTCCGCGCATATTTGTAGTTCGATCCAAGGTATCATCGTGTATGACTACGACCTCACGATCGGCGGAAAGAGTAACATCTAGTTCTATCCAATCGGCGTCGACTTCCACCGCTTTGCGGAAAGCCAGCATCGTATTTTCGGGATATTCGCCGCTGAAACCTCGATGCGCGATTACCCACGGGCATGGAATTTCAAAAGGCTTTCCCATAAAATCAAAAGGCGAAACCGACCACTAAATTTAAGGCAAAATTAGCACCCGGATGAGTGTACCGATTCTGAAGTGCATAAGTTCTATATAATAAATCCGCGAGAGTCGCTTGATGATCCGAATAAAATAAATCGGATACTTGATAAGAATTTTTGTACGGCAAATACCAATTCCAAATTCCTTCCCATCCGAAAAAGATGCCGTTCATCGCTTGATATCGAAATCCTAATCCTAAACCGGCGTAGCTTTGCGGTCCCCAATTATATGTATCCTTTTCATAATGATAGGTGCCGCCGAGAGTTTCCCAATAAAGAATCGATTCCTGTTTTTTTCTATGCTCCCGACCCAAATGAAGAGCCACGAAGAAAGGAGAATCCAGTACATATCTCTGAATAAAAACCGAGCCCCCCCAATATTTAGTTTCGGTATCACTCAATCTTCCGTAAAAAACGGGCGGTTGAAAGTATAGCGACATGACCATCTCATTATCGAATCGATTTACATTGGTATTCGTATAACCCATCGCTCCAATCGCCCATTGAGGATTCAACAGACGAGTGTATTGAAACGAAAAAAATCTATCAAAACCGAATCCACCGATCTGATTTTTAAATTTTTCACGTATTTCAACTTGCTCCGGACCCCGCGATTTTTCCGCAGGTGGAGAAGCGTTTACCGGATTCGGCTTAGCCGGCGACTCTTTCGTTTCAGAGTCTGAAGAAGGGGGAGTTTCCGGAATTATGACGGAATCTTCCGCCAATAGGGAGAAAGGAAGCCCTAGGCAAATAAGAAGAATGATAGAGCAACAAAGGGTGCGTTTTCTTCGAAATTCGGGCATCCCGTCGAGAGACACCTAAATCAAAGAAATGTCAAGCAGGCGCGGATACAAAATAAGGAATTCGCAGACTAGGTCGATAAACCCGGCCTGCGACTGGAGTAATTAAACTGCAGGAGTTCCTTTAGCTTTTGCTGTACTTTTAATTGTGTCGGCAACTTCGGCAAGTTTCGCTTTAACTGCTTCCAACTGACCTTCGGGAACGCGTTTTTTAATTTCTTCAGAAATTTGGTTATATTTCTCAACGATCTTTGCACGAGTTTCATCGTAGTTCTTACCTGCGACAGTGGAAACTTCTTTAATCTCGTTCAATAGCTTGTCGACGGATTCGCGAATTTTTACGGAACCTTCAGAGTTATCAGCTGCGCCTTTTGCGACCAATTCGCCATAGGTCTTTTCTAACTCTACTTTTGCCTTTTCGACACCTTCTTGTCCTGATTTTAGCAGTCCGATTCCAGCGTTGAGGATATCCAACAATTGTTTTTCCATGATCCTTTCTCCTTAGGGGAAACTATTTAGTGCATCGCACAAACCACTTGTAATGCGCCGCACAAATTCGGTCAATCTGGAAATTGAAATTTTCCTTCGGGTTTCGATTTTTTTAGTTAGATGAGGATATTTAAATAGATTCGGATTCCGGATAATGGAGGTCCATTCCGTCCATTTCCTCGCGAATTAATTTTGCGATTAGATAATCCCGATACCATTTCTTATCTGCGGGAATGATTTTCCAAGGGTAGGAATCTTCGCAAAAACTCAGCACTTGTCCGTAAGCCTTCAAATGTTCGTCATAGAGGGAATGGGCCACTAAATCGCTAGGGTCAAATTTCCATTTTTTTTGAGGATCCTCGAGTCGCTTTTCGATGCGGGATGACTGTTCTTGCTTGGATATATGAAGGAAGAATTTGATGACGAGAGTATTATTCTCTTCGCTTAATAGTCTTTCGAATTCGGCGATGTATTCTAGCCTCTTTTGAATTCGATCTCCATTAATATCTTTTTTTACGAGAGGAACGATAACGTCTTCATAATGAGAACGATTGAAAACTTGGATCATCCCCTTCGCGGGCGTTGACCTATGAATCCTCCATAAAAAATCGTGACCTTGTTCTTCCTGATTCGGAATTTTCCAACCGACACAGGTACAACCGAGAGGATTCAATACGGTAAATAGTTTCTTAACCGTTCCGTCCTTGCCTGAAGTATCCATTCCTTGAAGAACGATCAGAATCGCTTTCTCTTTAGAGGCGAAGAGTCTAGTTTGTAATTCTCCGATTCTATTTAAATGATCGATTCGATCCTCTTCCGCTTTTTCCTTTTTTACGTCGTTAGGCGGTTCGGTGGAAATCTGCTTTAGATCGATCATTCGAAGTAACGTACGTATTCGTAGGACGGTGTCAAATCTAAGTTACAATTCGATAAAAGTATTTTACCACCGGGCGATATGATCCTCCGCCCAACCTTGCCCGCCTTTAATTCTGAATTCGTTTTTACCCACTCGAAGGACTCCGTCAAAATTTCCGATCATTTGGTGAACGGTTGAGCCGATGATTCCGACATTCGACGTTGCTTTTCGGTGATATGTCGGAGTAAGAGTTAATTCCACCGCTTTACTATCTTTCGTATAGATAATCCAAGGCTTATTGGGATCTTTTCGGTCGAATTCGAAATTCACGTCCGAAGGTAATTTATAGATTCTTCCATTAATTAAAAGAGCGTTTTCCGTCGTGCCCGTTCCGTCAGTCCATCCACCGCCAAGATTAATACCGTAGACTTCCTTTTTAGAAGGCCGATACGACATCGAAGCCCAATTCCATTTCGTCGAGTACGGCCAAACTCCCCTTCCAAAATCCAGAACGGCAAAGGAATCTTCTTCTTTGAATTCGTGGGATCTTCCGCCAATCTCCAGAGTGCCCTCTACCCCTAATCCGAAAAGTTTATGAGTAAATTGGAATCGATTTCGACTCCAAGGAACGACTACGTTTAAGGTTTCCCAACCTTGGGGGATGTCCACTCGCAAGTCGGCGTGAATATGTTTGCGATTCGATCTATTGAAGTTCACGAAAATTCGATAACTTCCGTATTCATCCACTTTGAATGAAACTATGCCGGATTTGCCTTCGTACAAAGCCGTGTTCGCAACGGTTTGTCCGAGGGAACAGCTTTGACCAAACGGTGTCAAGATCGTGCTTTCCTCAAACTCGCCCGTTTTCCGATCCAACCAATAGCAAAAAATCACACCGGCATAGTCAAGATCCGAAACGGTAAACGATGCCAGAAAATCTTTATCGTAAAAACACCAGTAATTCCATTTTTTCTTTCGTAACCAATGCCCGGTAACATTGCATCTATGCAACGGGATCTTTGACCATCCGATCGCATTCAAGTTAAGTTTTCCACCCGAGCTACATAGGACCGACTGTTGGTGAATTTCAGTTTCGAGATTCATGCTTTCGCCCAGACAATATTTTATGGAGGGGAATCCACTCAATTCTTTTTAAGAGTCGTACAAAAAACCGATCCGATACTTGCAGCTAAATCTCCACCGCAATTCTTCCTAATGTTCGGATTGCCGATGCTACTTTAGGTCCGAAGGAAATCCCCGCGTTGATTCTGAAATTGCTTACATATTTTCCCGATAGTGAAAATAAATTTCCCGGAACAAGACTGATTCTTTTTTTCGCCGCGCGAAAACGTAACTCCCGCGAATCCTTTCCGTTCGGAAGTTCGATCCAAAGTAAAAAACCTCCCTTTGGAATCGTCAAACGGGTACCTTTTGGAAAGTATTCCAAAAATGCGTCCGCGTAGGAAAGAATGGAATTTCCGATGCTCCGTCTAAAATTTCTAAGATGCCTTTCGTAACCGAGCGAACCCAAAAAATCCGCTGCGGCCAGTTGGGGAAGACTAGGCAATGCGATCGACTCGACCATTCTTCTTCGAACCGCTCTTCCGATTATTTCATGATTCGCAATTAACCAACCGGTTCTTAAACCGGGACTCACAGTCTTCGACAAGGAAGAGACTTGTATGATGAAACCTTCCTCATCCATAGATAGAAGGGACGGAGGTCTAGGCCCTGGAGAATGCAAAAGTTCGCCGTAAATATCGTCCTCTAAAATTTTAATCCCGTACTTAGCGGAAAGTCGGAGAACTTCCTTTTTGGAATTCAAAGGCAAAAGACTACCGGTGGGATTAGAGAACGTCGGCACGGTAACCAGTATCTTAGGTTGAGATGTTTTAAGCACGGATTCGTAGGAATCCAGATCCATCCCATAAACGGGATCCGTCGGAATTTCAATCGCCTTTAATTTCAATATGCTTAAAATTTGATATAGCACGAAGTGCAAAGGAGACTCCACAGCTACCTGATCTCCCGGCTTCGTTAATAAAGAAAGCGCGATAAACGCCGCTTCCGAACAACCGATCGTAATAAACACCTCCTCCGGTGAAATGTGTCTTTCTTTCGTGGAAGATCTTGTTGCGATTTTTCTTCTGAGTTCCGGATCACCTTGAACGTCCGTATAATTATGGAGAAACGAATCCCGCATAGCCTTACGATAAGAACGCTCCAAGGAAGCAAAGGGGAGAAATTGGGAATCGGGTACCGCCGCGCCGAGAGAAACGAATCTGGGATCCGCTAGTTCAGCCAAAAGGGACCCAACCTCTTCCGGAACGGTAGGACTTGCGATTCTGACCGGCTTATCCACCTTATAAGTGGAAACCGACTCCGATCTAGGAAGAATAAAATACCCCGACCTTTCACGTCCTCGAATGTATCCTCGTTCCTGTAAAATTCCGAAGGCTTCGACAGCAGTAGATAAATTGCATCTCTCTGATCGACAAATTCTCCTTAGGGAAGGCAGCTTAGTTCCGGGCAAAAATTCTCCCGCTTCGATCCGCCGAATCAAGGACATTGCTATCTTAGAGTATTTTGTTCCCGATTCATCTGTATTGGTCATAAAATAACATTCTGTATCTGTATGGTTAAATCTATTTAGTGTATAAAATAATTCGACCGTATGGGCAAGTCATTTACGAAATCCTTAATAACCTCCGAAGGATCGATTCGATCCTCTAACCGAGTCGCAAGAACGCCCGAATCGGTGATCAGGGATATCCTGAAAGTAATTAACAATTCGGATATACTTTCTTTTGCCGGAGGATTGCCGGACGATTCTCTATTTCCTATCAAATATTTTTCGGAGGGTTTCAATCTTGCGATCCAAGAAAGCGGGGCTAAACTTTTTCAATATTCGGAAACGCAGGGACATCAGAAACTTAGGACTTGGATCGCAGAATCGTATTACCCGGAGTCCGACCCCGAAGAAATATTACTGACAAACGGTTCCCAACAAGCGTTAGACTTGCTGGGAAGATATTTTCTTGACGAAGGTGATTTCGTCCTGATCGAAAAACCTAGTTATTTAGGCGCGATACAAACCTTTTCATCCTATGGTCCCCGATTTATCGGCCTTGATTATAGAAATGACGGGCCTGATCCTACGGAATTAAAGGAGCGGATCTCGCGAAACCCCACCCTGCCAAAATTTTTCTATTGTATTCCGGACTTTCAGAATCCTACCGGATTCTCTTATTCAGTACCGAATAGGAAAGCAATCGCTGAAATTTGCAGAGATGCGGGAATACCTATCCTTGAAGATATTGCATATAGGGAATTAAATTATAAAAATGAAATTCCAATTTCCTTAAGTATGCTTTGTCCCGAAAATACCTTCTCGATAGGTACGTTCTCCAAAACACTTTCCCCGGGTTTACGAGTGGGCTGGATACGGGCTCCTAAAGAACGTATGCGAGAATTGATCGTGCAAAAACAGGCGATGGATTTGCATTCTCCCTTGATTAATCAAGAGGTAATTTACCGATTCTTAATATCAGGTGATTTCCAAAATCACCTGATTAACCTTAAGCAAAACTATGCGCAAAAGGCAAAAATAGCGACCAAGCTGTTTCAGGAAATTTTTGGCGATACGATTCGCTTTCAGCCGCCTCGAGGAGGGTTATTTTTATGGATAGAATTTCTGGATGAAACGGATACGAATTTGCTTTTTAAAACCGCTCTCGCAGAAGGCGTAGCTATCGTTCCCGGAGATACTTTCTTTACCGCCGAGTCTTCTAGTAAGCAACTAAGATGGAATTTTTCCAGAGCCACTGCCGAGGAAATGGAGACCGGAGTAAAAAGATTATTCAAAGCTTGGCAGCGTCTGCACTCGATCTGAAAATTAAAGAAGATTATGAAGGGAAAAAATTCACGGCGGGAAGAAATTCCCGCCGATCGGGGAGGTTCAAACGGCTATATATCTTATGCGGTTTTCTTAGTCGGAATACCGTTTTTCACAGTTTCCGTAACTTCACTAAGTTTAGCTTTAATAGCGTCGACTTGTTCTTGGGGAACGAGTTTTTTGGCCTCATCTACAAGTTGATTGTATTTCTCGAGGATCTTAGCACGGGTATCTTCGTAGCCTTTTCCAGCTGCTGTCGTAAGTTCCTTAGCTTCGTTAAGGAATTTGTCGACGAACTCGCGAACGCGAACGGAAGACTCTGAATTATCTGCTGCACCTTTTGCTGCCAATTCTTGGAAGCTCTTGGTGAATTCTGCTTTAGCTTTTTCCAGTCCTTCTTGCCCGGTCTTTACAATACCGAGTCCTGCGTTAAGAACATCTAGAATTTGTTTTTCCATTTTACTCTCTCCTGGTCGCACCGTTGTGCAACGCACAATCCAGATTTAATGCACCGCACAATCCGGGTCAACAGGAAAAAGAAAAAAATTAGAAGCTAGATTATCCAGATTTTCGTTATGCGACGTCGTTATGGCAGATTTCCAGACTGTTTTATCCAAGAATCGCCCATTATAATCGTTTTTTCTTTTTTCCAATCTGAGAATTATCAAATATTTTAAAGCGAAAGCTCGTGATATGATGATCAAAATAGAGGGGAGTCGTTTATGGATATAAATGAAAGCAAGCTAGATCGTTTTCTAAGATCTTTCGCGGGATTGTTAATTATCGGCTGGGGATTGTATTCTCAAAGTTGGCTGGGTGCTTTCGGAATTATTCCTTTGACTACAGGGCTCGTCGGTTGGTGTCCGGCGTACGCGCTCTTTGGATTCAGTACTTGTGAGTCGTCCGAATCCTAATAATTGCTTTTCCTAATAAACGAATGTTTAATTGAGTTGCCGATCGAAGCCCTTCGTAAAGAAGAACGCTTTTTTTTGCAATCGCCAATTGTTCGTTTTTCTTTTCCTCCAAAGTCAGATCCGTTTCGTAACCTTCGGTGATCGAGAGAATCACTCTCTGAAGACTTGTCCCTATAAATTCCGTAAGACCTTTTTTGGATGCAACTAGTTCGTCTATTAGAGCGATCTCTCGAAGAGAGGCTCGAATCGAATCCCTTTCCCGTCCGCCATCTTGGATTAGAGTATAAATCCTTCTAGAAAGATCCTCGCCTTTCTGAACTTCTCTCAGGAATTCGCGTAACTCGATCGATATTTTTTTTAGATCCTCTAATAGATCGAACGATCTCAACAGGGATTCGGAATTTCTGATGCTTTTAATTGAATTTCGTATTTCCTGAACAAACTTAAAATCCGGGGAATTTTGTTCAACCCAGTCGGAGAATCCGATAAAAGGAATACCTTCCAACCGCGCTCCCTCGCTACTTAAATTTCTCCATGGGATCGCCTTCTTTCTTTCTTCAAACCATTTCTTAAATATGAGAAGTTTATCGTTGGTCCTAAGTCTTATACCTGTTTCGGATTCGATCCATTTTGCAGGTAACGCCGTCATTTGTCGATGATTGTGAAATTCTCTCCTAAACTTTCGTTTTTCCAAGAAATTCAATCTTTCTTCCAGAACGGCTCCTTTACAATGGGCAAGCGTTCCCGGAAATGAAAGGTCTTGCCCCAAAAAAAGAATCGATCTTGCTCCCATTTTTTCGGCCAGACTCGTTGCATTTGTCGAGACTGATCCGCCGAAATCCAAGCTACCGATTCCTTCATTTAAATTCGATTCGATCAATTTGATCCATGGAAAAGGTGAAGAGGTGAAAAATCCACCCTTCGCTACGGAAGACAAACGTAGCGAATGATAAGAGGTAGTCGGATCGAAAACGAATGCGGTATCGCCCGTATATCCTTCCAAATATTTAGAATTGAGGGATTGCGGATCTACGCTGAAAACCAAATCGGGCTCGATGCCTGCTTTTTGCAAAATCAACAAAGCAGTATCAACCGCAATCAAAATGAATCCATCTCGGAAACTCTTTAGGTCGGGTAAAGAATGAGAAAGAGAAGGTCCGGCTCCGCAAACGATTATGTCGATTTTGGATCGGCAAAGATCGAACAAGGATCGAATCGGATGCAAATGCAAAAGTTCGGGTAGATTGCGTAAAAAATTTCCCGTCCATACTTTTTCGAATCTGGTAAGGGTTGCAGTGTTTACGTCCTTCTTATGAAAATACGTTTCAGCTAAAAAGCGAGGTTCCTGGTATGCCGCAGCGTTCCACTGCAGACTTCCTCTATGAGGGATAAAGCTCACCGGCAATCCAGACACGCCTTTCAAACCCGAGTACAGGGACGTCTCGTTAAAAGGGGACAGCACGATTCGAAGTCGGTCGTTTTCTAATTCGCTTGAATAATCATAAAGCGAGAACGCCAATTTGATCATTCCCGGAAACGGTTCCAGCCAAACGCAAACAACCTTATCGAATTCTAAAGCATACTGAACCGAATAACCGAGGCCGGAACCGAAAAAAAGAAAAACCCGATCCTCGTCCCCTTTTTTAAGAGAATCTAGTTGTCGCTTAACTTCCGTGACCGGTTCTCTCGAACTGTGCAGCCAAGTGGAGCCGATTTTCAAACTAGGCAGACCGGACGGTGTCTGGACAAGTTCGGCTTCGATATTGGAAGAGCGAATTTCTTCGGCTATTTCGGGAGAAATTTTTCCCAAAGACTTTAAATTTCTATCAAGAAGATCCGAGCGAAGCTCTTTCATTGGAAGAATACATCGATCCTTTTTCCGTTAAGAGAACTTCCGGAAGAAGGATCCTGTTCATAACAAAATCCGCTTCCATGCAATTTAAACGGAACTCCCAAAGGAGAAAGCAGTTCTACGACTTCCCTCTTACTTTTTCCGGCTAAATCGGGAACATGATCGAATTTTATAAAGTGATTTTTCCGATCTAATTTCGGTAACCTTACATCGACCGTTCGCTCGCCTTGTTCTATAATTGGAATTATATTTTCTACGACTTCCTTGAACACCGGCGCGGCAAGTCCGCCGCCAGTGTGACTCGAACCCTTAGGCTCGTCGAAAAGGATCAAACCGACGATCTTAGGTTTCTCTGCCGGAAAGAAACCCAGAAACGACGCGGACCAGAGGCCGTCTTGATAACCTCTTCCTGAAACCGATTTCTGCCCTGTCCCGGTCTTTCCAGCGATCGAATATTCCTGAATATATGCATTCTTTCCGGTTCCGTCTCGAACTACTTTTGTCATCGCTTTCAATAATCTTTCGGTAGAATACTCGCGAATTCCCACAGGGGCTTCTTCCGCTTTGAATTCATGTAAAACTTCGCCATAAGAATCCGTAATATGAGAGACGACTCTCGGCGTTAAAAAACGGCCCCCGTTTACGACGGATGCAGCCGATGCGACAAGTTGTACGGGAGTCACGGATATACCTTGGCCGATCGCCATAAACATAGGAGTCGTCGGCGTCCACTTATTAAGCGTCGGAATATAACCCGTCGATTCGTTAGGCAATAGGCCGGTCTTATCTCCAAAGCGGAATCGCTTCATATATTCATAAAGTACTTCGTTCGGAATCCGAGAGGAGGCCTTGATAATGCCGGCATTGCATGAATACTGCAGAATTTCCTCCAAATTCACCTTCCCGTGAACTTGAGTGCATTTAATTCGAGTTTTCCCGTATTCCACGTATCCCGGACAATCAAACTTCTCGTTAGGACTAATTAAATTTTCATTAAGCAGTATGCTGGCCAAAAATATTTTCATCGTGGACCCGGGTTCATAAACATGCCGAATCGCCCAATTTGTATGAGAGATTTCCTCGAATGTCGCGTAACGATTCGGATCAAAGGAAGGAAAACTCGCCATAGCCAAAATTTTGCCCGTATGAATCTCCATCAAAAGCCCGACCGCCCTCTTTGCTCCGGTTTCCTCGAATCGTTTTCCTAAAGCTTTTTCCAGCTTAAACTGAATAAGACCGTCCAAAGTTAGATGAACATTGGCACCTCGATTCGGATCCGAGTCGGTAGGAGTCATCAGCTCTCGGTTATAATAATATTCCAGACCGGATAATGCCTTATCATCGTCCATCCCGGTAAACCCTACTAGGCTAGCCGCCAAGCTACCATGCGGATAAACCCGCTTGAATTCCCTCTCTCTCCTAACTCCCGGAAGAGCCATCTCCATAATGCGGCTCGCAGTGGCGTCGTCTATCTCGCGTTTCAAAAGAAAATACCTACTTTTTTCCCGAATCAATCCTTCGATTCTTTCCGGTGAAACATCAAGGTATGGAGAAAGTTGAATCGCGGTAAAATTCGGATCGTATATGTTTGCCGGATAAATTCCGATGGTCGAAGAATCGATCGACAGAGCCAATTCGATTCCGCGACGGTCATAGATCGCGCCTCTTAAAATTCGTTCACCGTTCTTAAAGGCGATTTCCTTATCATTAAAAAAAATTAAATAACCAACTCTTATCGTTAGAACTGCGAATAATACGCAGAGAAAATAGAAGAGAAACGAAAATCTTTTGCGATTAGGATGCATAGTTTTATTGCGAGTTCAATTACGTTGAGTCATCCTAACGGACAGCTCAACGAATAGTACGGATCCCGTCTGATGCTATTAGTACGATCGGCAAATTTCGACAATTCCCGAAGTCCTTTCGAGAGCCGATGCAAAAACGTTCCCGGTCATTTCTAGGTAAAAATTCGCGGGAGCCCACCCTTCCTGGGTGGGGGCGGGGGACGGTTTACATAATTTAAAATTTTTTATCATGGAACATTCTAAATGTCAATTCTCAAGAACAAGGCGGATGGTTGTAGGAGCTCACACAAGATTTACCCAAAAAGATGCTTGAAAATAAAATATGGCAGATCCAGGGCGGGCGAATCCGGACATTCTGCGAAGCCCATTTAAACTTCGGTCATTAAAAGCTGAGTAAAACTTTTCCGCGCAATTTTTGAAATGGAATGAGTCCGTAATTTCGAGAATCCGTGGAGAACTCACGGTTATCCCCTAAGACCAAAAAGTATCCGGGCGGGATCCTGCCAGAATCGCCGATACCGATGTTACCGGAAACACTCACAACGGGAACGATCGAAAGAGAAGGGGCTTGGGTTTTAAAACCGGACTTCACAAATGGCTCTTCCAATGAAGAATCGTTGATATGAATTCGCCCTTCGGAGAATCGAAAAAAATCTCCCGGGAGTCCGACAACTCTCTTTAAACTTAATTCGGTCCCGACACCGTCTAAAACAAGAACGTCGAATCGATCGATATCGGATTCGATCAAAGACCATGTCCAAGGGCCGACTCTTGCAGGAAATCCCCATTTTTTTACGAGAATTAAATCCCCGTCTTTGAAACTAGGCATCATGGAATTTCCGCTGATGAAGTAAAATTGAATAATGAAAATTCTCAGGTAAAGAACCGAGACGATAGCAAGAAACACCGGCAATGCTTTTTTAATCCAGAGGAGCATTGGAAATTTAGTCGATATGCCCGCTTTAGTTAAAAATAACATGCATTGCCCTTACACTCGAAAGACGGGCTTCTATCCATTAGACGGATCTCTGATTTTCCTACAACGTGAAAATGATCGTGATTTTAACGCGGATATCCCGCTATTTTCCGTTTTAACGGATATCTTCCGTAAATGCGAATCGAAATAAAAGATACAAAATCGAATTTGATGGTCGATTTGCTCATTTCTTTTAACAGTTTAACGATATTTACCGAAGAAATCTTCTTGCTTCGGCTTATTTTTAGAGCCAAACTTACTTATGCCCGAAAATAGCGCAGTACAAGGATATATCGCTCGTTATCAAGCTGAGAGGGGAAAGGTAAAAGCTTTTCTTTCCAAATTCCCTTTCTACGGTGATATCCTTAAAAACCACCAATACTATGATGCCGATCGATTGGCAAGAAACGAGCTTTCTAAGCGAATCGATTCTCTCAAAGAACCGCTTAGAAGGATCGAAGAAGGTTTCGTAAGAGATAGAAGAATGGAACTAATCGGCTCGACCGAGATCTTACTTTCATTGATAGAAAGATTAAAGAATGAGATATCGGGTGCCAGCTACGGACTCAACGGGTTAGGTAGCGGTTTTAAAGCAAGCGAAGCCGAGTTAGAAGCCCTTGCTGAATGGGATTATTCGCTTCTACAACATACGGAAGAATTAATTGCGAAAGCTAGTTCAAACGGTCTGAAAGCGACAGACTCCGCCGAAACAATCAGAGATTGGGTGAGTCAGTTTCGATCGGAACTCGACCAATTTGACGAAGCTCTTAAAAAAAGACGAGATGTATTTCTCAAGAAATAATTTCGTCTGTTTTTTAGTTTCCCCGAAATCTAATCCGAGATAATATCTTTCCAAGGAGTAAATATGGCATTAATAGACGTAATCAAGTACGAAGGAAATCCGGGCGAACTTGTCTGGAAATTTCCCAGAAATGATATTAGCACGTTCGGTCAGTTGGTCGTAAACGAAAGCCAAGAGGTCATCTTCTTTAAAGAAGGCAAAGCTTTAGACGTATTCGGACCGGGCACTCATACTCTTAAAACCGGGAACGTTCCGATTTTGGAAAAATTAGTGAATCTTCCTTTTGGAGGACAAACTCCTTTTACCGCGGAAGTCGTTTATGTAAATAAGGCTTTAGTTCAGTTAAAATGGGGTACGCCTGCTCCGATCCAAGTGGAAGATCCGAAGTACATGATCACTTTGGGCGTCAGAGCATTCGGAACTTATAATATTAAAGTAATCGATTCCAAATCTTTCGCTACGACGGTGGTTGGAGCGAAAGGCGCTTACAGCACCGACGAAGTCGATAATCTTCTGAAACCGATGGTAATTACTCGACTCAGCGATTTTCTGGCCGAAGTAGTTCTCAAGAGCGGAGAACCGATTACTCGATTAAGCCAGCATTTGGACGAAGCTTCTTCTGCCGGAAAAACCAAGGTTCAACCCGACTTTGCAAAATATGGAATCGAAGTCGTAGATTTTCTGGTTCAGTCGATTAACTTCGATCAAAACGATCCTAATTTCCAGAAAATCCAGAAGGTCCTCACCGATAAATTCGAAATCGAAACACTCGGCGGAATGTATCAGCAAAAGAGAATGCTTGATATCGGAGAAACTGCAGCGGGCAACCCCGGAGGTAATGCCGGCGAAGGTATGTCGGCCGGAATGGGGCTCGGTATGGGAATGAACATGGCAAACATGATGGCGAATATGATGGGTCAAAACCAGAATAATAATGCGGCCGCGAACGGACAAAACGATGCGACGGCAAGGCTTGCCAAACTGAAAACGATGCTCGATCAGGGGTTAATCACTCAGGAAGAATTTGATTCCAAAAAAAAGGACATCCTGAACTCTATCTAAAGTATGAGCTCTACCCTTACCAGGTATAAGGCGGAATTTCGCTGCATTAACGATGCCTGCGGAACCACCTATGATTTGAATGATATCGTCTATGAATGCCGCAAATGCGGCAGTCTTTTACAGGTTTCGCATGATATAGAAGCCTTAAAAGAAAAGTCGGGAAAGGAGTGGAAGGATTTATTCGACTTTCGATTTCGCTCGGTAAAGTTCCCCAATAGTTCCGGGATTTGGAATAAGCGGGAATGGGTCCTTCCGCATGTGGAGGATAAGGATATTGTCAGCTCCGGCGAAGGTCTATCTCATCTATTCTCGTCGGAAAGGCTGACCAAGGACCTGGGTCTGGGAGGGCTCTGGATCAAACAGTGTGGGATTTCCCACACCGGCTCATTCAAAGATCTAGGAATGACCGCTCTCTTGAGTCAGGTTAAGCATATGCTGAGTAACGGAGTAAATATTCGCGCCGTCGCTTGTGCAAGCTCGGGAGATACTTCTGCCGCCCTCGCCTCCTATGCTGCTAAGGCCGGTATTCCCGCAATTATCTTCTTACCTGCGGGCAAAGTATCGCAAGCGCAACTGATCCAACCCGTTTCTAACGGAGCAAAAGTGATCGCGTTGGAAACGGACTTTGACGGTTGCATGAAAATCGTGAAAGAAGTAACTAAACAAGCGGGAATTTATCTCGCGAATTCTATGAACAGTTTACGAATTGAAGGGCAGAAAACGATCGCTCCGGAAATTGTTCAGCAATTGGAATGGGAAGTTCCGGATTGGGTCATCATCCCTGGTGGAAATCTAGGAAACGTTTCCGCTCTCGGCGCCGGCTTTGAGATGGCAAAGAACCTAGACTTGATAAACAAATTGCCTCGAATCGTCTTAGCTCAGGCCGAACATGCAAATCCTCTCTATCTCTCGTATTTAACTAACTTTCAGGAATTTAATCCTGTGGAAGCAAAGCCGACATTGGCTTCTGCAATCCAAATCGGTAATCCGGTTTCCGTTCAAAAGGCGATTAAAACCTTAAAAACGTTTAATGGCATAGTAGAGCAAGCTAGTGAGGCTGAACTTTCAGACGCCGCAGCTCGAACGGATTTATACGGTCTCTACAATGATCCGCATACCGGAGTTGCAATCGCAGCTCTATACAAATTACTTTCGAAAGGTGTCGTCCGAAAAGGGGAGAAAGTAGTGGTAATCTCTACGGCTCACGGCTTAAAATTTACCGAATTTAAGCTCAAATTCCACGAAGGTAAAATTTCGGGTACAACCCCAGGTTTAGCGAACCAAATTCGGGTTTGTAAGCCGGAAGTCGGAAAGGTGATGGATGAGATCGGTAAATTCCTACAATCAAAGGGCTGAAATTTCTCAAAGTTCCCCCTTTTTTAGTGCCATTTTTTCCTCGGAGACTATTGTTTTTTTCTCGAAAGCTTGGCCCGATAAATATAATCGATAATCCGAATGAATGAAGGAATTGAGGAGTTTTCCCAGGAATTCCTGTTCGAAATTGAAACGGCCGTAAAGAAAGAAGAGCCCGTCTCAATAATCACCTATGTCTTGAGCAATAATGGCGAAGCTAAGCTCAAACACCTAATTTACAGCGTTTTAGCCAAGTATGGAAGAGAAGATCTGATCGAACTTCTTTTTACCTCGGCAAAGGAATTGATCGTCAATGCCACTAAAGCGGCGATTAAGCGGGTCTTATTTCGCGAATTAGGCTTAAATATCGACGATCCGGATCTTTACGACCAAGGAATGACTTCCTTTAAAGAAAACCTAGTCAGTCGTAAGTTTCCGTATTATCGACGTAAAATGAAGGAAAACGGTCTCTTCGTTAAAGTGACATTAAGTTTTAACCGAAATCGAATTATTCTTCTCGTTCAGAACAATTTCACTTTGGCGTTAAGAGAAGAAAAAAGGATCCGAGAGAAGTTCGTGCACTCTAAAGAATTTGACAATCTCTTCGAGTACTATATGAAGTACGGAGATACGACCGAGGGTGCCGGAATGGGTATCACCATGGTTGAGATTCTAGTAGCCCAAAGCGGCTATGACAGGCATTTGTTTACCATTTACAGCCGCAAGTCGGAGAACCGCACAGTTGCTCGAGTTGAGATTCCCTTGAACGAGAATTACGTGCCAAGAAGACATCGATATCAAAAATGGTTACAAGAGAAGACTCGAAGTTTCTCAGGATAGGGAAAAGTCTTAGTATCGATTGGACTTAGGAAGTATGGAACAAAACTCGCAAACCAGTAAACTCCAAGAACAGGCAAATTTAATGAACCTGGCTTTCGAATCCGTCCTTACCGAGGAGCAGGCAATCGAACTGATCCAAGGAAAATTAAAGGATGCATACCTTATAAAACTTCGGATCGACGTTGAAAATAGGGCGGGCATCGTTGTCGGACTCATCTCCAGATTTAAACATGAGTTCATAGAATTATATTCTTTATTCTCAAATTCCTCTTTAATTCGTAAAATCAGAACGTTCGAAGATTTCGGACAGATAACTCATGATATGGCGGAAGCAGCTAGGGAAGAAGCTGCGGATCCGGGCTTGTCCGAACAAATCGGTCGAATTCTACATACGAAATTAAACAAACAAATTTTAGAAAATTATTATCCACTCTGGGAACGAAACGATACTACGGCGCTCGTTAATCTTTTAGAAAATCAAGTCAAGTTGGGCATGAAGATCAACATGGTGCGGGTACAAGCAGACGTAGAGTTCGTATCGAGCATCAGAAATCGTGGAAAAAATATTTTTGCCGGAGTTCTTTCTCCGATCCTCAAACCCCCCGAAGAAGGAGAAGCTGCCGCTCTATCGGCGGGAACTTTAGATCCTGAAAAAGCTGCCGTTCAACGTCAAATCGAAGCGATTCGGAAAGGATTCGGTCGAGTGGTAGCCGCAAAGACTATTCTTTCCCCGGTAAACGGGATCGATTTCGACGATCTGATAGAAGGCGATAAGATATTATTCCAACTTCCGAATAACTCGCCTGAAGAGAAAGCTTTGGCGAAAACTCTGGGCGCAATAGATCAAAACGGAAATACAAAACCCGTGGTCGGTTCCTTCATATCGATTGCTTCGGGCAAGAATGAATATCATATTTTTGCAAAGGGTCCGGCTGGCGTGCTATTGCAGGCGTTTGAAGAAAGTCCCGTTCGCTTAGCGCGCCCGAAAAGCGCCACAACCCCGAGACCTCCGGGGATGAGCGGAGGTAAGTCAGCGTCCGATTCCGGAAACACGCTCAACTACTTTATTATAGTCGGCGTAGTGCTTCTTGCAGGGCTTTTAGCTTTTATTCTTTTAAGATAGCTTTCACTTATCGAGTTTTCCGTCTTAGCGAAATTACCGATTGATACCTTCGTTCGGATTTTTTCGAAGCTTTAACCCAACCGAGACATCCTCTCTTTGAAAAATTCGAAAAGAATTTTAGTTAATTACGTTTTTCTTCTACACTTAACGATAGGTTTCGATTTATCTTGACAGTTCCCTCAATGAGTCTTATAAAAAATTAAATAAATTATTGAGGTTTTTATGGCAGCTAAATTTGAAGTGTACACCGACAAGGGAGGCAAGTTTCGCTTTCGCTTAAAGGCAGGAAACGGAGAAATTATCGCAGCTAGCGAAGCTTACGAATCTAAGCAGGCTTGCCTACACGGAATCGAATCCGTAAAAACCAATGCGGCATCCGCTCAAGTTGTGGAAGTGGAATAATTTTCGTTTTCGAAACCTCGATTAAGGCCGATCTAAAATGGAACCCATCTGAACGAATTTATTTCGTTAAATCTCTTAAAAGATATATCCGAATCGGCTTTGATTTTCCTTTTACGGAAACTACTCCCTTCTTGAAATTGTTTTTTAGGAATCGGAAGATCGCGTGCGACCAGAACTATCGTCGACACAGTCAGTTAGGAAAGCAATTTTCGGTCTTCGCCATTAACCGACGACTAAATTTACTAATTTACCCTGGACGTATATTTCCTTGCGAATTTGTTTTCCGTCTAAGAAAGGACGTATTTTTTCCAGAGACTTCGCGAGTTTCAAGGCTTCTTCCTGGCTTATTTCTTTCGGAACTTTGAAATCGGCCCGAAGCTTTCCGTTCACTTGAACGACTATCAAAACTTCATCATCGACTAGATATTTCGGATCCGCCGTCGGAAACGCTTCGTAAGTCAGGCTGCCCTTTTTACCGCTAAGTTCCCATAGTTCTTCGGAGATATGAGGAGCGAATGGGGCGACCAATAGAAGGAATGGCTCCAGGATTTTACGCGGTCTTCGTTCGCTCGGAGTGAATTCATTCACAAAAATCATCAATTGCGAGATTGCGGTATTGAATGAAAAATTATGAATATCATCTTCGATCTTCTTGATTGTTCTGTTCAAAATACGAAGTTCATCTTCGTTCGGATCGACATCGTCTAAACGAAATGATTCATTCGGACTTGCATGGTACAATCTCCAGACCCGATTAAGAAATCTAAAAACGCCGTCCACTCCTCGAGTGCTCCAAGGTTTAACCATTTCAAACGGACCCATAAACATTTCGAATAGCCGCAAACTATCGGCACCGTAATTTTGAACAACCTCATCCGGATTGATGACGTTTCCGAGAGATTTGGACATCTTGCGTTTGTCCTCTCCCAAGATCAGACCTTGATGAATCAATTTCTTGAACGGTTCCGGCGTGCTTACATATCCCAAATCGAAGAGAACTTTATGCCAAAATCTGGAATAGAGAAGGTGGAGAACGGCATGCTCGGCACCGCCGACGTATAGATCCACCGGCATCCAATCTTTTTCCAATTTGGAATCCACGAATCCTTTCGGGTTACTCGGATCAATATATCTTAAATAGTACCAGCAGGATCCGGCCCATTGCGGCATAGTATTCGTTTCCCGAACGCCGATTTCGCCGGTTTTGGGATCCTTGTATTTAAGCCAATCCCCGGCTAAAGCTAAGGGAGATTCGCCAGTACCGGAAGGTTTAAATTCCGCTAAATTCGGAAGTTCTAATGGAAGCTCGGACTCATCGATCGGACGAGTTACTCCGGAAGGATAGTGAACGAGTGGAATCGGCTCTCCCCAATATCTCTGTCTCGCAAATAACCAATCTCGCAACTTGAATTGCGTTTTGCGCTTACCGATTCCTTTCTTTTCCGCCCAATCGGACGCTTTGATAAAAGCATCTTTATATCCGAATCCGTCAAGGTTCACTTCGCCGGAAGAGGAATTAATACACTTGGATTCCTTTGAATCAAAAGCTCCCAGGGAAATCTCCCCTTCGATAACGGGCAAAATCTCCAGCCCGAATGCTTTCGCAAATTCGTAATCCCGCTGATCATGGGCCGGAACAGCCATGATAGCGCCCGTTCCATATCCGTACAAAACATAGTCTCCGATCCAAATCGGAATTTTTTTAGAAGGATCGGCAGGGTTTAGAACGTAAGCTCCGGTAAATACTCCGGACTTTTCCTTTGAAAGTTCGGTTCTATCTAGATCGCTCTTAAGAGACGTGGATTTTTTATACTCTTGAACTTTTGTCCACTGATCCTCGGTTGAAATCAAATCGACTAGCGGATGCTCCGGAGCCAATGCCATATAGGAGACGCCGAAAATCGTATCGGGTCGGGTAGTATAGACTCGAACTCCGCCGTAGTTATAATCCTTCTGCGCCGAAAGCGGAATCTCCGATTTTGATACTGCCGCTTCGAATCTCGATCTTGTACTCGGTTCGAAAGGAAACGTAAGCTCCAATCCTTCGCTTTTACCGATCCAATTTTTTTGCATTTCCAGAGTCGATTGAGGCCAAGTGACAAGGGCTAAATCCTCTAGTAACCGTTCGGCGTACGCCGTAATTCGCATCATATATTGGCGCATCGGTTTTCGAACTACTTCATAACCTTTGCCGACCCATTCTTCCACTTCCTCGTTAGCAAGAACGGTTCCCAAACCTGGACACCAATTTACCGGAATCTCAGCTTGATAAACGAGGCGAAACTTAGATAGAATCGTTTCGCGTTCTAATTCGCTAAACCTAGACCAATCCGAAGATGTAAACGACTCTAAATCATCGAATCCGGAAGATCCGTTTGTCGTAAAACGTTCAACCAGCTCGCCGATCGGTCTCCCCCTTTTTGCGGAGAAATCGTACCAAGAGTTGTAGAGTTTTAGAAATATCCATTGAGTAAACTTATAGTATTTCGGGTCGGTCGTCGATATTTCCCGATCCCAATCGTAGGAAAGCCCGATCAATTTGATTTGGCGGCGAAAATTGTCGATATTTTGCTTCGTTGTCATCGCCGGATGAATCCCCGTTTGCATCGCATAGCGTTCCGCCGGTAATCCAAACGCGTCCCAACCCATCGGATGGAGGACTTCAAAACCCTTCATCCTCTTAAAACGTGAAACAATATCGGTAGCGGTATATCCTTCCGGATGCCCAACATGCAATCCTGCACCTGAGGGGTAAGGAAACATATCTAAACAATAGAATTTCGGCTTAGAAGAACGGAGGTCTGTTTTGAAAGAAGAATTCTTCTCCCAGAAGGATTGCCATTTTGGTTCAATTTCCTTGAACGGATAGTCCATACCGAGAGGTTTTTTACTCCGGTCCAGAATCCAATTCTTTTTTGAGAATATCCTTTCTAAGATAATCTTCTAATTGAACCGTTAGGGATGTTTCTTTAGAACTTTCCATCAGGAAAAGAGGAACCTGAGTTAGGTTTTTCGGTCTGAAACGAAGAAAGCCGGTCGAAAACCGGCTTTATAGTCGTTCTTCTTTGCCAAGGAGGCTCAGACGGTGACACAGGATACTTGTTTTGTAGTATTTTTACTTACGAACGGAATCGATTACTTTAATTAATCTACGAAAAGCTTGATTGAGACAATCACGACAGAGATCGTATTGAAAGAGATGAGGAGTTAACTTACCACATCCCTTGCAAGACAGCTTCTTTTCATGAGCTCGATTAATTTCCGCATCCTGTTCGTTCAAATCCGTCACTGTTAATAATTGCATTTTGCTCCCAGAAAATTCCATCGAGGTTCTTTTTATTTACGGAGTGTCAATAAGTCTGAGATCAGTTTCCTATTTCAGAACCGACTCTCCGAAGGTCGAGAGTTACTTTATAAAATCGACCGATTCTAGAGTCAAAAAAAATTAAGAAGAGCGATCGCGAAAATGCCAGTAAATTTTTCGAAAAAAAATTCCAAGCTAGCTCTGGACTGGAATAGTTTTTCAAGTGTAAGTTTTTTGATGATGAAATAAATTTCCATCAAGTGCCGAGTTTAGGTCAGTCAAAGGTTGAGGAAGGTATCACGTTGTTATCAATATCAAAGTTAAATAAATCCTACACGATCGCGGGAGAGAAATTCCGCGTATTAGCAGATGTAGAATTCGAAGTAAAAGAAGGAGAGTTCGTCGCGATCGTCGGTCCTTCCGGTTCCGGTAAATCCACTTTGCTAGCGATCTCGGCAGGATTAGATAAAGCCGATAGTGGAAACGTGATTTTAGACGGCGTATCGCTTATGGATAAGAAGGAGGATGAGCTGGCAAAGATCAGAGGAGAGAAGATCGGGTTTGTATTCCAAAACTTTCAGCTGATCAAAACGTTAAACGCTCTGGAAAACGTATCTCTTCCACTTGCTTTGACAACAAACCTTTCCGAAAAGGAAATTCAAGAGCGGGCAAAATTTTGGTTATCGAAGGTTGGAATGGAACAGAGAGCTTATAACTTTCCTAGTCAATTATCAGGTGGAGAAGAGCAGAGGGTCGCTATTGCGCGATCGTTCATCCACGAACCGAAATTATTATTTGCGGATGAACCGACGGCAAACTTGGATAGAAAGAACGGGGACAGAATCATGTCTTTATTAAAAGAACTGAATAAAACCCGAAAATCGACATTATTGGTTGTCACTCATGATCCGCAGGTGGCGGCGCTAGCGGATCGAATTTTGGAAATGCGGGACGGATCTATTATGATAAATCCTAAACTAAAATCCAAGAAAGCCGGCTCTGCAGCTAAAAAGAAGGCCGTCCCGAGGAGAAAGAAATGAATCGAAATTTCTTTATTCGAGCGATGTTTCGGGAAATTAGGTTCAGAAAAACCTCCTCTCTACAAGTAATCTTAGCGGTGGCTCTCGGCACCGGGGCCGTTCTCGCCGTTCATTCCTATCGGGAGCAGCTTTCTAAAGCTATCTTAAACGAGGCTAAAAATATCCTTGGCGCGGATTTAATCGCGACCTCTAGTTCGCCGCTCACGGATGAACAAAAAGCCTTCTTGGATCGAATACTACCTAATGGGACAAAATCCTCCGAATTAGTTCAGTTTCCATCCATGCTACGGAATCCTGAAACCCAGGATTCCGCCCTATCTCTTATCAAAGCTATCAAAGGAGAATATCCGTATTTTGGCGATATCGTAACTTCTCCTCCCGGCCTTTACAGGAGATTGAAGCCCGGAGAAGTGCTGTTAGAAGAGAGTTTAATCAAAAATCTCAAATTGAAAGTCGGGGATTCGGTACAATTAGGAGAATCATTACTTCGGCTCAAAGGAAGGATTATAAAGGAACCCGGACTTGCGGGAAGTTTTATGTCGATGGCGCCGAGCTGCATCCTTCATAAGAATTCTTTGGAAGCGACAGGTCTTGAACAAAGAGGATCCCGTATAAGTTATCAGAATCCGATATTGCTTCCGACGCAATCCGATGCCTCCGTATTCAAAAAAACTAATTTTAAGGAATTCGCCAAAAATGATCTCATTCTCTATGAAAGTACCGAAGCGAATTCTGGCTCGCAAAAATTTTTAGCGAATACATTGGATTTCTTTTCACTACTCGCACTTTGCGCTTTTTTCCTTGGCGGCATTTCGATTCTACTCTCTAGTCGGGCAGGAATCCGAACTAAAGCGAATGCCTTGGCAATTTACAAGTGCTTAGGAGCGAGCCCGAATTTAGTCGTGACCCTCGTTATAGGAGAGCTGTTATTGCTATCTACGATCGGAGCAATTTTAGGATTTGTTTTGGGAATATTCGTGCAATATCAAATTCCGAATCTTGCCTCCAAAGAATTCCTCTTTCAACCTGAAATGATTCCGAGCGCTCGCACTCTACTCTGGGGATTCGTTTTAGCCTGGGTTGTTCCGTTGGCTTCCGCTTGGGATTCGCTGGCAAAAACGAGAACGCTAAGTCCTCTCTATGCGCTTCGCGCCGATTTTGCCGATGAACTGGACACCGTTCCGAAATTCGAAATACGGCAAGTGATTTCTTTCGTTTCGGTTTATCTTGTTTTTTTCGCCTTAGCATGGTGGGAAACGGGAGATTGGATCAAAGGAATTCTTCTCTGCAGCTTACTATTGTTCCTGCCATTGCTCATTTATGTGGGAACTTTATTTATCAGAAAAATATTATCGTTCGTATTGAATAGATTCGAATTCGGCCCGAGCATTCGTATGGCATTACGAAAATTAGATCGACCTCGAACGGGGTTATCCTGGGTTTCAGTCGGATTAGGTTCTTCTTTATTCGTACTTTTGCTGAGTCTATTTGTAAGCGATAGTCTTCTTGAGTATAGCGGTGCAAAAGACAAAGAAAGAAGACCTAATATGTTCGTTATGGACATTCGCCCCGAGCAACTCGATTTCTTTTTACAATCAGCTTCGAATCATCAAGCGGATAAATTACTTACTTCCCCGGTGATCGGAGCCAGACTCGCCCGAATCAACGGAGAAGCGATCAAGAAAGAGGAGGTAGAAGAATCTGCGCTTAGAAGGGATTGGAGGTCGACAGCAAGGACTAGGGAATACTTTTTATCTTATCGCGAAACTCCATACCCGACCGAGAAAGTTTCAGACGGTGATTTTTGGAGGAAGGGAGAAGAAGATCAAATCTCGGTGGAAAAGGAATTTTCTAAAAACCTGAAAGTCGAATTAGGAGACAAACTCACTTTTTCCATAGGTGGCGTCGAAGTCACTGGAATCATACGCAATTTTAGAACCGTAAATTGGTCGGATATGAGACCGAACTTCGTTGTGATTTTTTCAAGAGGTATTTTGGAAAAAGCGCCTAAGTTTTTTCTCAGTTCGTTTAGAATCGAGTCTCCCGAAGAAAGATATAACCTTCAAAAGGAATTATTAAATGAATTCCCGAATCTTACGGTTATCGATACGGAAAAAGCTGTTCAATCCTTTCTCGGTATACTCGAGAAAATATCCTTCGCGATTCGATGGATGACCGGACTAATCGTCGTTTCTTCCTTACTATTGATTTTAGCTTCCTTGGAACTAAGCCGGAAGGAACGGTTGGAAGAAACATCGCTTTTACGGATTCTCGGTGGAACTAAAGCGTTTTTAGGAAGATATTTTTTGGGAGAAGCTCTCGTACTTTCGCACACGTCGTTTCTCTTGGCGTTCGGATCGGTCTGGATAGCCTCTTCTTTGCTCTCCGATTTTATTTTCGAAATAGAAAGTACGGTTCCTTGGCTGGAAGTCGCAATAACGTATTTCGCTACTAACATTTCCGTAGTGGTTATGTATTTTACGACTCTTCGAGGAGAATGGGACCGAAGTCCGACTCTGTATCTCAAAGAAGTATAAACTACCTGAGAGAAAGCTCCTTTCCTTGCGTGGGAGCTCCAACATATGGAGTCCAAAAAAACGCATTGCAAAAAAAAGAATTATATGATATTAACCGAAGTTTGACTCGCTTCGGTACTTCCGCCGATCCGGCCCCCGCCCAAAAAGGGTGGGGACCGCAAAAAAATTACCGCAGAGCGAAAATTCGATCCACAGTACTATCCGAGAGAATCGCAGAACAAACCTTCGAGTTAGAAGCTGTGGGGCAAGAAGCTGTTCCGGTCACTTTACAACCTTTATTCTCGCATTTCTTACGCGTGTCAAAAGATTCCGCTCCGGAGAATCTACAATAATCCCGACAAGAGTCGGAACTCCCGACCGCACACAAGTAACAACCGTCCGCAGAAATTGGTGAAACAAAAAACAGGGTTGAAAAGAGAGAAACGAATAGAGGTATAAAAAACTTAACTTTCAAATCGGATTTCCTATTTGATTCATCGGATTAAGATATTTGATCGGAAAGATTTGTCAAGTTTTGGCCTGGCTCCACTTTCAAATCACTTCTTCTTTTCACCTATTTTATCTTCCAAAAACTCCGCAAAATCGATTTGTCCGCTGATGAACCGCAGATTGTACCGACTTTCGTATAAAAGAAGTGCGCTTGCTAAGAACAAAAATACACCGCCTAAAAGCGCGACGACCGTCGCAATCCATACAAGTTCTGAGCGAAACGCCATAATGATTC